>JBFKLX010000145.1:0-14950 GCA_041630155.1 Acidobacteriota bacterium
CCTGGCGGTGCAGGCCTACGACTCAATTCGTGAGGTGGACAAGCTGCTGCACCTCCTGCGCCAGGGACATCGCCCGGAGGGGGTCATCTTCCTGGACGGTTTGAACGACGTCACGACCTTTTCCTGGTCCAACTACCGCGCCCACGACAAGCCCCGCACCCAGGGGCTGCTGCTGGATCGCGGCGAGGTTGGACTGGTATTCGGCTACCCCCGCCGGCGCAATATGCTGGCAGCTTTTCTCTTCGGGCTGCCGGTGGTCCAGCTGGCGGCGCGGCTCCAGTCTCCCCCTGTCGCGGTGTCCGGCTACCGGCTGAAAGACGCCGCCACCGAGCCGCTGAATTGGCGCGAAGTGTTCTACCTCTATGACCACTGGGACCTCGTCCAGTCCCTGCGGGCGCCCGCGCTGGCAGAAGAGCTGGTGGAATATCAGCGGCAGAATCTCGAGTTTTTGCGTCGGCTGGGCCAGGCCTTCGACTTCTGGGTGGAGGTGGTGCACCAGCCCATAGGCCTCCTGGATCGGGAGAACCCTTTCCTGCGGGAAGCATTTTTCGAGTCTCCCGTCTATTCGATCTACCGGACCGTAGATGAGCGGCTGCGCAGGGAAATAGAGTCGGGAAACCTCGGCATGGCCGACTGCTCTCAGGCGTTGATCGCGGCTGATGGGCGCACCGTCTATGTCGATTCCACTCATTACTCACCGCAGGGCAACGAGCTGCTGGCGGCCTGCCTGGAGGCAGCCGCCGCCCGCCACGATGCACGGCCCTCTGGAAGTATGGCAGAGCAGTGAGACGTCTGAGGTGAGCGGTTCGGAAGCCTGGTGAATCACCTGGAAAGCCGGCGTCCCAAACGCGGTCACCACCCCCACGCCCAACGACCCGGTGCCCCTCACAAGCTGGAATCTCGAAAGACTTCCTGGCCCTCGCGCATCGTGAGCAGAATGCGGGTCTGGTGGATCTGGCTGGGTTGAATCTCGAACAGGTTGCGATCCAGCACGATCAGATCGGCCCATTTGCCCATTTCGAGCGAGCCGCTCAGCTTCTCTTCGTGATTCAGGTAGGCGCCGTTGATGGTGTAGGCAGCCAGCATGGCGGGTAGATCCATCCGTTCCTCGGGGATCCAGGCGACGCCCGGGTCCTCCTTCAAGCCCTGGCGGGTCAGTGCCACCTGGATCGCATCGAGCGGATTCATGGAGGACACTGACCAGTCGCTCCCGGCGGCAAAGACGGCGCCGGTCTGGTACAGCGAGCGCATCGGGTAGAGCCAACGGGATCTTTGCCGGCCCAGCACGGGCTCGGTGAGCTCGCGGATGTAGGTGTCGGCGTAGGCCCACAGGGGTTGGAAGTTGGCGATCACGTTGAGCTGGCGAAAACGGGGAAGATCGCCGGGATCGATCAGCTGCAGATGGGCGATGTGATGGCGGAGATTGCGGTGGCCGTTGGCGTCGGCTGCCGCTTCGACTGCGTCCAAAGCCAGCCGGATCGCCCGGTCACCGATGGCATGGAAATGGACCTGGAAGTTTTCCTTGTCCAGTCTGACGACCAGGTCCTTCAGTTGATCGGGTTCGAAGTTGAGCTGACCTCGGGAATCGGGCTGATCCAAATAGGGCTGCAACAGTGCGGCGGTGTGGCTCTCGATCACCCCGTCGACGAAAATCTTGGCGGTCGAGCTGCGCAGTCGCCGCGAGCGGAAGCGGTCTCTCCATTCGATCAACCCCCGAATCTGCTCGGCTCCCTTGCGGGGGTCGACGTACTGGGCGGCCTGCACGCGAGCGCTCAGGCGCCGTTCGCGATCCAGCTCCCGGTAGACGCCCAGCAGCTTCTCGCTCGCGCTGGCTTCTTGCAGCGAGACGATGCCGAACCGATTGGCCGTCTCCAACCCTCTGAGGATTCCCTGCCGCCATTCCTCCCAACTTGGTTCCGGGGCATGCTGGGCCACCAACTGCATGGCGGACTCCCGGAGAGTTCCGCTGGGTTGGCCGTTGGCCTCCCGTTCGATCCTTCCCATTGGTGGGTCGGGAGTCTGGGCATCGATGCCGGCCAGTTGCAGCGCTCGGGAATTGACCCAAGCCGAGTGCCCGTCGGCCGCGCTCAGAAACACCGGCCGTTGGGGAACGATCGTGTCCAGCAAGCGTTTGGAGGGGCTGGCCTCGCGAAAAATGGGGAGGTCCCAACCGCCTCCTTGGATCCAGGGGAGATCGGGATGCTGCCGGGCGTAGCGTTCGACGGCCTCCAGGATCGCCTGCTCGGTCTCCAGGCCGTTCAGGTCGCAAAGCCCCAGCTCCAGCCCGCCGGTAGCGGGATGAACGTGGGAATCGTGGAAGGCAGGCATAACCATTCGGCCCTTCAGGTCGATGGTTGTGGTCCTGGGGCCGGTGAATGCCCCGACGCCCGCGTCCGCGCCCACGTAGATCAGCGAGCCCTTGGCAACGGCCAGGCTTTCCGCCCAGCTGCGTGAGGCATCCAGGGTGTACACGCGTCCGTTCCGCAGCACGAGGTCGGCCGAGACCGGCACCGGTTCCTGTGCACAGGCGATCCAAAGCCAGGCCGGGCCGATGAGCGCAAGAAGCATCCTGCAGACAGGAGACGGGACTGGCGGGAGGATTCCACGACCGCCGGGAGAATGGGCGGTTGGCACGGCCCCGCCTTCCGGCGATTGGACCCGTTGATCTTTCATCGCTCCTCCCCGGGGGGCGAGCCGACCAACCGAAGAGAGCGCTTCTCCCGCCGGCGCCTGGCCCCCTTCAAATGATCAGCCGGACACCCCCCAGCTCGGCCAAGCCGTAGAGAAAATGATCTCCCGGCGAACCGATGAACATGAAGTTGGCGGGGATCTTCCACTTTTTGGACAGCTCTTTGATCAAGGATGGGCCGAACTTGCCCTTGATGACGACGAATTCGATCTCGATTTCCGGGTAAGCCCGGTTGAGGAAATCGAGGTCTTTTTGCAGCTGCTCGGGGACTTCCGAGTCGTCCTTGACCACGGTGACGATCTTGAGCCGGTTGGTGTGCTCGTTCTTCCGGACGTAGAGGACCGCCAGGTTCAAATTGTCGATGTTGTCGCCTCGCGTGAAAAAGACGATCTGCTGGCTGTTGATCTCCACGATCTTGCGCCGGATGGCCAGCGACACGGTCGAGGTCACGCTGCTGATCGCGTCGCTGATCGAGCGGACGAAGAAGAGGAGCGCCTTGAGCAGGCCGATTCGTCCCAGCATGATCGCCACGATCAGCACCGCCGGGATGAAGTACTCCAGAAAGACGACCAGATAGCGGGGATGGATCGCCACGTTCCCCGCCAGGCCCGCGACAGTGAGGGACAGGGCGATGGCGAGCGCCAGCCAGCTGGCTCGCTCCGGACGAGGCAGCCGGGCGCGGTTGATCTTGAGCAAGATGTTGCCCAGCCCGAACAGGAACATCACGGCCAGGAACGAAATCGTGTAAACGCCGGCCAGAGCCTTCAACTCTCCCAGGGTGATCAGCAGCACGGAGACGCTCAGCAGGAAGAAGCCGATGATGATCCGGTGCGTCGAGCCCCGCCGATTGGTTTTCAACAGGAACTGGGGCAGGCAGCGATCCAGAGCCATGCGTCTGACCAGACCGGTCACGCCGACATATGAAGTCAGTACCGCCCCGCTCAGGACCAGCACCGCGTCTACAGAGATCAGCCACGACAACCAGTCTCCCGCGGATTGCCGGGCCATGTGAGCCAGCAGGGTCTCCTCGTATTGCGGCACCTGGGCGACCGGAACCAGCGCCAGGGCAAGGAAGGCCATCACCGGATTGAAGAAGCTGACCGCCAGCCACATGTTGCGCAGGGTCTTTGGAAAGACTCCCTCCGCCTGCTCCTCGACGAAGTTGGCAGAGCTTTCGAAACCCGAGATCCCCAGCATCGCAGCCGCGAACCCGAGGAAGAGAGCATTCAGCAGGCCGCCCTTGGTGGGGACGGCAAAATTGGCCTCCAGGATGGACACGCCGTTGAAGGCGACCCATCCGATGCTGGCCACAACCAACAGTGTCAGCGCACTCAAGTGCGTGATGAAGATGACGATGGCTACCTTGGAGGACTCCCCGATCCCCACGATCGTCAAGGCCATGAAAATCGCCAGCAATACGATCGTGGCAGGGATGACGGGCAGGCCATGAAACAGATTGTGCGCGTAGTGCATGGCCTCGCTGGCCGAGATTACCGCCGTGGCCATGTAGGACAACAGGGTCAAGCACGCAGCCATGGAGGCCAGTGACTTGCTGGTGGTGTTCAGCAACGCATTGTAGGCGCCTCCATTGAGCGGAAGAGCCCCCACCACCTCAGCGTAGATCTTCCGGTAGAGGAAGAGCACTCCCGCCACGATCAGAAGCGCCAGCCAGGCCCACTGGCCGGCTTGGATGATCGCCAGCGCCGAGACGTAGAGACAGGACGACGTGATGTCGTTCCCGCAAATGGCGGTTGCTGGCAGCTCCCCCAGGCCGCCTTCCTTGTGTTCCGTAACGTGACCAGACACGCCCGCGTATCTTTGCAAATGAGTGCCGACGCTTCAAGCGGCAAAGCCGGGTGCGCCACGCACCTCGAGGTCTCCTCGTTGGGCCGTTTGACCCGAAATTGGGATTCTGGGACGCCTGGACTTTCCGGCAGTCGGGCTCTGATCCCCGGGGCATCAGAATTCCGGCGCTTCGCGCAAACGACTACACTGGCCCCGGGCTTGCTTCGATCCGGCAGCGTGCCTCGCAGACAGGGTCTCGACCGAGCAGAAGCCGAGGTAGGAGTCAAGGGGTAGGAGTCAAGAATGAATCGAGAAAGGGCCAAGATCGGGGTTCGAACAATCTGTTTCTTGCTGGTGGTCGCCTCGGCGGCTGGGAAGGGATCGGAGTCGGGTCAGGCGGGTTCTCCTCCCCGCCAGCCGCAGGAGGAAAGGGGAGAGCAGGTCTCCGAGAATGAGAACAAGCCGGTCGCCGTGCGCCTCCCCTCCTACCACAACGTGCGCTACGAAGAGGACTGGGCCGGCCTTGCCGACGATCAGCGCCATGGCTGGAACGCTTTGAAGAGCGTGCCTCTGGATGCTGCAGGGCGGGTGCGTTTCACTGCGGGCGGCCAACTGCGCGGCCGGGCCGAGTTTTGGGACAACTTTGGCTTTTCTCCCAGTCCTGCTGCTGACGACTCGTTTGGCCTGCTCCGGCTGCGGCTGCACGGGGACCTGGCTGCCGGACCCTACGTGCGGGTTTTCATAGAGGGCAAGAGCGCTCTGGCCGACGGCCGATCGCTGCCGGGCGGTAACCGGACGCTGGACACTGATTCAGCCGAGCTGCAGAACGCACTGTTGGACATCCGGCTTCCTTTGGAAGGGCCCACTTCTTTGACGTTCCGGCTGGGTCGCCAGGAATTGCAGTTCGGCAGGCAGCGTTTGGTCAGCCCCCTGGACTGGAGCAACACGCGGCCCCGTTCGTTCGACGGCTTACGGGGGATCGTCCGCTATGGAGGATGGCGGGCCGACGCCTTCTGGTCCCGTCATGTGGTCAACCGCAAGTACCGGTTCAACAATCACGAAGGGGCCGACTTCTTCGGCCTGTATGCGGCGGGCCCGCTGGGCGGCTCGGGCTGGACGCTGGACACCTACTGGCTGGGGCTGGAAGATGAATCGAAGGCCTTTCTGGGACACCGGGGAACAGAGCGCCGGCAGACGGCCGGGGCACGCCTGGCCGCCACGCGGAACAGCTTCGACCTGGACCTGGAATCCGCGTTCCAGTGGGGAACGTTCGCGGACCAGGAGATCCGCGCCTGGATGTTGGCGGTACAGGTCGGGCGTCCCTTCTCCGGCGTGCGCTTCTCCCCGCGTGTCTCCGTGGGCTTCGATTACGCGAGTGGGGACGACAGCCCCTCCAACGACCGTCTGGGTACGTTCAATCAGCTCTTTCCTCTGGGACACGCCTACCTGGGCTACGCCGATTTCGTGGGTCGCCAGAACATCGCGGATTTCAATCAGGGCCTGTCGCTGGCGTTGATGCCCAAAGTGACGGCGAAAGTAGAACAGCACTGGTTCTGGCGAGCCGCCGAGGCCGATGCGCTCTACAATGCAGGTGCAGGTGTGGTTCGTCCCGGCGCCCCGGGGACTCCTCGCCGGGTCGGTTCGGAACTGGACCTCACGCTGGATATCAAACTCAATCGCCACCTGGCTGCCGGCGGAGGCTACACTCGCTTCTTCGCCGGTCCCTTTCTGGCCGCAACCGGCCCGAGTGAGGATCTGAATTTCACCTACGTCCAACTTCAGTGGACGTTCTAGAAAGCGGGCGCTCAACCTACGTCCTACGCCCTGCGCCCGATTACGCTCGCGGATCTTCCAGAATCATGGTTCCCTCCTGGTCCGTGACCCGGAGATTCACGGGAATGCCTTTGCGGATGCTGGCCGTGACCACGCAGTAGTCTTCGAAGATCTGAATACAGCGGCCGACCCGTTGCGGCTTCTCCTTGGACAGGTGCAGGCGAATCTGAACCTCCAGGCGGGCCACACGGAGCCTCCCGGCTTCGTTCCGTTCCAAGAAGCCCGTCACGTCCGTGTTCAAATCCTCGACCTCGATTCGGGATTTCCGCAGGCAGAACAACAAGCTGGCGCTGAGGCAGTTGCCCACTGCCACGGCCAGCAGCCCGGAGGGGTTGGGCCCACGTCCCTTGCCCACGGGCTCGGATTCGTCCACGGTGAAGGGAGGCAGGCCTTCGTCTTCGAACCGGACCTCGAACTGGAAATCCTCGATTTGCCGGAGGCTGACCGAGAACGTACCGTTTTCACTCATTTCAATTCCTCTCCACCCGCGTTGTCGAAGCGGTCGTCGTGCTGGTTTCGCCTGGTGAAAAAGAGATCCTGTTCTTGCCCCTTCAGGCTGATCTCTCTTTGTCCACTGGGATTCTATCTCAAAGTGAGTCGTCCAAAAGGAGCTTCGCGATCCCTCCGCTTTGGCACCCGATTGTCAGGCGGTGATTCACGAAAGAGCCTGCAAAGAGCTTTGCTCGGGAGGCTCTTGCCACCCATTGCCTGATAGATATTCAAGTCAAAGCTTGCTAAAACACTTCCAAATTGACAATTTTCTGCTAATATCTTTCGCATGAGACGGTTGGGACTCTGTTTCCTCTTGCTTCTCTGCCCGCCTCTGCAGGCGCAAGAATTCACCCTGCAGCAGGTTTCCGAGCAATTTCCCTCCCGTGGATTCGAAAACGAGATCGAGTTTTGGCGCTCGATGTTCGGCCGCTACGGTGAAACCCAGGTAGTCTTCCACGACCGGCGCGACCTGCGTCTGATCTACGAAGTGGTGCACTTCGACCGTGGGATCGCCGGCGATCCGGAGGAAGAAAAGCGGCAGGAGAAGATTCTCGTGGAGCACAAAGAGAAGTTGCAGTTGCAGCTGCAGCAACTCGCCGCGGGTCTTCCGGAGTCGCAGTTCACGGAGGAGCAAGCCGGAATCGTCCGCACCTTGCGGCGTCTGGGCTACCAGCCCGATTCCGCCCTGTATCGGGAGATGCGCGGCCTGCTCCGTTTTCAAAGAGGCCTCAGGCAGGAGTTTCTAGCCAGCATCGTCCGGTCGGGCCGCTACCTCGGCCACATCGAGGAGATGTTTCAGCAGCACGGCCTGCCTCCAGAGCTGGCGGTACTTCCTCACATCGAATCTTCGTTTCGCCACGAAGCCCGCTCCAAGGCGGGGGCAGCTGGCCTCTGGCAATTCGTGCGCAGCACCGGGCGGGCCTATCTGACCATCAATTCCCGCGTCGACGAGCGTTACGATCCCCTGGAGTCCACACGGGCGGCGGCACTCCTCTTGAAGTCCAATCACCGGAGCTTGGGGACCTGGCCTTTGGCGATCACGGCTTACAACTATGGCGCCAACGGAATGAAGAGGGCCAAGCGCCAGCATGGCGAGGACCTAGTGAAAATCGTCCGAGACTTCAGGTCTCCCGCCTTCGGCTTTGCCAGCCGCAACTTCTACCCGGAGTTTCTGGCGGCGCTGGAGGTCGTCTACAACCGCCGCGCCTACTTTGGTGATGTGGAGTTGGAGCCGCTGGTGGTTTTCGACACTCTTCGGCTGCCGCGAAGTACTTCCGTCAGGCAGGTGACGTCGGTCGAGGGAATCGAACTGGCGCGGCTCAAGGAGCTGAATCCCTCGCTTCGCAGTCGGGTGTGGCGCGCTGGAACGATTCCCGCTGGTTATGGTCTCCGCCTGCCAACGGGATCGGCAGCGCAATTGGCCGGCCTGCTCGAGGCCGCAGGACCGGGACCCGGTGAAGAGATCCGGGTGGCCGAAGACGGATCACAGCTCTACCGCGTGCAACGGGGTGACAACCTGGCAACGATTGCTGCGCGTTTCGGTGTCTCGGTTGGGCAGCTGGGCCGGGCCAACGCGGTTTCGAACCGGAATCTGATCTATCCGGGCCAGGTTCTGGCGATACCGGCTGGAGGCAGCTCGGGCGTCCAGCAGGTTTCGTATCGGGTTCGGGGGGGGGACAATCTGGCTTCGATCGCCAGCCGCTTCGAGGTCTCCCCCACCCAGATCGCCCGGGCCAACTCGCTGTCCAATCGCAATCTGATTCATCCTGGCCAGGTCCTGACCATCCCCACCGCCAAGGCCGTCGCCGAACCCACCCGTTACCGGGTGCGGCGGGGAGACACTTTGGAACTCATCGCCCGGCGCTTTCGAACGACCATTCGCGCTTTGATGGAGATCAACGATCTGGCCAACGCCAACCGCATCTTCCTCGGACAGGTCCTGTTGATTCCTTGATCCGTGCGCGGGGGTTTGGGCGCGGGGGTTTGGCCAGGCTCGGTTCGACCCGGCCGCACGTGACGCACGTCACCCGTCCGCGCAACGGATCGAGAGAGACTAGTTGTCGATCATGGAGGATCGAAGCAGCCCGGCTGGCCCGACACAACAAGACGCTTCTCTGCGCTATTTGATCGCCTGCCCCGAGTGCCGCCTCCAATACGACGTGACCTCTCTGGCTGTGGGCAGCCGTTTTCATTGCTCCTGCGGACAACTGATTGCCGTTCCCCGCATGCGTTCCCATGATGCTCGCGTGGTGCGGTGTTCCTCCTGTGGCGGGCCGCGGCGGGAAAAGGGGAAGAATTGCCGTTTTTGCGGCACCGACTTCACGCTCCACGAGCGAGACCTGCACACGATCTGTCCCGGATGCTTCACCCGCATCACCGACGAGGCCCGTTTCTGCCACGCGTGTGGCTTGCCCATCGTGCCGCAGGCAGCGGCAGGCCAAGCCTCCCAACTCCGCTGCCCTGCCTGCAGTGATTCGCCTCCATTGCTGAGCCGGAACCTGGGTGACGGCGCCGTCACGGTTCTGGAATGCGCTGGGTGCGCCGGGATCTGGCTCGGACATGAGCTGTTCGACCATCTTCAGCGCCAGGCAACCGAGCGCGAGATCTCGTGGCTGAAACCCCAGCCGGCCGTTCCCCGCTCCGCGGGAAGACGGCCTTCCTATCGGGTCTGTCCCGCCTGCCAGTCTCACATGAGCCGCCGCAACTTCGAGCGGCGTAGTGGGATCATTCTGGACATTTGCCCGCGACATGGAGTCTGGCTCGACCTGGGAGAGCTGGAGGGCATCCTGCACTGGATCCGCAAAGGCGGCCTCAGCCAGGCCCGCCGGGCTCAGGCCGAGCGCCTGCGGCTCCGGCGCGAGGCGCGAGTGTATCGGCGGCCCGGTGATCCCCTCGAACGCGAAGGCCACGCGATGCTCGAGTCCTCTCCCTGGGGAAATGATTCCCAGCCCGATTTCCTGACCAACCTGATCGATTTTCTGAGCGATTGAGTTCCGCCGTCCGCTCCCGCGACAGAGCGTCCCATTTCCGGGCAGCCCGGCAGGTCTCCACCCCCTGACGACGGTCCTTCGACGAGTTTGGTACGGGGCGTGCGTGACTCGCCCCGCGGGATTCCCAGTCGAAGAGGAGGCAGAGGGGCCAAGAAGATGTTGGACGATCTGCGGTATGGCTTTCGGCAACTGTTTCGGGAACGCGATTTCTCGCTGGTGACGATTTCGACTCTGGCGCTGGCCATGGGCGCCGTCACAGTGATCTTCAGCGTGCTGCACGCGGTAGTGTTGCGCCCTCTCCCCTTGCCAGAGCCCGATCGACTCCTGCGCGTTTACTCCGCCTTTGAGGGGGAACCCGGTTTGACTTCACCGGGCAACTTCCTGTTCTGGAGCCGGGAAAACCACTCCTTTGCTGCAATAGCGGCCCTTCGGGACGTCAACGTCACCCTCTCGGACGGCGAGCAAGTGCTATCGGCGCCGGCGGCCCGGGTCACCGGGGAGTACTTCTCCGTGCTTCTGCTCGCCCCGGCTCGGGGAAGAACCTTCGACCCCCTCGAATCCGAACTCGCACTCCCGGTCGCAGTCATCAGCACCCAGCTGTGGCAAGATCGTTTCGGCGGGGAAGAACTGGCCGATCAGGCGATCCGAATCGATGAAGTGCCCCACCGAGTGGTGGGAGTGATGCCTCCGGAGATGGATTTCCAGTCCGGCTCGACCGATCTCTGGCTTCCTCTGGATCTGTCGGGCAGCGGCGCCAACTTTGGCTCCGGCTATCTGAGCGTTGTGGCCCGGTTGGGGCCCGGGGTGACCCTCACTCGAGCACAACAGGAAATGGATGTATTGGTTTCTCGGCTGCGAGAGTTGGCGCCGGAGGCCAACCAACGACTGGAGGTGCGCCTGGCCCCGCTGGCCGCCGATCTGGTAGGAGACTATGGCGCGAGACTGCTGGTACTTTCGGGGGCCGTCCTTCTGGTTCTGCTGATCGCCTGCGCCAATGTCGCCAATCTACTCTTGGCGCGGGGGGCCGCTCGCGGCCGGGAAATGGCGGTTCGATCGGCGCTGGGTGCGACTCCCTGGCGCATCCTGCGGCAGTTGCTGACGGAGAATCTGATGATGGCTCTCTGCGGTTCCGCCCTGGGGGTGCTCGCCGGGGCCTGGTGCCTGGACCTGGTGCTGCTGCTGGGTCCGCCCGACATGCCCAGGCTCTCCCAGGCGCGCATCGACGGCTACGTTTTTCTGGTGATGCTTCTGGTCGGGGCAGCAGCCGGCTTGGTCTTTGGCCTGTTGCCCGCCCTGCGGGGGAGCCGGTCAGATCTGCAGGCCGATCTCCAGGAAGGGGACCGCGGGGGGGCGCTGTCGGCACCCGGAGACCGATTGCAACAGGCCCTGGTCGTCGCCGAGGTTTGCCTGACGTTGATCCTGCTGGTCGGTTCCGCACTGCTGATCCGGAGTGCGATCTCGTTGGGAGGGGTGGAGCCCGGATTGGATCCCTCGCAAGTCCTGACCGCCCGAATCGCTTTGCCCCACAGCCGTTACGGCGATGCCGAGCTGACGGTTCGCACCTATCAACGAGTCCTGGAATCCGTTCGAGGGATTCCGGGCGTCCAAGTAGCCGGCCTGGTTTCGCGGATTCCCAGCGCCGGCTCGGGTGGAATGGGCTGGTCCTTCGAATCTCAGCCGGGGCCTGACGGAGCCGCGGCACGCCGCTTCGAGAGCGCCCTCCGTTTCGCCAGCCCTGGATACTTCCAAAGCTTGGGCATTCCCCTGCGGCGAGGCCGAGACTTCCGGGAGACGGACCGGGCAGACTCCCCCCAGGTAGTGATCGTCAACCAGCGTCTGACCCAGCTCCTGTGGGGCAGCGCCGACCCTCTGGGCCAGCCTCTTCGCATCCTCGATCGAGATGCCCCCAATCCTCTCTGGGAGGTGATCGGGGTGGTGGGTAACGTGCGCTACGATGGTCCCATGCAGGAGCCGCGCGCGGAGTTCTACTTGCCCCTCTCGCAGGTCCCCGACGGACCCTGGTATTGGTCGGGTCGCGCCCTGTATCTGACCCTTCGCACCTCCTCTCCTCCGGATCAGTACGTCGAACCAGTTCGTGCCGCGCTCGCCTCGGTCGACCCCAGCCTGCCTCTGCAAGAGCCGTTGAGCATGGAGGCGCGGCTGGCCCAATCGGTGGCGGCGGTCCGTTTCAATACCTTCGTGCTCACCAGTCTCGGAATGCTCGGACTCGCCCTGGCAGCGGTCGGAATCTACAGCGTGGCAGCACACTACGTGGTGCGTCGAGGCCGCGAACTGGGGCTGCGTGTGGCGCTGGGGGCCTCGCAAGGGGAGCTGCGCCGCCTGGTCCTTTTCAGAGCTCTCTGGCCCGTGATGGTGGGCCTCGGTCTGGGAATCACTGGGGCGCTGGCCCTCTCTTCAGTGCTCTCCGCCCTCTTGTTCGGGATCAGTGCGGCAGATCCGGTGACCTTCCTGGTGATGGGAGGCCTCTTGCTGGCCGTGGCCGCTGCCGCCTGCCTCCGGCCCCTCCAGCATGCCCTGCAGCTGGACCCGGGCGAGGTGCTGCGAAGCGAGTGAGGGGTCCAGGGAGAATTACCGGCAAGATGCTGGTGACACGGTCCTCAGGCCTCCTTTTCCTGCCACTCGGGTTCGGGATCGACCCCCAGTGCATCGGCCACTCGGTTGATGTAATTGAAGAACCCCGTGATGTGGACGATTTCCAGGATCGCTTCTTCGTCGAACCCGAGCTTTCTGAGCTCGTCCAGGTGACGGGGGGACATTTGCTGGGGGCTGCGGGTCAGCTGGACCGCGAAGTCGAGCATGGCGCGCTCCGGCTGGGACAGGTCGGCTTGGCGATAGTCCTGCATGATGGCGCTGACCTTCCGCGCGTCCGGCATTTCGTCATGGAGATCCTCCCCATGAGCCTGAATTCAGTAGAAGCAGTCGTTGGCCCTCGAGACCACGACCGCGATCATCTCGCGCTGGGCTCGGGTGAGCGCTCCGGGTCGTTTCATGAGCGTCACGTAGAACTCCATGGAAGACCGAATGATGGGGGGAGACAGGCTGGAGATCTTGACGATGTTGAAGATCTTTCCCGCCCGTTTCAAGGCTGCCTCGTACTGTTTCCGGAGCAGCCCCGTGGCCTCCTCTTTCTCGATTTGTCGAATCCAAGCCATGTCAGTCGTCTCCTGTCGCCGGCGCCGTCGCATCTGCCAGCGCGTCCAGAATTCGCAGGCAGGTGACCTCCCTGGGGTCGCGTCCCACCGGGACGATCAAATCTGCCCGGGCATAGAGCTCACGCCGGCGCCGGTAGAGCATCTCGAACTTCTTTTGATCGGCGGCCAGCGGCCGGTCGGGGTCCCGAAGAGAGCGCTCCAGCGCCAACTCCAGCGGCACGTCCAACCAGAGCACCAGACCCGACTCGTGCATCAGCGTGCGGTTGGCCTCGGACTGGTAGGTCCCTCCGCCGGTTGCCACCACCTTTGGATCTCCTGCTGCGACCTCTTGCAGCAGCGCACTCTCCAGACGGCGAAAGTGCGCTTCCCCGGAGCGCGCGAAGATCTCGGAAATCGTGGCGTTGTGCCGCCGCTCGATTGTCTGGTCCAGGTCCACGAAGGGCCGCCCCAGGTGGGGGGCGAGCCGGCGTCCCATGGCGGACTTGCCGCTGCCCATGAAGCCAATCAGGTAGAGGTGTCGGCCCGCCAGGCTCATGCGCGGAGCGCCTCCAGAGTCTCGAAAAAGCCGGGGAAGGAAACCGCTGAACAATCCGGGTCGTCGATTCGGACCCCAGAGCGGGAGATCAACCCGGCGACGGCGAAGGCCATGGCGATGCGGTGATCTCCGCACGTCCGGATGGACCCTCCGCGGATCGTCTGGCCCGGGGGAATGCAGAAACCGTCTTCGTACTCTTCGACTCGAACGCCGACCCGGTCCAGGTTTTGAGTGACGGCGGCGATTCGATCCGACTCTTTCTTCCGTAGTTCGGCTGCATCGCTTACCCGGAAGCCGCCGGGAAGACGTGTCCCCAGCACCGCCAGGATGGGGATTTCATCGATCACGTTGGGAATCCAACGGCCGGCCAACTGGGAGGGAAAGCCCTCCAGCACGCCCGGGTCGCAACCGATTGTGAGCCTGCCCACCGGTTCTCCATTCCAGTCGGCCCTGTGAGAGACACGGATCGCGCGCTCACCAGGGTCGAGCAGCTGGAGCAATCCCGTGCGAGTGGGATTCAGACCCACCCCGTCGAGGTGCAGCTTCGATCCGGGCACCAGCAGACTGGCCACGATCAGGAAGGCGGCGGCGGAAAAGTCTCCCGGCACGCGTAAGGAGGTCCCTTGCGGCTGCTGGGGTCCCTGGAGCGAGACCTCCAGGTCTCGACGCTCGACCGAAACGCCGAACTGGGGCAAAGCCCGTTCGGTGTGATCCCGGGAAGGCATGCGTTCACGCACCGTGGTTCGGCCCGAGGCATTCAAGCCCGCCAAAAGGACACAGGACTTCACCTGGGCGCTGGCCACCGGCAGCGTGTAATCGATGCCCCGCAATGGACCGCCCTTCACATGGAGAGGGGGAAATTCACCGTTAGCTGTCTCGATCCGCGCTCCCATCCGGCCCAGTGGCTCGATGATGCGGGCCATGGGGCGCCGGTTCAGAGAGGCGTCGCCTCCAATTACCGTGGGAAAGGGCAGCGCCGCCAGAACGCCGGAGAGCAGCCGCATGGTGGTGCCGCTGTTGCCCGCGTCCAGAGGACCCGGGGGCCGGCTCAGGCCAGCCATCCCGCGGCTGCGAATCAGCAAGGCCGTCCCGCTGCTCTCGATCTCCACACCCAGAGCCCGAAGGCAGGCCAGCGTCGACTCGCAGTCCTGGCTGGGAGAGTAGCCCCGGATGCGGGTCTCCCCCTGAGCGATTGCCCCCAGAATGGCGTAGCGGTGGGAGATCGATTTGTCGCCGGGCAGTTCGACCTCTCCCCGCAGGCGTCCGACAGGTGGCACGAACATAGAATCTCCCCCGACCCACCGCTTCCCTCAGCGGACTCGGGCGCTCGACAGCCAAGGGTATCCCAAAAGCCCGCTCGCAGGCATCTCCTTCGAGCCGGAAGGCTGGTGAGGTGGGTCTCCCGGCACGCTCACCTCTTGTCGCTGATGCTCCTCCGGAGATTCGTCTTGGC
>JBFKLX010000146.1:0-14750 GCA_041630155.1 Acidobacteriota bacterium
CGCCACGGCCACGGCCGCCGGGCCCCATTGCCGGGCCGCCGGGCCCGCCGGGCCCGCCAGGCCCCATCTGGGGTGGTCCCTGGAATGCAACGACATCGGGGGTAGTCAGGCTGACGACCAGCAGGGCCGAGGCCATGATCAAAAGACCGAAGAAGGTCAAGGAAACTACTTTTCTCATCATTTCACCTCATCGTTTTCGCATCGACATTCTCTGTTTCGGGGGCCGCCTTTTTGGCCCCGCCTTCTGTTTCGTATAGACGCGAGTTTCGCGAGTTTTTTAGTTAAGGGGCGGTAATCTCTTCGTGAAGTTTTGTAAACAGCTTCCAGAATCCAGGTTGTTGCAGCATCCGAGGGTTCGACTTTGGCCCTCGAGTGTGAGAGAAGTTGGTGTCCTGAGCTGGATTTGACCAGCCGGTTCGGAGTGCAGCGAATGAACCAGGCACGGATTCTTCTCGTGGACGATGACCGTGAGTTGTGCGCTCTGGTGGAAGAGTACCTGGGAGAGGAGGGCTACGCAGTCGAGTCCGTGCAGGATCCGGTGCCGGGCCTGGAGGCGGCTTGCAGCGGCCGCTATCAACTCGTGATCCTGGACGTAATGCTGCCCCGGTTGAGCGGCTTGGAGTTGCTGCGCCAGGTGCGCGCCCGCAGTCGGGTCCCCGTATTGATGTTGACCGCTCGGGGGGAGGAAGTGGACCGGATCGTGGGCCTGGAGATGGGCGCGGACGACTACCTGCCCAAGCCTTTCAACCCGCGAGAGCTGGTAGCTCGGATCCGGGCCATCTTGCGTCGCACCGACGGCGACACGGAATCGCCGCGCGAGCCGACTGCGCCGGCTCGAATCGAGGTCGGAGACGTTTGCCTCCAGCCTCCGGCGCGGCGCGTGACCCGTTCCAGCGAAGTCGTCGATTTGACGGCTCTGGAGTTCGACCTGTTGAAGCTCCTCTTGGAGAGCGCGGGCCAGGTGTTGAGCCGGGATGAGTTGAGCCGGAAGATCCTGGATCGGGAGTTTCGGCCCTACGACCGCAGCCTGGACGTTCACGTGAGCCATCTGCGGCGGAAACTCGGACCCCATCCGGATGGCAGCGAGCGGATCCAGTCGGTGCGGGGAGTAGGATACGTCTATGCGCCGTTGAGAGAATAGTCACTCGAACTGAAACAAGATGCGACTCTGGGCCAAGATTTTCCTCTGGTTTTGGCTGGCCATGGTTCTGGTGGCCGGTTGCCTTGTCCTCTCCGTCTATCTCACCAGCCCCGACCGCCCGGGTCCTCATTTCGACCGCCCCATGATGGGCCGTTTCAGGCGCTTCACTGCGGAAGCGATCCGCCTCCAGGTGCGGGAAGTGGCCCAGATCTACCAGCAGGAGGGGAATGAGGGCGCCAGGCGCTACCTGGAGAGGATGGAGGAGGAGCGGGGTGTGGTGGCGTCTTTGTACGGCAGGGAGGATCGGCTGATCGCCGGCCCGGCGCTGGCTGGCGAACAGCTGGACGTGGTGCGGCGGGCTCGAGGTTCGGGTCGAATGGAGTTCCTGGAAACCAGAGGCACGCTGCTGGTCGCCCGCCGTCCTCCTCCTTTTTTGGATCGGGACGGGCTGGTCCTGGTCGGTTCGTTTCCCCGGCCGGGAGCCCCCGTTGACCCCTGGGGTCTGGCACTCCGACTGCTGGCGGTCTTGCTGCCCGGGGGACTGGTTTGTTACTGGTTGGCTCGATACCTCACCTCTCCCGCCACCAAGCTGCAGAAGGCCGTGCAGCAGCTGGCTTCCGGGCAATTGGAGACGCGGGTGGGAGAATCCCTGGGGGGCCGCCGCGACGAGTTGGCCGACCTGGCGCGTGATTTCGACGCGATGGCCGAACGGATTCAGCAACTCGTGGAATCGCAGAATCGCCTCATCCGGGACATTTCCCACGAGTTGCGGTCGCCGCTGGCCCGGCTCAATGTGGCCCTGGAACTGACCCGCCGCCGAGCCGGACCGGGAGCAGAGCCTGCGGTAGAGCGAATCGCCGCGGAATCGGAACGAATGAATCAGCTGATCGGACAGCTGTTGCACCTCTCACGGCTCGAAACCGCGGGTCAGGATTTCGCCGCCCAACCGGTGGAGCTTGCAGCGCTGCTCGAAAAGGTAGTGGCTGATGCTGCCTTCGAGGCGTCCAGCCGGGAGTGCAAGGTGGAGTTGAAGGATGCGGCCGCCTGCCAGGTGTCGGGTTCAGCCGACCTGCTGCGGAGCGCCTTCGAGAACGTCATTCGTAACGCTGTCGGCTACTCCCCCCCGGGGGGAACCGTGCGGGTCCAGTTGGAGGCGGATGACACGAGTGTTGCTGTTCGCGTACAGGATCGAGGTCCAGGCGTGCCGGGAGAGAGCCTGGAGAGGATCTTCGAGCCCTTCTTTCGGGTCGGAGAGGCCCGCGACCGGGACACCGGAGGCAGCGGCCTGGGACTGGCCATTGCCTCACGCATCATACGCTTGCACCGAGGCTCGATCGCGGCGCGCAACCTGGAGCCGGGCCTGGAAGTGCGGATCGACCTGCCAAGGGTCTGATTCGAAACGCCCTATTGCTTTCGGGTGTAGACGACCTCGCCGGTCTGGAACTCTCCCTCCTCGCCGCTTTCGTACATCTCCAGCAACACACGATCCGGCCCGTCAAAGGTGTACACCCAGCGATACTCCTTTTCTGAGTCGGAGATCGGATCCATGTAGCTTCCTTGGATGGAGAACCCGTCCCCCTCCAGCTCCGAGCCGCTGCCGGTGAGCATCATGGTGCCGTAGCTGTCCATCCACACCATCACGAATTCTTCGTTGTAGTTGTCGTAGCCGAGGATGGCGATGGCGTCGTAGGGCGCGGGCATGATTTCGTTCGGCTCGGAGTGGACCCGCTGGAGGAAGAACCTGCCTCCCAGAATCGATTCCACGTGGCCCTCCGCCATGCTGTTCGCCCACTGTCCCTCGGGGGACAGGCGGAATTTTGCGGCGGTGTTCCATTTTCCCACCAATCTGGCGAGCCGCTGATGTTGTGAGCCCGGTTCTGCGTATCTGGCGTACACAGCCAAAGCCTTCTGCATCTCAGAGGCCGCGTCGCTATGGCTGCCTTCCTGCTGAGCAGCGGCACCGCCGGCGGCCAGAAAAGACACGGTCAAAATCGCGGTTGCAGTCAACGTTTTCATCTCGATTCCCCTCCTCAATGACACGGCGCGGATGCTCCTCTCCCGCGGAGGATCGAGCCGAAGTCGAGTCGCGGGGGAGGCGCGCTGATTCTTGGGTACCACAGTCGAGTCGGGTAAATCAATCCGACTCGGGGGGATGCGTGCGCACCCCCCGGCGGTAGGTGAATCGCACTGGGGCTGCGAGCAGCGTTTCAGGCCGAGCTTGCAGCGGATCGATGGGAAGGATGATCAAGTCGGCCGGTCGGCGGCGTTCCAGGCTGCCGCGGATTTTCACTCCACCCGCCTGAGAGGCATGCGTGAACAGCAGCAGCGAATCGAGCCTCGTCAGTCTCTCAGCGGGATGCCAGCCGCCCGGGGGCAGTCCTTCGATGTTGGAGCGGGCAGCGGCCGAGAAAACGCCCAGCAGCGGGGCCAGCGGCTGGCTGAAATAATCGGACCCGCCCACCAGCAGTGCTCCCTGCCGGGCGGCGCGGTTCCAGGCATAAACACGGGTCGCTCGCTCCCGCCCCACTCTGTGGTCCTCCATGGCGGTCCCGTCTGCATCGGGCACCACGAAGCCCGGTTGGACGGACAAAATGATCCCGAGCCGGCCGGCTCGTCCGAAGTCCTCCTGGGCGGCGTAGGAAAAGTGTTCGATGCGCAGCCGCCGGGGGTCCAAGCCGGGCCGGTTGCCCAGCAGCTCCGCATAGATGTCCAGCACCTGCTTCACAGCCGCGTCTCCGATGGCGTGGGTGGCCACGTCCAAGCCTGCATCCAGGGCTCTGCCCGCCCAAGACCGGAGCGCCCCGGCTGTCATTCGCGCAACCCCCCGGGTGGTCGGGTCGTCCTGATAGGGATGACTCAGCCAGGCTCCACGGCTTCCCAGGGCGCCGTCGCAAAAGAGCTTGATGTGGGTAATTCTGATGCGCGGAGACAGCTGCCGTTCGAGCGGTGCGCCAGAGACGAGCTTTTCAGCCAGCGGGCTGGGCGCCGGAATCATCAGGTCCAGGTCGATGGGTAGCGGCCGCTCGCGATCGGCCCGTGTCAACTGAGCGAGCCAGTTCTCGAAGTCGGCCAAAAGGGAGACGACGCCGGGGGGCTGGAGGAAACCAGCGTCCTGGGCGCGGGTGACGCCTCGCTCTGCCAGAGCCTGGGCGCCCAACTGAAAAGACTTCCGGATGGCGGGGTCTTGGATCTTCGGGAGCCGTGGCGTGACCAGTTCGACGGCCCCTTCCAACAGAACGCCCTGGGGCTCGCCCCCCGACGAGCGCAGGATCCGCCCGCCGGGAGGGTCGGGAGTGACCCGGTCGATGCCGGCCAGCCGAAGCGCCGCCTCATTGAGCCAGGCGGCGTGCCCGTCGACGCGCGTCAGGAAGACGGGATGGGAGGGAGCAGCCCTGGTCAGCCGGGTGTGGTCGGGCAACTGCTGGGTGCCCCACGAACCCTGGCTCCAGTTCTGACCCAGTATCCAGGTTCCCGGTGAGGACTCCCGGGCGCGGCGAGCCACCGATTCCTCTACCTGCTCCAGGTCGAGTCCGGCCAGATCCAGGAACAACGCTTGATCCTCTCGCTCGTTCAGCAGTGACATCCCGAGGTTGAGCAGGTGGACGTGGTGGTCCGCAAGAGCGGGCATCAGGGCGGAACCCTCGAGATCGATCTGCTGGGCGTGGGCCCCCGCGGCCTGCCGGACTTCGGAGAGATTTCCCAGAACGGCGATCTCCCCGTCCCGGACCAGTAGAGATTCGACGTTCGGGCGGCTCGCGTCCAAGGTGACTATGGGACCACCATGGAAGAGGGTCTCCGGAGGCGGCGGAGGAGGGGAGCAGGCGGCCAGGAGAAGCAGTACCGACAGCGACAGGCGCAGGCGCTGCCGGCTCGAAGCAGGTAGAGGCCTCATGAGTATTGCCCGGCTGGATCCAGGACCGCGGATTTCGAGTTCAGTGCGTGCCGGTCAGGATCGCCTTCCGGATCTTGCGCTTGAGGCTCCTTATTTCGCGCCGGGTCTCTTTCAGCTTGGCGTGATCGTGCGCTTCCAACGCGGCGTCCCGTTTGACCTTGAGCTCTCGAATCTTCTGCTTGATCCGGGTCTTGTTGATGCCCACGGCTTCGTGGTGGGCGTGGTCGTCGATCCCGAGTGCTTGGCAGACCGCGGGCAAAAGGTGCTCTTTGTGCATCGTCGAGTAGCCGCGCACCGCCTCGTGATCCGTTTCTTTGGCGATCTTGCGAAGCTGGGCGACGGTCATTGTGCTGAGCTCTTCATAGGTGTGTTCCATTTTGGTCTTCACCTCCGGGGCCAATTGTATACAAGCGGGTCGGGCCCGGAAAGCACCCGGTTGCTGAAGCAGTAGGCCGAGTCCGGGGGGCCGAACTCGGGCGCCCACTGGGGACAGGGGAATTCTGGCCGGGAGGAAAAGGGACGCTCGCGCCGCGCTGGCGCCCGTCCTGAGGAAGGCCCCATAATGAAGACTGGAGGTGTCGGAGAGGGGAATGCAATTGGACGAATTCGGGTGCTATCGTTCTCTGGAGCCTGCGGGTGTGCTACCGCAAAATTCCTGGAAGCTGGACAACACACCCGAGCCGCGGCCAGGCGAGAAGCTCGTGAGTGTCGAGGTCTTGAACGTCGACGCTTCCTCGTTCCATCAGATGCGCAGCCAAGCCCAGCAGGAGTCGCGGCGGGTCGAGGAAATCGTCTGGGAGACGGTTCGCACCCGGGGGAAGCTGCACAACCCGGTGACGGGCTCGGGGGGGATGTTGCTGGGCAGCCTCCCGGACGGGCAAAGGATCGCCACGCTGGTGTCACTCACACTCACCCCGCTGCAGCTGGAGGCGATTCACCGGGTCGATGATCGGCGCGACCGAATCTTCGTGTCGGGTCAGGCCATTCTCTTCCCCCGCACGCTCTATTGCCCCCTTCCTGCGGACATCAGTGAAGGAGCTGCACTGGCCGTCCTGGACGTGGCAGGTGCGCCTGCTCACGCTGCGAAGCTGTCAAAGCAGGCCCGCAACGTCCTGCTCGTGGGAGCGGGAAAAGCAGGTCTTTTGACGGCGTCGGCCGTGAGGCGCGAAAACCCCCCGGCTCGACTTCTCGCGGTAGACGCTCGCAAGGAGAATCTCGACCGGATGGCCCGTCTGGGTCTGTGTGACTGGAGCCGTGTGATGGACGCGCGGCAGCCTCTCGAAGCGTTCCGGGCGGTGTCTGAAACGACCGCCGGCCAGCTCGCCGATCTCACTTTCAATCTGGTCGACCAGCCCGAGACAGAGGGCGCCAGCATCCTGGCAACACGGGACGGCGGGACGGTGTGCTTCTTCAGTATGGCGACTTCTTTCGCGCGCGCGGCCCTCACCGCGGAAGGTGTGGCGCGCGACCTGACCCTGCTGATCGGGTCCGGTTATCGACCCGGCTGGACCGACTACGCATTGGGCCTGCTCCGGGACGACCCGCGGCTGCGCGAGTGCTTCGAGGCCGACTATGGCGATTGAAGGATTCGAGGAGTTGAACCGCCAACTCGCCTCCTGGCCGGGGAGGCTTGCTTTCGTGGGAACGGGAAAGAACGCGGGCAAAACCTCTTTGCTCAATCACGTGGTCGGCCTGTCGGCCCCCAACGAGATCGGGCTGAGCAGTATTGGGCGGGACGGGGAGGCCTACGATCTGATCGAGTTGCATGAAAAACCTCGTATCTCAATCCGAAAGGGCACCTGCTTCGCGACCGCCGAACAATCTCTGGAGCGCTCGCAGGGCAGCTTTCGGGTCGAGGAGCAAACATCTGTTTCGACGGCTCTGGGCCACATCCTGATCGCCCGAGCCTCCAGCCAGTGCTGTGTGGAACTGGCGGGCCCCTCGACTGCCTCGCAACTGGAGGACATAGCGGCAAGGCTGGAGGCTCACGGGGCCCGGCGGATACTGATTGACGGAGCCTTCGGACGGCTGGCCCTGGCCAGTGCCTCACTCGCCGACGGAGTCGTCCTCGCTGCCGGGGCGGCGGGCAAGGCCGGCGTGCGCGAGGTCGTGACGGAATTGGCCTGCCTGGTCCGCTGCTTCCTCCTGCCGGTTTGGGGCAGGGAGGCCGGCCTCCAAACGGCGCCCGTCTCCTTCTGCAAGTCCCTGACCGACGACGCGCTGCCCTCGCTTGCCCCGCGTCAGGCAGTGGTGCTGCCCGACCCCGCCGCTTGTCTGCTCGACGCTGCGGGATGGAATCAATTGGACCATCGAGAGATACGGCTGTTCGTGCGGCGCCGCCCGGAACTTGTGGCGGCCTTCACCAATCCGTTTCGACCCCATTTGCCGCCGTTGGCGGCTCGACAACTCCTGGAGGAAGCTCGCCGGCGCTGTCCCGGGACAGCGATTTTCGATTTGGCCTTGGAAGGGGCCCTGCAGACATGATGCGGCTTCGGATCGAGGCAAAACAGGTGGAGCGGTGCCGTAGCCTGGCGCAGCAGATCGCCACCCAGCTGGAACGGGACAGCAGCCTCTACACGACCGTCACCATTGAGCGCACCTCTCTCCGGCTGCTGGGCCTCGACGGGGCGGACGCCCACGGCGTGCCGCTCCCCAATCTCGTCGTGGATCGACTGCGCGAGGATCTGGGCGACGGAGTGTGCCGTCCCCTGGGCCTAGTGATGGCGTCACGCGGGGGCGATTTGAAGGATGCTGTCGCGCAGCTGCTGGAGCGAGGCCCCGCGGCGATCCCATCACCGGAGCCCGAAAACTGGCGGGCGCCGGTCGCGGAGTTGGCGGCGGCCGGGCTGGGTCGGATCTCCAGACAGCGGCAAGAGCGAAGCCAGCGCATGCAGCGGCTGCCGGTAGGAAGGAGCCCCTGGTTCTACGTGATCGTGGCGACCGGCAACGTCTACGAAGACGCCGTGCAGGCCCAGGCGGCGGCACGCCAGGGTGCGCAGGTGATCGCCGTGATTCGCTCCACGGCTCAGAGCCTTCTCGACTACGTCCCGGAAGGCGCGACGACTGAAGGCTTCGCCGGCACCTTCGCCACTCGGGAGAACTTTCGGATCATTCGCCAGGCGCTGGACGAAGTGAGCGACGAGCTGGGGCGCTACGTGATGCTGTGCAACTACTGCTCCGGCCTGTGTATGCCCGAAATCGCAGCGCTGGGAGCATTCGAGCGACTGGACATGATGCTCAACGATGCGCTGTACGGCATTCTCTTCCGAGACATCAACATGCGCCGCACCCTGACCGATCAGTTCTTCTCGCGCTGGATCAACGGCTTGGCCGGGATCATCATCAACACCGGCGAGGACAATTACCTCAAGACCGACGAAGGGCTCACTGCGGCGCACACCGTGCTGGCCTCTCAGTTCATCAATGAACAGCTCGCCCTGGCCAGCGGCATTCCCGAAGAACAAATCGGGCTGGGACACGCTTTCGAGCTCGATCCGGAGCTTCCGGACGGCTTCCTTTGCGAGCTGGCTCAGGCGCTCCTTTCGCGTCAGATCTTCGACCGGCATCCGCTCAAGTACATGCCCCCCACGCGCTACAAGGATGGAGACATCTTCATGGGTTATCTGCAGGACGGGCTGTTCAACCTGGTTTCCCAGATGACCGGGCAGCAGGTGCAGTTGCTGGGCATGCTGAGCGAAGCTGCACAGACACCGGGTATTCACGATCGCTACCTGGCCCTTCAGAACGCCCGCTACATCCGGCGCAATCTCGAGCACCTGGGAGAAGAACTGGAAATCCGCCCGGGTGGGCGACTCGAACAGCGGGCCGTCCAGGTGCTTCGAGAATGCCAGGAACTGCTCGAGAGAATTGCCGGTCAGACGCTGTATGAAGCCCTGGAAGCGGGGACCTTCGCCGGGATCGCGCGACCTCCGGAGGGAGGCCGCGGACTGGACGGGGTGGTCAGAAAGACAGACCGATATTGGAATCCCTTCTCCCCTTCGTGACCTTCCACTTCAACGGGAAGAGTTTCTCGGACGTGGAAAGAGAGGGTTCGCAACCCTACGCCCTGACGCCCCGCGTCCCACGTTCCCAGAAGTCCCTTCCTGCCTTGGCCCGGGCTATTGACCAGCTGTCTGCTGCGACGAAACCTGGTGCATAATCCGGGTTAGAATCTGGCCTGGGACGATTCCAGTTTTTCAGGAGAGGATTCGATGCAGACCAAACCGATCCGACCCTACTACGACACCCCCGGGGACGGCATGATTCAGCTCAGCTTCACGCTTCCGATGGAGGCTGGCGCGGTGGCAGAGCAGGCCGCCCTGGAGACGTTGCGGCGTATGAATCTGACCGACATCGCCCTGGTGGAGCGCCGCTCCATCGCCCCCCAGTTCACCTTCTTCGTTGCCTACGCCCGGACGACGTTCAGTGTCGATGCCGCCGAAATCACGGAGACGGTCCAGCGCCAGGCGCCCCGTAGTGAGGCCGAGCTGGTGCACCTGGTTGGGACGCATGTGGGGCGCACGCTGGTGCTGGTGGGCGCCACTCTGGAGAGCGACGCTCACACCGTGGGGCTGGACGCAATCTTCAATCAGAAGGGCTACGCTGGACGGCCCGGCTTGGAGCATTACTCATGCTTTCGGACCGTCAATCTGGGAGCGCAGGTGCCTTTTCAGAGGCTGCTGGAGGCGCTGCGCCGCGAGCAGGCCGATGTGCTGCTGCTGTCGCAGACCATCACGCAGAAGGGGCTGCACTTCAAGAACCTGGCACAAATGGCCGACTTGCTGGAGGCGGAGGAGCTGCGCGCCAATCTGATCACGATCGTAGGTGGCCCCAACATCACACCAGAGCTGGCCAAGGAGCTCGGCTACGACACCGGCTTTGGACGGGGTACACTCCCCGGGGCCGTTGCGGAGTTCATCGTGGAGGAGTTTCTGAGGAGGCACCATGAATGAGGGAGTAGCGCTCATCAGGGTTCGGATCAGCAGCCAGGATGCACACTACGCGGGCGAGTTGGTCGACGGCGCTCACATTCTGGAGTTGTTTGGCGACGCCGCAACGGAGCTGCTGATTCGCCACGACGGCCTGGAGGGACTCTTCCGCTCCTACAGCCAGGTGGACTTTCTGGCGCCCGTCGTGGCGGGCGATTACCTGGAGGTGGAAGCCCGGATCGTCCGGTTCGGGACGACTTCCCGCGAAATGGAGTTCGAGGCTCGCAAAGTGATCAGCGGCAGCAAAGTGGTGGATCCCCCGGTCGTGGTGGCCAGGGCGCGAGGGACGTGTGTGGCCCAGGACCTCCCGGTTTGACGGCCGGGCGCAGGACCGCGCTGCCAGGCTGAACAAATAACCGTTCTCTTCGTATTAAGGGATGTAGACAACGATATCGAGGAGGCAAAAATGCGCCGCTATGATCGCAAACATCCCGGAATCCGAATCGACAAGATCACCGTGGCGGGTTTTCCCGGCTTGATCTTCGCGATAGGAGTCGCGGTTATGTTCATTATTGGGCTTCCCGAGCTGCGCGAGTTCGCGTTGGTCGCCGTCGTGGTCGGTACCGTGGTGGGCGGCCTCTTGTACTTCTGGCACAACCAGACTCGCTGGTAACATCGCCTTGCGTTGGGCCCCCCAAGCCAGCCGCTGACGCTTTTTCCGGTTCTCGTACGACTTGACCTCCAAGGGACAAGACCCCGCGCTCAGCGTGGATGATTCCGGCGTCCCGGATTCTTGAGGAAAAGCTGCGGCCCGGGTCCGCTCAGTGCTTCAGGAAAGAGCTGAACCGGTCGTCCTCGTCGTAGGGATCGTCCAACAGGCTGGCCTTCTTGATGCTGGTCTGGCCGAACTTTTCGAGGATGGCATCGACGCTCTGGTCGAGCCGCCGCTTGCGGCGGGAGTTCTCATCGAAGAGTCCGGGTTGCTGCTTTTGGCCGGCACCCTCCAGCCGTCCCACGGCGACTCCCACCAGCCGGACTCTTTGCCGCAGCGGCAACAACTTCGACAGCAATTCGGAGCAAGCCCGGTAGACGGACTGGGCATCGTCTGTCGCCTGGCCCAAGGTGGTTTGCCGAGTCAGGGTCGTGAAGTCCGCCCAGCGCCATTTCAAAGTCACGTTGCGGCCGCGCACGCCGTTCTTTCGCAGGCGCAGAGCCACTGCTTCGGAGAGGGCAAGGAGGGTCGCCCGGATCCGCTCGAGATCCTGCGTGTCCTCGGCGAAAGTGGACTCGTGGCTGAGTGATTTGAAGGCGCCACGAGGTTCGACTTGCCGCCTGTCGCGGCCATGCGACAGTTCCCAGAGGTGGACTCCGTGGCGGCCCAGGCGGTCGATCCAGAATTGAAGAGGTTTTCGAGCCACGTCACCAATCGTCCGCACGCCCAGGGACTTCAACCTGGCTTCGGTCTTGGCGCCCACCCCCCAGATTCGGCGGACCCCCAAGGGCGCCAGGAACTCCGCTTCCCGGCCGGGTTCGACCAGCGTCAAGCCGTCCGGCTTGTTCAAATCGCTGGCCACCTTGGCCAGGAATTTGTTGGGTGCGAGACCAATGGAACAAGTGAGCCGCTCTTCTCGCTGGATCGTTTCCTTGATAATTTTCGCGATCTGGACTGGCGTTCCGAACAGCCGCTGAGAGCCGGTGACGTCCAGAAACGCTTCGTCGATGCTGATGGGCTCGACCAGATCGCTGAAGCGCCCCAGAATGGTCATCACCTGGTGGGAAACCGACTGGTAGAGGCGGCCGTTGGGCCGGAGGTAGACGGCCTGGGGGCAGCGGCGATAGGCCTGGCTGATGGGGAGAGCCGAGTGCACCCCGAAGCGGCGGGCCTCGTAGGAACAGGCGGCGACAACGCCCCGCCCCCGGCCCTCTCTTGGATCGGCCCCGACAATCACGGGCCGTCCGGCCAACTCGGGGCGCTCTCGCTGTTCGACCGACGCGAAGAATGCGTCCATGTCAACGTGCAGAATGGTCTTGCCCATTGGCTTGGCCCGCATTTCTGATGAGCGCTCACCTGCCGCCCCGGTATACATCCCCGCTGCCTGGCTCGAGCAGCCTCGGCTCCCGGGTCGCAACGCCAAACCGGCGGTGGCCTTCCGACACCTGGCCACCAACCGCTCTCGAGAAATCCGGAGTGGACGGTGATGCCGACCCCTGGGGCGTCACTGCGACACGGCAGCCTTGGCTTCCTTTTCGGGAGCAGCCTCTTGCTGGCTCACTGCACGCCGACCGTACAGCCAGGTCAGCTCCAGCAACCGGTCGGACACCTCTCCTTCGAGACGCAAGTCTTTCACCCGCCAGGTCCAGTTGCCATCTGGCCGGCCGGGCAGGTTCATGCGGGCTTCGCTGCCCAGACCGTACAAGTCCTGGAAGGGAACGATAGCCAGCACTGCCACGGAGGCCATGGCCGCCCGGATCAACTCCCAGTGGATTTCGCGGTCGTCGCTCCGCAAGTATCGCCGCGCCAAATCCCGCTCTGCCTCGATTTCCTCTTGACTGCGGGTACTATCCTGGGCGGCGGTCGCCGTCCACCAGCCCACCGTCGTGTTGTTGTCGTGAGTTCCGGTGTAGATGACCATGTCGCGGACGTGATTGTGGGGGATGAAATCGGACGCCTGAGGATCGGTCCCGAAGGCGAACTGCAAAATGCCCATGCCGGGGAATCCGAACTTCTTGCGCAGCGCCTCCACTTCGGGAGTGATCCAGCCCAGATTCTCGGCCACGATGGGCAGCTGGCCCAAGGCATTCTCTACTGCCTCGAACATCTGCTCGCCCGGGGCGTGGACCCAGCGGCCATTGATGGCCGTCCGTTCCTCTCCCGGCACCTCCCAGAAGGCTTCGAAACCGCGGAAGTGATCCACTCGGATCAAATCGAAGAGCGAAAAGGCGCTTCGAAAGCGATCGATCCACCATTGGAAGCCTTCGGAGGCCATCAGCCGCCAGCGGTACAAGGGGTTGCCCCAGAGTTGTCCCGAGGCACTGAAGTAGTCGGGGGGGACACCGGCGACTTTGACGGGTCGGCCGTCCTCGTTCAGATGGAAGAGATTGGGTGCCGCCCAGACGTCCGAGCTGTCGTGGGCCACGAAAATGGGGATGTCCCCCATGATCTGCACGTTCAGCTCCCTGGCGAAATCCCGCAGGAGTCCCCATTGCTTGAAGAACTCGAACTGCCAGAAGCGCCGCATTTGGATTTGATCGGCCTTCTCTTCACGCCACCGGGCAAGCGCCTCGGGCTCGCGGCGGGCGATGGCCGGTTCCCAGCGCGTCCACTGGACTCCGTCATGGGCGTCCTTGACGGCTCGGAAAAGCGCATAGTCCTCCAGCCAGCTCTCATTGTTCCGGCAAAACTCCTCGAACTGCTTCCGGCCCGACGTGCCTTCGGTATCTTTGAAGTTCTCGTAGGCCTTTTTCAACAAGGGCAGCTTGAAGTCGATCACCGCCCCATAGTCGACCCGGTCCTTTCGAAAGGAGGGAACGCCGGCCAGGTCCGAGCGGGAGAGGAGCCCTTCTTCCACCAGCATCTCCAGGCTGATCAACAGGGGATTTCCGGCGAATGCCGAGAAACACTGGTAGGGAGAGTCTCCGTAGCCGGTGGGCCCCAGCGGCAGGACTTGCCAGACGGAGACGCCCGACTTGAACAGAGAATGGATGAATCGATAGGCTTCGACGCCCAGATCCCCAATACCGAAAGGACCGGGCAGGGAAGTCGGATGCAGGAGTATGCCGCAGCTTCGTTCGAGTTCCACGATCCCCGATTCTATGTGCTTTCCGCCCGCTTGCCAACTCTCTCCTCCTTTCAGCTTCCTGCGACCCTGACCGGCGGCGACTTCGGTCTGCCTCTGGTGGCAGGGTCTCCGCCAGACGGGCTCTTGCAGGAGCGCCGGCTGGACCGGTTGGGCTGCCGTCCCGCTGCGAGTGGGCCGCTTTGCGGGGAACATTTTGGGCTCTGCTCCCGTTTTTCTTGAATGACACACCACCGATTCCAGTAATGAGGGATTGAGAGGCGGGTAGCGCCGAGCATGGGTTTCAGAAAGGGGGCGTCCAGGAAATGAAATCCAATTTCGAAAAGGCTTTTCGAATTCTTCTGGAGACCTTCCCATTCGTCTTGCTGCGACTGGCCGTTTACGGGCTGGCGATCATCGTGGCGGTGGCGTGGTGGGTGGGCGTCTTCTGGCTGTTCAAAGAATGGCCCTTTCCGGGGCCCAACTGGCTGGCCTTCGTCTTCGGAGGGGTGTTGTTCGGCGGCGGAGCCAAACTGGTCCGCCACTACGTGCTCTATCTGGTCCGGGCGGCTCACGTGGGAGTGATCACGCGCTTGGCCGTGACGGGAGACTTGCCTTCCGGGACGACTCAGTTCAGCTACGGGGCTGGGATGGTCTTCGACAACTTCTTGAGGGTGTCGGTGCTGTTTGCAGCCGACCGCTTGGTGAGTGTCGTGCTCAAGGCCTTCAATCGCAGCATGTTCAAGCTGCTGGGAGCAATTCCGGGTCTGGGCGCCGGGCAGAATTTCGTCAAGCAGATGCTGGAGTATTCGGTCGGATACGTGGACGAGGCCATTCTCAGCTATTCGCTGCTCTATCCTCAGCGCAATCCCTGGAAGACGGCCAAGGACGGCCTGATTCTCTACGTCCAGAACTGGAAGACGATCCTCGGCTCGGGCCTGGTCCTGGCGGCCGCCAGTTACGTGCTGGTAGGAGTGATCGCCGCCCCGGCGGCACTCATCTCTTATCTGGCC
>JBFKLX010000147.1:0-14563 GCA_041630155.1 Acidobacteriota bacterium
GCATCGCCTCCTCCTCTCTTCGCGAGCTCGCCTCGAGAGCCCCGCCCGCAACCGTCACCGTATTTACGAACCGGAGTACTCAGGCCCTTGCGCCTCCGGGAGAGCAGAGGCGGGCGAACAGGAAGATGAGAGCAGCGAAGGAGGCCGCTGCCACGAGTTGTCCGAGATGACCGGCCCAGGCGGAGCCGATGCCGGCGGGGGCGGCGCCGTAGAGGAAAGCCACCCCAGCGATCCCGACTCCCAGCAAGCCTTCCCCTCCCACCAGTCCGGAGCCCAGCAGGACTCCGTTTTCCCGTCGTTCGTCCTGCTCTTGCTGGTCGGGTGCGCTGCGCTGCAGCCACCAGCGCAGCAGGCCACCGAGAAAGACCGGGAAGGTGGTCGTGAGGGGAAGGTACACCCCGACGGCGAAGGCCAGGCTCTGGATGCCGAGCAGCTCGGCCCCCACGGCGATGGCGGCTCCTATGGCGACGAGGATCCAGGGCAAGGAGCTTTCCAGGACGCCCTCGATGACCAGCTTCATCAGTGTCGCCTGCGGGGCGGGCAGTTCCTGGGTTCCGAAGCCGTAAGCCTGGTCCAGAAGCAGCACCGCCAGACAGACGAAAGTAGCGGAAGTAAGCACGCCGATCAGCTCTCCGATCTGCTGCCGGCGGGGAGTGGCGCCCAAAATGAAGCCGGTCTTCAGGTCCTGCGAGGTGTCGCCGGCGATGGACGCGGCGATGGCCACCACGCAGCCCACGCTGATCGTAGCCGCCTTGCCGATGTCGTCCGTCCAGCCCAGCAGCAGGAACAGTGAGGAGACTCCCAGCAGCGTGGCGATGGTCATGCCGCTGGTGGGGTTGGAAGTCACGCCTACCAGTCCCACGATCCGGGACGACACCGTGACGAAGAAAAAGGCGAAGAAGACGATCAGCAGTGAGGCGGACAGCCGCACCGGGAAGCTTTCAAAGGTACCGAAAAGGTGGGGGACGGCGGCCATCAGGAGGGCAATCGCGCCCACTCCCAGGCCGACAGTCGAGAGCGGCAGGTCGTCATCGGTTCGCTCCACCGCCGCGGCCCCCTCTCGCAGCCGGCTACGCAGCTGCCGCGTTCCGATCCGGAAGCTCTCGGCCATCGTGGGCAGGCTGCGGATCAAGGTCATCAGCCCTCCGGCGGCCACAGCGCCGGCGCCGATGTAACGCACATAGCGGTTCCAGAGGGCTCCGGCCGGCATGTTGGAAATCAGTTCGACCGTTTCGGGAAACAGTGGCGTGGGCCGCTCCGCGCCCCAGATGGCGATGGCGGGAATCAGGACCAGCGAGGAGAGCAGGCCTCCACCGACCATGATCAGGGAGACGCGCGGCCCCAGGATGTAGCCCACACCAAAGAGTGCCGCCGAGGCCTCGGCTCCGAGCCGGCCTCTGGGCAGCAGCGGCAGATTGACGTGAATCGTGTCGGGAAAGATTTTCAGGCCTCCGGCCAACAGTTTGAACAGAGCGCCCAGCCCCAGCCCCTGGAAGACGCGTTGGGCCTTGGCGCCTCCCACTTCGCTGGCCACCAGCACTTCGGCGCAGGCGGTGCCTTCCGGGTACGGCAGGTGACCGTGTTCCCGTGCGATCAGGAAGCGGCGCAGCGGAATCATGAAGAGCACGCCGATCAACCCGCCGCTCAGCGCCAGCAGCACCATCCGCACCAACGTGGGGTCGAGATTCCAGAGAAAGAGGGCGGGCAGAGTGAAGATGATCCCGCTGGCCAGTGAGCTGGAGGCCGAGCCGACCGTCTGGGAGAGGTTTGCCTCCAGAATCGAACTGTCGCGTCCGGCGCGCTGCAGCAGGCGGAAGGCCGCCACAGTCATCACCGCAACCGGAATCGAGGTGGAAATCGTGAGCCCGGCGCGCAGCCCCAGATAGGCGTTGGCAGCCCCGAAGAGGATGCCGAAGAGGATCCCGGTCAACAGGGAGCGAACACTGAACTCGAGCAGATTCACCGAGGCTGGGACGTAGGGCTGGTAGCTCTCGCCTTCCGGCACCGGCTCGAAGGCGGCCTTGTCCAATCCAGCGGGCTTCATCGGGGGAGAATTGAAACACAGGGTGGCCGGAAAGGGAAGTTTGCGGGGTCTCAGGGCATGCGCCCACCCTGCTGATATCCGGGATGAGGGCCGTACTGTTTGCTTCCAACCGTGGGGTGCTCAGTCCCCGCCATAACGGATCTCCGCTGTACGCAGCCGGGTTGCCGCCCCCCAAAGCAGCAGGGCGGTCAGACCGACCAGGCCGGGTATGGAGAGCCAGGTGGGGGCGGGGTCGGCCAGGATGGTGATGGCGCTCTGTGGGATGGGCACGGGGCAGAGCGACTCCAGGTAATAGATGACGCTGATCTGCTTGAGGGCGACCGGCAAGAACAGATTGAGGGACTCCCACAGATAGATCAGAACCGCCGGGATGATCGGGTTTCGAATGGTGACGCCGACCAGAAGGAAGACCGCGCCGTACCCGATGACCGCCATCAGGGTGACCAGGGCGTAGCTGCTCAAATGCCCCAACCCGGGGCCGTTCCAGAGGAACCGGTCCAGATAGTCGGTACCCGAGTTGGCGTGCAGGAACAGAAAGGTCACCCCGGCGGTGGTCGCGAAGGTCGCGAAGGCAGCCAGCACGCCCGCAGCGAACTTCCCCACTGCCAGGCACCAGCGGGGCATGGGAGTCAGGAAGTAATAGTGCAGGGTGCCTTCCAGCAGCTCGCCTCGAAAGAGGTTGGTGAAGAGCAGCACGCAGCCGAAGAAGATGATCAAGCGCAGATAGACGGTTCGAAAGAGCACGGCGAAGACCACCGGGGGCCCCCCCAGTCCTTCGAAAGAGCCCGCCGGAGAAAAGATCAGGGTCAAAAACGCAACGAAGGCCGGAAAGAGGCTGAACAACAGGACTCCCAGCGACCGGCGCCCGATCAGGATGCGTTTGATCTCCAGGCGCAAGACGGCCGACGCCTGGCGAGCCCTCAGTCCCCAGTCGGCCTCCTTCACCAGTGACCAAAGAGATTCGATCAGCGACCTCATGCGGCGCCTCCGTTCTGGCCAATCAGGTACTGGTAGACCGACTCGACGTCCTCGTCGGCTGGGGCCACCGTTTCGATCTGCACCTGGTCCTCCAGCACCACGCGATTCAAGCAAGCATAGAAGCGGTTGGAATCGCGAGTGCGGATGAGCAGGCCACGCTGGTCTTCGTGGAGGCTGGCCTCGACGATGTGGTCCTCCTGGAACAGGCGGGCCGCCACTTGGCTGGGTCGGTCACAGCGAACCAGGATCTGAGCGGGATGTTCCTTGACTTCGTCCCGGACCCCCCGAATCGCCCCTTCCGCCACCACGTAGCCACTGTCCAGCAGCACGACCTGATCCGAGATCAGGTCGACCTCGTGCAGGATGTGGCTGGAGATGACCACGTGCAGCCCCGAGGAAGCCAACTGCTGAAAGAGAGAGATCATCTCCGCCCGGGCCAGGGGGTCCAGCCCGTTGAGCGGTTCGTCCAGGATCAGGATGTCGGGCTGGTGGGCGATGGCCTGAGCCAGCTTGACGCGCTGGCGCATCCCTTTGCTGTAGCCGGCGACCTTGCGCCGGGCCGCCTCTTCGAGCTTCACCTGGCGAAGGCTCTGCCAGGTCAACTCGTCTGCCTTGGGATGGCCGAAACCATGAATTCTCAAGAAACCGTAAATGAACTGATAACCGGTGAGGCGTCTGGGAAAGGAGTCGAACTGGCTGCAATAGCCAGCCCTTCGAAAGAGCTGCCCCGGCTCGGTGGGGCTGATTCCCAGGACCGAAATGCTGCCCTGGGAGGGCTGAAGCAGTCCGGTCATCAGATTCAGCAGGGTCGTCTTGCCCGATCCGTTGGGTCCCACCAGGCTGGTGATCCCTGCCGGGATGGAGAGGTTGACGCGATTGATCCCCAACACCTCGCCGTAGAACTTCGACACGTTCTGGAAGACGATGCGGTCCTGAACGCCGATGCTTGCCATCAGCTGACCACCTCATAGGCCTGGAGCTTGCGGTTCAGAATCAGCAGGCACAGCCCGCAAAAGCCGGAAAGGGCCAGCCACGCCTCCACCAGGGTCAAGTCGCCCCGGAAGCTGACCTGGAACAGCCAGGCCCAGATCGTGAAGAAGACCATGATGATGTTGAAGATGTCGCCGAAGTCGACCTCCAGGGTCACGTTGATGATTTGTCCCATACCGGGCAGGATGAAGAACACACCGAACAGAGCCGCGGCGGCCACCGGCTTCCAGCGGACCCACGCCGAGATGGCCAGACTCAGCAGGGACAGGGTGACGATCCAGATGGCGGAGCCGACCAGCAGGGCCGGGGCGACCAGGGGGTGTTCGCTCAACCAGCCCAGTCCGGCCAGCGAGGTTTGCAGGCCGATCAAAAGCAGTCCGGGCGCCCAGGTGATGGCCGACAGCAGGATCAGCAAGACCAGCATCTTCCCCAGGATGTATTCGGTCCGGCTGAAGGGGCGGCACAAATACAAGGGCAGGGCGTTGTGGCTCAGGTCGGCCGAGACGAGCCCCGGCCCCACCAGGATGGTGAGCAGGAAGGAGAGAAAGCCCTGGATGTAGAGGAAGTTCAGGAAGAACCTCGCGTTGATGGCCAGCACTCCTTTGAAGTCGCCCAGCTGGAGTCCGAAGGTTTCCAGGAAACTGACGTTGTAGCGGATGTAGATCACGGCCGCGCAAATCAACGGCCAGACGAAACAGGCCACGAAGAAGGCGGTGGTGATGCGTGAGGCGAAGACCTTGGCGTAGGCGTATCGGGGGATGATCAGCCAGCGGCTCCAGGGGGGAGTGCGCTCTCCCTGGTAGGGGCTAAACTTGCGTTTGTAGACTGCCATCCTCGTCTCCTCGCATGGCCTTCAGGAATATATCCTGCAGAGAGTCGCGCTTGTAGTCCAGCCGGCGAATGCGAATGCGGCAGTCGGCGGCGACCTTGTAGAGATCCCGAATCTCGATCCCGGGGGGCAGCACGGTCTTGATCCGGCCGCCGTACAGGGCGCATTCGCACCCCAGTTTCTCGATCCCCTCCAGAAACCCGGCGCTCTCGCCGTCGGTTTCCAGCTCGATGAACTTCATGTTGGCCTTGCGCTCCTCCTCCAGATTGCAGTAGACGGCGATCTTGCCCTGCTTGAGGATCAGCACCTCGTCGCAGCAAAGCTCCACGTCGTACAGCAGGTGCGACGAGAGCAGGATCTGGACGTCGCCGCTGTCGCGGATCTCGCGAATCAGGTTGAGCATGCGGCGCCGCGCCGGCGGGTCCAGCCCGTTGGTGGGTTCGTCGAGGATCAGCAGCCTGGGGCCGTGCGCCAGGGACTGCGCCAGTTTGGCCAGTTGTTTCATGCCCATCGAGTAAGTGCCGATCTTGCGGTAGCGCGCTTCGCCGAGGCCCACGTAGTAGAGGGCCTCATGGGCGCGCTCCAGTGCCAGTCGCGGCGGGAGTCCGGACAGCTCGGCCATCATGCGGGTGAGCCGGATCGCGGAGAAATCGGCAATGAAGGAGTCGTTCTCGGGCATGTAACCTGTGAGGCTCCGAATGACGCGAGATTCCCTGACGATGTCATGACCCATGACTCGAGCGGTTCCCTGGCGGGGCGGGTGGAAGCCGAGAAGGGTCCGGATCAGCGTACTCTTTCCGGCTCCGTTGGGGCCCAGCAAGCCGATGGCCCTGCCGGACAACGAGCCGCACAGGTTTTCCAGGACACGCAACCGGCCGAAGCAGACTTCCAGACCGGACAGTTCAATGACGGGAGTTATCGAAGCCAATCCCTCACCTTTCGAAAACTCTGAACGAAACAGCGGGGAGTAATGTTCACGGGGCTGGTCGGGAAGGGGGTGAAGGAAGTCCCTCACCCCCGGGTCGAATCGAGTCGATTCAGCGACTCATCTCCAGTAGTTCTGCCACTCCCAGGAATCCGCCCAGGCCTCCACTCATCCCGAACGGCGCGAAGCGGTCCCCTGTGCCTGCCAGCGTGATCTGCTGGGAGTCGGCATACGCGTAGTAGAGGGACGACTGCAGCTGGCCTGCCAGTTGCTCCAGCTGGTGGCGGGTCTCCTCGGAGAGCTCTTCTGGAGATCCGCCGAAGCGTTCCGCCAGGGGAGCCAGCAGGGAGCCCAGGTCTTGATACATGACGGCCGAGAAGTTGGTCCTACGGTCGGCCGGAAGCCTCTCCAGGAACTTGCTGGACCGCTGCAGGGTATAACCGGTCTGGCGAAACCGCATGGCGTTCAGCAGAAGGGCTCGGCTGGGGGCGGCCACCAGGTAGCCGTCCACGTAGGTGTAGTGGACCTCGGAGCCGCCGCGCGACGAGACCACGCTGTAGAAAGTCCGTCCCCCGCTGGTCTGAGCCACCAGCTCCAGTGGGGATTCCCCTTGCTGGGCCATCTGGTCGTTGACTTCTTGCAAAGCCCACTCGATGGTCTGCTGGAGTCGGGCCGGGTCGTATACCTCCAGAATCATTTTCCAGGAGGGCTGAGGCAGCACCGGGCCGTCCAGCGCGAAGGCGATCTCGCCTCCCAGCGGAGCCGCCAGATCCTGCTGGAGGTTGATGCCTGTTTCCAGTTGGAACTGAACGAGTTCCTCCCAGGCGTCCGGGTCGCCGGCTTGAATCAGCTGGAACAGGTCCTCCACCATCAGCTCCGGGTCTTTCACCACGAAGGCCGCGGCCACGGTAGCGTCGGCCGAGATGAAGTCGAAAGACCCCATGGAGGCCGGCTCGGCCAGCCAGGAGGCCAGGCCCTGCCGCGCCTTGTCGAAACCCACGGTCGCGCGGGTCTCGTACAGCTCTCCAGCGGGCCGGCGTTCCACCAGGATGTCCCGCACGTCGAGCAGGCCCAGCCGATTGAAGAAGGCTTGCTCGTCGGTCGCACCCGGCTCGTCCTCTCGCTCCACCTGGGCCGCGATCAGGGATTTGACGTCCACGGCCAGCAGGTAGGCGACTCCCTCCTGGTAGGCCTCACCGATGCGATCGGCGAAGCGAGTCCCGGCGAAGGTGCTCAGTGCGCCGGAAGCGAGCAGGTCTCCCACTTCCTGCAACCGGGCCAGGGAGGGGGAGGCGGCAAAGATCCCCTGGTGCACCATCACGAAGAGCACTCCATCGGAGGCCTGCTCCGCAAAGGGATCGTCGATCAGGCGCAGCACGGTCTTTCCGACTTCGCGGTTGATCCGTTCCACTTCCCGGGCGACGGCAGCCGGGGCTCCACTGCCGGCTTCAGCCAGAATCAGGGGCTCGCCGGGGTTGCCCTCTTCCAGGCCGATGGCCACCACGATCTCCTCGCCCAGCTGGGCGCCCAGATTCCGCAGGCGCTCCAGCACCTCCCGCAACTGGGGCTCGAACTCAGCACCGCGCTGGTTCCACCACTGCTGGAGTTCCATATTCTGCTCCAGTCGTTCCTGGAAGATTCGCTCGGCCTCTCCCAGGCTTTGCGAGAGGTTGGGCAGGGCGATGTAGATCGCGGTGTTCTCCGGAGCCAGGTGGGTCAGCCGCAGCGAGTTGCGTAGCGGCGAGCGGAAAGCTTCATCCAACTCCCGGCCCAGTGCGTCCAGCTGCTGCACCACTTTCAGGTGCTCGGGCGCGTGCCGGCTCCAGGCCACCTCACGGGCCAGCGAGACTCGCCCCAGAGTTTCCCGGCTGGCGTACTGCTGGCCGGGCATCAGCGTTGCGGTCTTGCCCAGCCGCGCCACGGACACGTGGCCTTCCAGGACGGACACGCGAGATCCGCGGGTACCGTGATTGACGGTGAAGACAGTGCCCTTGACGGTGACCGTGCAGTCCTGGGTCTGGACGGCCAGATAGCCTTCTTCCTGTGGGGCCGCTTCGACCAGGACCTGTCCCCGGGCCAACTCGACCTGTTGTCCGGCGCGGCTGGCACGCACGGCCAGTTCCGACCGCTCGTCCATCTCCACGCGAGAGCCGTCCTGAAGCCGGATGACGGCGCCCGAAAGCCGGGCGGTACGGATGCGGTCTCCCTCCCAGAGTTCGGTTCCTTCGGTCACGGGAAGGCTGCCTTCGCTGGATACCCGAAAGAGCGTTCCCTCGAGCGATTCGACGGTGGCTCGAGCACCCTCAGGCCCGGGCAGAAACTCGTCGAAGGCGCCCGACCAGGCCAGCGCGGCCACCAGCAGCAGCGCCGCCGCGGAGCTGATTCCTCCGATCCACATCCAAGGAAGTCCCTGACTTCGAGCTCGGACCACCGGCGCCGGCTTCCGCCCTTCTCGCGCCACCCGAAGGGCGCGCCGACAGGGGACGCACTGGTTGAGGTGGTCTTCCAGCAGCAGGCGGCGCGATTCGTTCAGGGTCCCGGCCAGATAATCCGGGATCAGCGCCTGCAGATCCGAACAATCGCGAATCCGCGAAGTCGGTTCCATGGCAGGCAATCGAACCGTTGAGGAAGCACCGGCTGCCTCCAGTTTTTCCCAGACCTGGCCGATCGTCGTCGCCACTTTTTCGTCCGGGAGCCGCTGGCTTCGGAGCTTTTCCAAGCTTTCGTCCAAGAGGTTGTCCAGATCCTGTTCGTTACTCATCGTTTTCTCCCAAGAAGCTCGATCCCAACAAACGCCGAAGCTCTTCCCGCAAATGCTGCCGGGACCGGTGGAGCACGACGGCCACTACGCCGGGCGAAGTTCCCAGCAGCTCGGCGATTTCCAGGTTCCGGTAGCCTTCCAGATAGCGCAAGGTGAACATCTCGGCTGCCTGCGGGCTGAGTTGACAGATTGCCTGCCGGAGCCTAGCCAGCAGTTCCTTTTCGCGCTGCCGAACTTCCGGACTGGTCTTTGCCTCCGGAGCGCTCAGAACTCCGACCTGATCCATCGGCACGCTGCGGCGTGAACCCCGCCCCCTCAACAGATCGATGGACGCGTTGACCGCTGCCCGGTGCAGGTAGCTGCCGAGGTTGTCGACGAAGCCGCGGGGATAGCCGCGGCTCATCAGCCGCAGGAAAATGGTCTGCAGCACGTCTTCCGCGTCGCTTCGGCTGCCGGTGATGCGGTAAGCGGACTGCAAGACCAGACCGGCATGGTCCTGAAAGATCTTTCCAAGCTCAGCCGATTCCGTTGATTGCTCCGTTTTGACTGCGGCCTGCAAGCGTGTCTCCTTTTCCGACTTCTCACTCATAGTGACGATCCTCTCGGGCCGCCCATTAACAAGCGCTTCCGAAAACCAGAACGAATGGTACCGGGCCGCCGTTCAATCGGCCAGCCAGGTCGAGAGGTCCCCGACACGAACCGGCCCGCCGCGCAGCACCTGGGCGAAGACTCCCCCCCGCCAGCCGGTCTGCATGGCCGCCCTCAGTCCAGGATAGGCCTCCTCCATCCGCTGGCACGGTCTGGTCTCTCCGCCGATCAGCAGGATGGTCGGACCCAGAGCGAGCCGGCGCCCTCGAGACTCTGCCAGCGGAAGTCCTTTCAGCAGCAGGTTGGCGCGGCGGGTCGAAGGGTCCAGCTGAGTCTCGAGTTCCTGCATCATGGCCTGCCAGGTCTCCCATTCGATCAGGGTGACCTGGCGTCGTCCCCCCTGATTGGCGTTTCCCGCCAGGCCCCGATCGGCGATCAAGGTCGCCGATTCCACCGGATCCATTGGGCCCGTGCGGAACCGCTTGATCCAAATCTTGTGCAGTCGTCCCGCTTCAGGCAAATTCGACATCTCCAAAAGCTGGTCGCAATCTGCTGGTATTGTAACCTCAGTGCCTCTGAATCTCTCACCTGGCGAGAGGCTCGCGGCTTCCACCGGGCCGCGGCGGGCTGGGGCCGCTCGCGCCCGCCGGCCGGCCCCGCCAGCTTCGATCGGGAAATCGGAGTTTTCTGCTAGACTCAGCGGAAGAGGAACCCGATTGATGTGGAAACCACACCGTTTTGCGTTGGCGATCGTTCCCTTCGGTTTCGTGTTCGCACTGATGCTGGCCGCCTCGCTGCTGGGCCCCGTTCTCTGGGCCCAGGATCCCGTGCAGCCGGCGCCGGCCCAGGCGGACCGGGCGCTCCAGCGAGCAGTTCTGGCCGGGAACTGGGCGCTGCACCCTTATCAAAAAGGGACACCCCCACCCCCGCCTCCGGTCTTTTCCTCACAACGCTCCCCCGGGGACACAGATGCGCCTCTGACGGCCATTGCCCGGGTGCGCTTCCGGGTCCAGGCGGGGCAAATCACCGGCACGGCGGTTTTTCCCGAGGGGATCGTACTGAGGGAGGACAACCGGGACGTAACGGGCCGCCCGGAGGTCGAGCTCCAGGAGGTTGAGTTCGACGGAAAGGTGCTCAAGTTCCGAGCCACTGTGGAAGGCAAGTTGCTGGAGGCCGAGTTGCAGGCCCAGGGAAGCCGTTTCCTGGGTAGCTGGCGAATTGACGAAGAAGATCGGGGAGGCGACCTCTACCTGGTCCGGCGCCGCTAGCAGGGCGACGGACTCGCTCTCACCCTCGCGCTGGCACTCTCCTTTCGCCCTGCCGGGACTTGTCGGTCATCTGCAGCAGCAGTCGGGTGACCACCGCGCCGCTCGCGAGGGTGATCCGCTCGTCTTTGGTCCGAATCTCCCACAAGGCTTGGTCGAAGCGTTTGAGCAGGCGGGCCTGCTGGGCCAAGAAGGTGGAGATGCTGAGACCTTCCTTCCTGTTTCGCTGCTCCAGATAGGCCAGCGAGAGGCGCCGCTGGACGTCTCGCAGGTCCATGACCAGGCCGGTGGCGGCGATTTTCTGCCACTGGTCTCGCTTGGCTGTTTCCGACAGCCGGTCGCGCAGCCAGCCCAGTTGCAGGCGGTCCCCCAGGGCATAGAAGTGCCGCGCGGCCTCCTCCAATGGAAGGTCGCACAGGCGGCTCGTGTCAATGACGCCCATGCCGCTGGTGAGGTACTCGAGACTGGTGATTTCTGCCGCCAGGTCCTCGGGGAAGCCGGCCTTGAGGTGGCGTTTGCGATTGCCTTCGAAGCGCTTGCGTTCGCTGACCGGCAACATGTCCGCCACTTCGCGGCGGAGCCGTAGCAGGGGTTCTCGATAGGTCTGGACGAATTTGGAAAACTGCTGGACGTCGACGTCGGCCAGCAGAATCCACTGGACGATCCCCTCCACGGCCCGCACGACGGCCACCAGGGCCTGGTACTGCTTTTCCGCGGGCACCCGGTTGTCCATGGCGAAGAGCCGCTCCCAGAAGGGGTTCAGTTCGAGGATCTCGAGAGCGCCCAAGGCGACCCGGACGACCTCTTCCGGAGTTGCGGCAGTGTCGCGGATGGCGCCGTGCACGAAGCCGATGCCGAGCCGGTCGACGACGGTATTGGTCAACTGGCAGGCAATGATCTCGCGGCGCAGCGGATGGTCCTTCATCGCCTCTGCAAAGCGGCGTCGCAGGGCCTTGGGAAAATAGTCGGACAGGTAGTGCTGCAGGTGCGGCTCGTCGAGCAGATCCGTGTCCAGCAGATAGCGGCTGAGTCCCATTTTGGTGTAAGCCAGTAGAATCGCCAGCTCGGGACGGGTGAGATCGCGGTCGTTGCGGCGTCGCTCGGCCAGCTGGCGGCTCTCGGGAAGGAACTCGACGTGGCGCTTCAGGTGCTCGCGGTCCACCAGGTAGTCCAGCAGAGACTCGAACACCTCCCCTTCCAGCGGCAACATCTTTTCTGCCAGCGACAGGCACAAGGACTGGCTGTAGTTGTCGGCCAGCACGAGCTGGTTGACCTCTTCGGTCATCCGGCGCAGCAGCCTGTTGCGTTTCTCGAAGCTGAGGCTTCCGGCCTGCACACCGGGTTGCAGCAGGATCTTGATGTTGACCTCATGGTCGCTCATGTCGACCCCGGCGGAGTTGTCGATGGCGTCCGTATTCATGCGTCCGCCCGCCAGGCAGTATTCGATGCGCGCCAGCTGAGTGAAGCCCAGGTTGCCTCCTTCGGCCACCAACTTGGCTCGCACCTGGCCGGCGTCGACACGGACCCCGTCGTTGCTCGAATCACCGACGTCGGACTGGCGTTCGGTGCTGGCCTTGACGTAGGTTCCGATGCCGCCGTTCCAAAGCAGATCTACGGGCAGGGTGAGGATTTTTCGGATCAGAGCCTGGCCGCTCAGCGCCTCTTGACTGATCCCCATCAATTCCCTGATCTGGGGGGACAGGGGAATCGATTTGGCCTGACGCTCGAAGACCCCTCCTCCCGCGCTGATCTTGGTGGAATCGTAATCGGCCCAGCTGGAGCGCGGCATCTCGAAGAGCCGCTTGCGCTCGGCGTAGCTCGAGACCGGGTCGGGGTCGGGGTCGATGAAGATGTGCTGGTGGTTGAAAGCCGCCAGCAGGCGCACCTGCTCGGTGTAGAGCATGCCGTTGCCGAAAACGTCCCCCGACATGTCCCCGATGCCGACGGCGGTGAAGGTCTGCCGCTTCACGTCCAGGCCGATCTCGCGGAAGTGGCGTGCCACGCATTCCCAGGCGCCTCGGGCCGTGATGCCTTCCTTCTTGTGATCGTATCCACGAGAGCCGCCCGATGCGAAGGCGTCTCCCAGCCAGAACTGATATTCCTGGCTGATTTCGTTGGCGGTGTCACTGAAGGTCGCGGTGCCTTTGTCGGCAGCCACGACCAGATAGGGATCGGGGCCGTCGTAGATCTCCAGGTTCGGGGGATGGACGACCTTTCCCTCGACGATGTTGTCCGTCAGGTCCAGCAGGCCTCGTATGAAGGTCCGATACTGTTGCTCGACGTGGGCCCGCTGGCTGTCGCGGTCCGAGGGGAGGTGCTTGACTACGAATCCACCCTTGGACCCAACCGGGACGATCACCGCATTCTTCGTCATCTGGGTCTTCATCAGGCCCAGGACTTCGGTCCGGTAGTCGTCGGGGCGGTCACTGTGGCGAATGCCTCCGCGGGCCACCATTCCACCTCGCAAGTGAATTCCCTCGACGTGAGGCCCGGAGACCACGATCTCGTAGAGGGGACGCGGCTCGGGCATCTCCAGGACCTTGGCAGACTCGATTTTGAAGCTGATGAAGGGCTTGTTTGCAAAGAAATTGGTGCGCAACGTGGCTTCGATGAGGTGAAAGAGCGCCCGCAGCGTTTCGTCCTCGGTCAGTGAGGAGACCTGGTCCAGCCCGTCCAGAAAATCTTGCCGGGCCTGCTTCATGCGCTTGCGCCGTTGCCTCTTGTCCATGGGCTGGAACTTGACTTCGAAGCAGCCCACTAGGGCGCGCGCGCTTTCGGGGTAGCCGAGCAGGCTCTCGGTAATGAAGCTGCGGCTGCGTGCTGCCTGAAGCTGAGCGAGGTAGCCGCGGTAGGTGCGCAGCAGGGCCACTTGGTGGATACGGAGTCCGGCGCCCAGGACCAGTCGATTGAGCCGGTCGTTCTCGGCTTTTCCCGACAACAGGGCCAGCAAAGCCTCCTTCACGTGATCCACGGACTCGTCGGGCAAGCGGCGCCCCACCCGGTCCAGCACGCGGAACACGTCGATCCCCAGTTGGCTCCCTTTGGATCCCTTGCGCGCCGGGAGCGAGACCGGATAGGAAATCTGTTCTACTACACGAAATCCGAGATTCTCGAGAAGGGGAAAGACCTCGCTGAGAACCAGAGTGGCTTGATGGTGGTAAATCTTCAGCAGGCTCGCGTCGCGATGGAAGCGGCCGGGGGGTGGATTGAGCAGGTCGACCCGGTAGGGTTCCTCGTCGAGTCCCTCCAGGTGCTGGATGTCCCCCAGCGCCTCCCCGGGAGTATTGTCCTCCTTGTAGCCTTCGTCGAATGCTTTGCCGTAACGCTCCGTCAGGGCCCGGGCGGCGGCCCGGGAGCGGTCCTGCTCGAGCCGTTCCCGGAGCTGATCTTCCCAGGTCCGGGTGAGTTCGGCGACTTCCCGGTCCAAGGCCGGCAGATCGAGTGAATCGTAGCCCAGGTCGGTCGTGAAGAAGAAGTGGAAGCGCACCTGGGCCTCGTCCTCGCCGATGGCCAGGTTGTAGTCGGCGTGCGAAGCCTCCAGTTTGGTGGCCAGAGTCTCCTGGATGCGCCGGCGCACCTCCGAATTGAAGCGCTCCCGCGGCATGATCACCATCGCAGCCAAGCCGCGCTTGAGCGGATCGGGACGCACGGTCAACCGCACTCCCCGCTCCTGCTCGATGCTCATGATGGTGTGGATGTCGCCGTGCAGCTGCCGCGCCGATGACCAGAAGAGTTCCTCGCGGGGCATCGAGTTGAAGATGGAGACCATCTGCTTGAAATCGTGCGATCCCTCGGGAGCATCGTCCATTCCCAGCATCTGTTTGAGCTTGCGGCGCAAGATCGGGATCCCGTCGACGGGTGTGGAGTGGGCTTTGGAAGTGAAGAGGCCGAGAAAGCGGCGTTCACCGGCCGCCTGCCCTTTTCCGTCGAAAATCTTGACGCCGATGTAATCCATCCGGGCGGGACGATGGACGGTCGATTCGGCATTGGACTTTGTGACCAGCAGAATGGGGCCGCCGGTGATTCGATTCCGAAGATCTTCCGAGATCTGGCTCATCGGGACGGGTCGAAAATAGGTGCTGCCCTTCAGCTTGCTCAGGATTCCCAGCGCGTTTTCGGGCACGACCTGCATGGTCCGGACGCCCTTGTAGTTGGCGATGTGGTACTCGCGGTAGCCGAGGAA
>JBFKLX010000148.1:0-14353 GCA_041630155.1 Acidobacteriota bacterium
ACGAGCTGGTGGCGCACCTGTCTCAGCTGGTCCAACTGGGTGTCGGGGAGGGAGGCGCAGCCGCTGCAGGCAATGGCAGCAAAGACCAGCGTAAACCCGCTGCGCCCGATCTCACAGAGTGTCCGGGTACTCGCCATCAGGCCTCGTTTCATTGCGCACCAACCTCTCCCGGGGGGAACGGCTCGGGGGCTGGAGAGACCTGCCGGGGGGCTGGCAAGCCGGGAGCTTCCGGAACCGGTTCAGGGTCCGTTTCGAGAGCCGGCTCGATGGTCACGAGCTGGCTCGGGGCCCTGGAGAAGAAGCCATCCGCGGAGAGCCGGGCGGTCGCCATCAAGACGAGTCCAGATGCGAAAGCCCACAGCAACAGGGTCACCGACACGTAGAAGGGGCCGTAGATGTCCGTCAGGGACCAGAGCGGAACTGAAATCTTGAAGATCACATTGCCGCCCAGCCAGAGAACTCCGGCAAATACCGCTTCCAGAACCACCTGGCGCGGCTTTCGCCGCTTGTTGGGCAGCTGATAAAAGAGGAAGAAGAAGAGGACCAGGGTCAGCACCACGCTCAGTCCCCACATGCCGCCCTGTTCCATCATGTCCCGGCCGCCGGTGTCGATCTGAAACCACTCGCTGGAAAGGATCTGGATGCCGCGCAGCGCAGCCACGAAGAAGAACGCGATCAAACCGAACAGGAGGGTCATTGCCGTCCCCAGCACCTGGCTGCGAGAGAAGCGGCGGTACTGAGGCACACGGTAGGCCGAGTCGAGGCAGGCCTCCAGGCTGAAGAAAAAGGCTGAGACCGACCAGGCCAGAATCAGCACGGAAACGATCTGCAATTCGGCCAGGCCCCGGGACAGGATTTTCAGGTTGCGGATGATGAATTCCTGAGAGATGGGAAAGAAATGAAAGAAAGCGCTGAAGATCGTCTCACGCAGTTCCGTCCAGTTCAGATAATCGGCCAGGGTCAGCAGCAGGACGATGAACGGGAAGACGGATAGCAAGAAGCTGAAGGCCAGGGCGGACAGCAGGATCGTTGCGTCCCTGCCCCCCAGGTAGAACGCCGTCCGCCCGAGGATCTTCGCTCGCCACCACAATGCCTGTTTTGGACTCGGCTTGATCCATTTCTGCATGTCGCAGAGCTATTTTAGCCCGAAAAACCTGGAATGAATGTGCTCGAGAAGGCAATTGCAGGCTGAAAAGATGCGTGGGGGCGCCTATTTCGCTCCCGCACGGCCGTCGAGCGAGGCGCACCGGACCTCACCTGATTCGGCTCGAGCGGTTGTCATCGGGAGAGCGCTCGGGCGGATTCGGGAAGCCAGGCCCGCGCACAGAGCCGGGCCTGGGCCCGCGTTTCTCATCAGAACTTTGAAGAAGCGCCCGCATCAGCCTACGCGGAGAGGCAGGTGCTCGACAGCCTTCTTCAGATGCTGCCGCCCCGCCGGCCCCGACGCTTGGCCTTCGCCTCCTCCACATCGGAGCTGATTTCCTGGGCGGTCGCGATTACGGCGTCCAACTTGCTGTTGGCGTCCGCGTAATTGGAGGCCTGGAAGGCCTGGCGAGCTTCGCCCAGGGCTGCCTTGGCGGCTGCCAGGTCGGAGTTCATGGCTTCCAGATCAGCCCGGGTGTCCTTGCCCCGGGGAGCCGTCTGGAGAGCCTTCTCAGCGCTGGCCAGCGCTTCTTCGGCCTGGGTCAGAGCGGCTTCAGCCTGAGCACGAGCTGCTTCCTTGTTGGTGGCCGCCGCGCTGGCTGCCTGCTCCATGGTGGTGGCGGCTTCGTTCAGCAGAGCCTCCGCCTTGGAGTAATCGCGAGAAAGGGCGAATTTCGCGTCCTGGGCCTGGATCTCGGCCTGAGCGGCGTCCAGTGCTTCCTGGCCCTTCTTGTACAGGTCGGCAGCGTAGACATCGGCTTCAGCGGCCCTGGCCTGGGTTTGTTGCTGCTGGGCGGACGTAACCGCCTGGTCAGGCTTGGAGGCACAGCCGGCCATCAGGAGCAACGCTCCCGACAAAAGGGAAATGGAAAAAACGCTCATCTTGCGCATGGTTGCTTTTCACCTCGACTGCAAACACGGCCTTAGTAACCCGTCCACTCGGATGGCCTAGTCCGGCCGGGGAACCCTCATCCTATCTCAGTTGGAGAAGGGAAAGAAAGGAAACTGACTAGCTTGGTGTCATAGACTTCAGGCCTATTCGCTCACTACTATACGCCGAATCGAGTCAACGTGAAGGATTATTTTGTCAGTCTCAATAGGCAGTTACGAATAATCCTCCGAAAACGAAGGGGGGCTCGGAACTTCAGGTCAGGGCCCCTTCCTGCAAACCCTCGTAACCGGCCGCCGGGCGGCGGAGGCTGAGCCGTTCCATCGTCAGGTAGAGAGTGGGAATGAAAAAGAGCGTGATGAAGGTGGAGCTGATCAGGCCTCCGATCAAGACGCGGGCCATGGGGGCCTGCAGCTCGCCGCCTTCGCCCAGTCCCAGCGACATGGGAGCCAGTCCCAGCACGGTGGTGGCGGTGGTCATCAGGATGGGGCGCAGGCGGCGCCGGCCGCCGGTGACCAAAGCCTCCACCAGTGGATATTCGTGAATCCGCTGCAACTGGAGTACGTAGTCCACCAGAACGATAGCGTTGTTGACCACGATTCCCACCAGCATGATGGTGCCGATGAAGGCCTGCATGTTGAAGGTGGTCCCGGTCAGGAACAACATGACGATCACGCCGATGGCGGCCAAGGGCAGCGAGAACATGATCAGGAATGGGTACTTGAAGGACTCGAACTGAGCGGCCATCACCAGGAAAACCAGCACGACGGCCAACGCCAGACTGATCATCAGCGCGTCGAAGGACTCCTGCTGTTCTTCCCACTCGCCGGAGAACACGACCGCCGTTTCGGGGGGAACTCGAAGCGATCGAAACTGTTCCGACAGGTCGGCAACGATCGAACCCATGTCGCGAGTGCCGGTGAGGTCGGCCGAGACGGGCACGACCCGCTGCTGGTCTTTGCGTTCGATCACGATCGGGCCTTCGTTGCGGTTGAGCCGCACCAGGCTGCTCAGCGGAACGACCAGTCCTCCCGGCGTCTGAATCGGGACCGCCAGCACGTCTTCCGCGAGCTGCCGGTCCGACTCGGCGTAACGCACCAGAATGGGAAACTCCTTGCCCCCTTCTCGAAAGTAGGTCGCGACATTGCCCCCGATGCTGGTTCGCACGTTGGTGGCGATGTCGGAGACGGAGAGCCCCATCGTGGCTGCTTTTGCCCGGTCGACCAGGATGTGGGTCTCGGGCCTTCCCGGCTCCCGTCCAATGCGGACGTCACTGACCCCTTCGGTCTCCTCCATCAGTCGCTTGATCTCGACTGCCAGGTCGTAGCTCTTGACCAGGTCGAAACCGCGAATGTCCAGGCTGAGACGTCCTGCGTCACCCTGGGCGAAACGCAAGATCCAGTTGCCGCCACTGGCGTACGCACGCGAAACCACTCCCGGGTATTGAGAGAAAATGGGACGCAGCGAATTGGCAATTTCCTGGCTGCTGCGCGAGCGTTCTGATTTGGGAACCAGGCTCACCCGCAGCGAGCCGGTGTTGGTGTTGGCGGTTCGCCAGCCTCCCGGCGACCCCACCTCGGTCATCAACTCGCGTATTTCGGGGACCTGCTGGCGCACGACTTCCTCGGCCTGCAACACGATCGCATCGGTTGCCTCCAGCCGTGAGCCGGTGGGGAGCTGCAGGCTGACGCGGACTTCCCCTTCGTCGGTCTCGGGCTGGAGCTCAAAACCGATAAACTGCACCAGCAGTAAGCTTCCCGCCAGAACGGTCACTGTGAGGGCGACCACCACCATTCGGTGGCGAAGTGACCAGGCAATTCCGCGCGAGTACGTTGCATCCAGGTTGTCCAGCAGTTGCGCCGTCCCATGGACCAGGCGGTAGCTCCAATGATTCGGATTGGGCTCCCGGACCCGAATCACACGGCTGGAAAGCAACGGAATCAAGGTCAAGGCCACCAGCAGCGAGGCGAACAGCGAAAAGGAGACGACCCAGGCCAGCTGCTGGAACATCACACCCGAGACCCCGGTCATGAAGACCACGGGGAGGAACACCGCCACGGTGGTCAACGTAGACGCCGTGATTGCTGTGGCTACTTCGTCGGTTCCTTTACGGGCTGCCTCCTGTTTGCCCTGTCCCTCCTGGCGATGCCGGAAGATGTTCTCGAGTACGACGATGGCGTTGTCGACCAGGATGCCGACGCCCAGGGCCAGCCCTCCGAAGCTGACCGTGTTGAGTGTGAATCCATAGAAGTACATCAGGCCGAAGGTGGCGATGACCGAAATCGGGATGCTGATACCGATGATGACGGTAGTCCTGAAGTTGCGGAGAAAGAGCAGCAGGACCACCACGGCCAGCAGTGACCCGTACAGGGCGGCATCGCGAACATTGGCCACCGAGCGCTCGATGAATTCGGACGTGTCGTAGATCGAGACGACTTGAACCTGGGGGAAGTCGCGGTTGATCCGCTCGATTTCTCTGTGGACGTCATGGGCCACGTCCACGGTGTTGACGCCCGACTGTTTGCGCACGGCCACCCGGAGGCCCGGTTTGCCGTTGATGCGGACCAGATTGCGGATTTCCTGGTGGCTGTCCTCGACGGTGGCGATGTCTCGCACGTAGACCGGTTTGCCGCCACGCCGGGCCACCATGGAGTCGCTGATTTGCTCCAGCGTCTGGAACTGCCCCTCGGTGCGCATCAGCACCTCGAAATCACCTTCGAGGACCTGACCGGCCGGCTCATTGAGGTTCTCGCGCCGCAAGGCGGCTGAGACCTGGGCCGGCTCGATCCGCAGGGCGTTCATCTTGGTGCGGTTGAGGTTGACGTGGATCTCCCGCTGCAGCCCGCCCCAGATGTCGGCCTGGGCAACGCCGGGAAGACGTTCGAAGCGGTATTGAATCTGGTTTTCCACGAATTCCCGCAGATCTCGCGGGTTCATGTCGCTGTAGACGCCCATGAACAGGATGGGGAAGGCGTTCACGTCGAACTTGAAGATGGTCGGCGGGTCGGCATCTTCGGGCAACTGTCCCCGGGTCCGGTCGATCCGGGTTCGCACTTCGTCGGCCGCGGCGTCCAGGTCGGTGCCCCATTGAAAGGACAAGCGCACCTGGCTGCTGCCTTCCGACGAGCTGGAGGTGATCTCTTCCACACCGGGCGTCGAGGAGAGCGCTCGTTCCATGGGGATGCTGATCAGCTCTTCGATCTCGCGCGGACCCACGCCCGTGTACGTGGTTCGAACCGTCAGGGTGGGCAGGCTGATGTCGGGCATCAGGTCGACCGGCAGCCGTGTGAATGAGATCCCACCCAACAGGACCACGATCAGAACCAGAACGGTCACGAAGACGGGTCGCCGAATTGCCAGTTTGGGAAGATTCATCTCAGTTCATCTCCAGGATCGCCGCACTCGATGCGAGTTCTGCCTCATTCGGCCGGTGCGCCGGCCAACCGAATCGAATCTCCGTCGTTGAGGTTCTGGGCCCCGGTCGAGACGATCAGACTGGCCGGTTCGAGACCTCCCTGAATTTCTACGAAACCTGCCTGGATGCGGCCGATCTGTATCGGTTGGAAGACGACGCTCGAGTCCTCGGTGATCAGATAGACACCTTTCTGCTCACCCCGCTGAATCAGTGCGGCACGGGGAATCGCCAGTTTCTGCTCCGAGAGGCGGGCGTCCAGGCGCACCCTGGCGAACATCCCGGGCTTGAGCAGGCCTTCCGGATTGGGAATTTCGATTTCCACGTCTGCGCTGCGGGTCTCGGGGTTCAAGAAAGGGCTGATCCGGGTGACCGCCCCGCGGTTGAGCCGGTCGGGAAAAGCATCGTCGGTGACCGTCGCCGTCAAGCCCACGGCTACCGACCGGAGGCTGCCCTCGGGAACGGGAATCACCGTTTTGACTCGCTCGACTTTCAACACGGAGAGGATGGGGACGGAAGGACTGACCAGAGCTCCCGGCTCGAGGTGGCGGGTCGCCACCAGTCCGTCCAAGGGCGAGTAGATGCGCGTCTGCTCTTGCTGAATCTGCAGTTCCTTCAGAGCTGCTTCCGCCTGCCGGATCTGCGCCCCTGCCAGAGTGAGCTGCGATTCCGCCACCGCCACCCTGCTCTGCAGGTCTTGAAGGTCCTGCAGGGAGACCAGCTCCTGCTCATGCAGTTGCTGAAAACGTCGCAGCTGGATCTGGAGGTTGTCGAGCGTCGCCTGTTCCCGTTGCGCGGCCGCACGGGCCACCTCGATGGCAGCCTCGGAACGCCGGATCTGCTGTTGCAGGTCTTCGTCCTCGACCAGCACCAGCAGTTGTCCCTCGTGGGTCGCGTCGCCACGGTCCGCCATCACGGCCTTCAGGCGGCCGCTGATCCGGGACATGACCTCCACGGTTGCCAGCGGTTGTAGTTCCCCCAGGGCGTCTAGTGACCGGTCGAAGTTCCGCAATTCAGGACGGGCCGCTTCGACCAGCAGTGCCGCCTGGCGGGCGCCGGGCCCGCCGGTCGCGTTGTCGGCCGCACCGGATGCAGGCGCCAACTCCTGGTACAGACGGAAGCCCAGCAGCGTCAGCAAGCCGCCCGCGAAAACGATCCAAAATAGTCTCTTGAACAAAAGATTTCACCCCGCCTCGATAATCAGCACTCTTCCCGGTGAAAAAGACGTCCAAAAACGCTCATGCGTTCCAAAATTGCATCGTCAAAGCGCGACCCAAGACGACATCGCGGCGGGAAAGTGAGGAATGAGGGGGGAGACAGCCTCGCCGCGGGCGCTACCAGTCGGGATGAGCGGAGCGACGGGAATCGAGCTTTTCAGTTCTTTCGGCAGTCGACGCTCTTCGGGGGAGTGTTCGAACAGGCCATGCTGTCGGTGACGCCGGAGCTGATGTTGGCGCAGGCTACTGTTATGGCGGTGCTCCGCGCCTCCATTTCGGTGGTCCCCGAAGCGGTGCCGCAGTTGGTCAATCCGTTGTAGTCCATGCAAATCTCGCAAGTGAACTGGTTCAAATCGAGCGAGGAGTAGATCACGAAAGCAACGAAACCCACTAGGGCCAGGGCCAGTCCGATTTTGGCTGCGGTTGACATCGATTGCGCATTATAGAGCATTGACGGCCTCTGGAGGGGGATGGGGCGTGGGGCAAGGGACGTCAGGCGAGGATCTAGCTCGTCTCGAGGGACTCCAGGCCCTCTTCCCGAGGCTCCGGCGGGAGCGCCCGCAGGGCTTCTTCGAGCTGCTGTTGCTCGGCGGTGTTCAAGGGCCGTCCCGAACGGGTCAGGTAGAACTCGTCGAGGGCGCGTCCGTCACGAGTCTGGATGTAGGCCATTTCGACGTTGCAGCCAGCTGAGGAGATTTGCCGACTCACCACGTACAGCAGGCCGAAGTGGTCTTCGGCGACGAGCGCCATCCGGGTCATGGCGAGTTCCGAGTCGACCTCGAATTGCAAATTGAGCACCGAAAAGGGACCATGTGAAGCGTGACGCAGCTTCTCGGTCAGCAGTGGCTCCAGGTCGAGTTTGCCTTCGATCACCTGTTCCAGAAACTCCTGGAACCGGTCCTTCTCGTTGGGCTGATCGAAGCGGCCTTCCCGGTCGGCGAACAGAAACGTGTCCAGCACCAGAGAGCTGCGATTGGCAAACGCCTCGGCAGCTACGATGTCGGCCCCGAAACAGGACAGGGACCCGGCGATGCGAGAAAAGAGGTGCTGGCGGTCCCTGGCGATGACGACCAGTTTCCACTCGTCGGCCTGCCGGGAAATCGAAGAGATTACGATCTGCGTTCCCAGGCTCTGTCTGAGCAGGTAGTGTTTGACGATCTCCGCGCGCGGGGTGTTGGCCAGGTACCGCCGGGGGAACCCCGAGAGATACTCGATGAAGCTGGAGCGCTCGAGCGCAAGCGGCAGCTCGTCCAGCAGCTGGTCGATTTCGCGAGGGTCAGTGATGGGTCGATTGATCGCGTCTGCCACCCCGGGGAGTTTGTCAGAGGGCGCGCGAGGCTGTCAAATGGGCAGGCCTCAGCCTCCTGTGCGGCGGGGGTGAGGCCGTGACCACAGGCGAAGACCCCCCGGGCCGGCCGGCTCCTTCGCCGGCCGAGCGGTTCGATTCCTGGAAAGAAGTCGCTTCGTACCTCAAGAAATCGGTCCGGACCGTGCAGCGGTGGGAAAAGGAAGAGGGGCTGCCCGTCCACCGGCACCAGCACCTCAGTTCGGGTTCGGTCTACGCCTTCCGCGAGGAGCTGGACCAGTGGTTTCAGCAGCGCCGGCTGCGGCTGACCCAAACGAAACCGAAAGCCCCTCTGAAGGCGGCAGCCGAACTCGGTGTGGCCGTCCTGCCCTTTCGCAACCTGGGCCGGGAGGCTCAGTCCCAGTCGCTCGCGGAGATCCTGGTCGAAGAGATAGTGGGGGCGCTCTCGGAACTATCGGGTCTGCGAGTGGCCTCCCCGACCGCAACGCGAGGCAGGGATGCGCCGCTGTCCGAACTGGCCCGCATGTTGCAGCTCCAACTGGCTCTGGAGGGAACCGTTCGCTGTACGGGGAAGACCTTGCGGGTGCGCCTTCGGATGCTCGACGCGGAGAGCGGGCTGACTCTGAAAGCCCAGAGTTTTCAGTCCGACCTGGAAGAGTTCCAGCAGGGGTCGGAGGCTCTGGCCCGGCGGATCGCGGCTGCCGTGTGGGAGCGGTGGCGAGGCGGAAGCAAGGGGCCCAGGCTGGCGGGGGCCAGAACCGCGGAGGCGGGCGAGCTATACCTGCAGGCCTGTGCTCTGCTCGGCGAACGGACCCGATCGGGGTTGGAGCGGGCGCTGGAGCTCTTGGGCGCCGTATCGAGGTTGCAGCCCCGCTTCGCTACTGGCTGGTGCAGTCTGGCCGAGTGTCACAATCTTCTGGGCCTGCACGGCTTCAGGGACCCCCGCGAGGCTTTTCCGGCGGCCCGGGAGGCAGCGCTGACAGCCCTGGAGATCGATGAAGAGGCAGCGGCCGCGCAAGCCGCTCTGGGCTTGGTGCACCAGCTGTTCGAGTGGAACTGGGCGGCTGCCGAGGAGGCGCTTCTGCTCGCCTTGACTCTTCGCCCGGATGAACCGGTCGTTCGCTGCTGGCTGAGCATGAATCTGGCAGTCCTGGGCCGCCCTTTCGAGGCCGTGGAGCAATTGCAGCAGGCTCAGCAGTTGGACCCGCAATCAGCAGTCGTCAACTCGTACGTGGCTGGTGGATATTACTACGCAGGACAGTTCGAAGCAGCTGCTTCCAAGGCGTTGGAAGTGCTCCAGCAGCATCCCCGTTTCCCTTCGGCCGAACTGGTGCTGGGAAGGGCTTATGCCCAGCTGCGCCGGGTCGCGGAGGGAGAAAAGTGGCTGCGCGAGGTCTGGAACCGAACCGGGAAGAGTGCGGATTCAGCTGCGGCCCTGGTTCATTTGCTCGCCGCGGCGGGGCGGGTGGACGAGGCGGTTTTGATCCTGGAAGAGATGGAGGGCTCGAGCTACTATTTGGGCTCGGGACATCGAGCCGCTCTCGAGATCGGACGGGGGAGGTTCGATGCGGCGGTGGATCTGCTGAAGCAGGCTTGTGCAGAGCGTTTTCCGGGGTTGGTGCTGTTGAAGATCGACCCTCTCTGGAGCCCGCTGCGCAACGAGGCAGGATTCGAGGCGATTCTGCGCGAAGTGGGGTTGTAGCCGAAAGGAGCAGATGATGAAGCGGTCCCTGCCCGAGGACCTGTTTCAGGAAGCCATCGATTCGTTGCGTGCCGCCAACCAGGATTACTCGGACCACTACCCCGGCGAAGGATCCGGCCGCCAGCCCGTCCACACGGTTTATGGGGGAGCACAGCTGTTCAAGGCCGAGGCAGCGCGAAAGCTGGGGGATACCGCCCTGCAGACTCTGCGCTCCTTTGCCCCCGAGCCGGCCGATCTGGCCGCCGCCGTCGGCTGGGAAGCCGACCCCGATCTGGCGCGAGTAGTCTACCGGCGGGTGGTCGAGAAACTGGAGCGAGAGCCGGTGGAAGACTTTCGCATCGACTTCGAGGACGGTTTTGGCCACCGCTCCAATCAGGAAGAAGATCACCATGCCGTTCGCGCCGCGCTGGAAGTAGCCAGGGGCCTGACAAGCGGCCTGCTCCCGCCTTTTCTGGGCATCCGGGTCAAGCCGCTCAACTCCGATCTGCTGGCGCGCAGCCTGCGCACGCTCGATCTGTTCCTGACAGCCCTGCTGGAGAACAGTCAAGGGAAACTCCCGGACAATTTCGTCGTCACCTTGCCCAAAGTGCCCGTTCCCGACCAGGTGGAATTCCTGGCCAAGGCGCTGGCTCGTCTGGAGTCGGCGTTGGGCCTGGCCTCCCAGTCTCTGAAGATGGAACTCATGGTGGAGTTGCCTCAGGCGATCGTGGATCATCGAGGTTTCGCCAATCTGCCGCTTCTCTTCGAGGCCGCCCAGGGACGATGCGTGGCGTTGCACTTTGGGACCTATGACTATACGGCGAGCTGCCAGATCACGGCGGCCTACCAGGAGATGACGCATCCAGCCTGTGATTTCGCCAAACAGATGATGCAGGTTGCCTTCTCGGGGCGGGGAGTATGGCTGTCGGACGGCGCGACCAATGTTCTCCCCGTACCCCCCCACCGTGCCGGGCCCGGCTCGGAGCTGACTCCCCGGCAGCAGGAAGAGAACCGGGAGGTGGTGCACAGAGCCTGGGGCTTGCATTACCGTCACATCCGCCACTCTCTGCAGGGAGGGTTCTATCAAGGTTGGGACCTGCACCCGGGCCAGCTCCCCACCCGCTATGCGGCGGTGTACTCGTTTTTTCTGGAAAACCAGCAGGCGGCGGCCGAACGGCTTCGGAATTTCGTGGAGAAGGCGGCCCTGGCCACGCTGGTAGGAGATATTTTCGATGACGCCGCCACCGGCCAGGGATTGCTCAACTTCTTCCTGCGCGGCATCAACTGTGGCGCCATCACTGCCGCGGAGGCCACCGCAACGGGGCTCACGCTGGAGGAGCTGCGGACCCGCTCCTTCGTTCAAATCCTGCGAGGCCGGGAACGGTCTTGAAGTAGGAGTAACCGCCGATTTGGCACATGGGTAAAACACGGACGCGGTTCGTTCTCATTCTCGTGATGGCAGGGTTTTTGAGTGTCCCTGGGCTGAGGGCCCTCCAGCCCGACCGGGAGTTGAGCCAATACAGCCGCCACTTCTGGAACACCTCCGACGATCTGCCCCAGAACGTGATCACCGCTCTTCTGCAAAGTGCGGACGGCTATCTCTGGGTGGGCACCCAGGGCGGGCTGGCGCGTTTCGACGGAGTCCGCTTCCGGACCTTCGATCGATCGACTTCTCCCGCCTTCACTGACGCTTTCGTCACCTCTTTGACCGAGGACCGTCGGGGACACCTCTGGATCGGGACCCGTCAGGGCCTGCTGCGCTACGACGGAATGCGTTTGGGACGGATGACCACCGAGCAGGGCCTGCCCCACGACTACATCCGATCGCTGTTGTGCGACTCGCAGGGCCGGTTGTGGGTGGGGACCTACGGGGGAGGCCTGGGCCTGCTGGTGGACGGCGAGCCGACCAGCTTCGAACAACCGGACCGCCTGGTCGATGAATTCGTGCGCGTGCTCTTCGAAGACCGCCAGGGGAGTCTCTGGATCGGGACCTCGCAGGGAGTTTACCGGCTTCGGGAGGGCCGTTTCGAGGTGTTCGGCGAGTCGCATGGGTTGGGCAGCGAGTTCATCCGGGCCATTACCCAGGACGGCCAGGGACGCATCTGGGTGGGCACGGAGGGGGCTGGCCTGTTCTATCTCGAGGGTGACCGCTTCCGGCCCTACGCAGGAATGCTGGATGTGGTTTCGGTGCGGGTCCTGTATGCCGATGCCGAAGGAAGCCTATGGGCGGGAAGCGATCGGGCGGGGCTGGTTCGACTGCGTGGTGACCGGCAGTCTCGACTCACCCGGGAAACCGGCCTGCCGCACGATTCGGTCTGGTCGCTGTGGCAGGACCGCGAGGGCAGCCTTTGGGTCGGAACGCGGGGAGGTCTGGTCCAATTGAAAGACGGCAGTGTGACCACGTTCACCGCTCGAGAGGGACTGCAAAACGAATCCGTGCGATCCATTTATCAGGACGCCCAGGGCCGGTTATGGGTGGGCACCGAGGGGGGTGGCCCCCAGGTCTTCGAGGAGGGGCGATTCGTCGATCCCGGACTGCCGGACCTGCTGGGAAGTGCGCGCGTCCGATCCATCCTGCAGGATCGAAGCGGCACGCTCTGGCTGGGTACCCGCATTGGTCTGCTCGGCTACCACCAGGGGCGGGTCCGGCGATTCTCGACTCACAACGGTTTGCCCTTCGATGTCGTCAACGCTTTGGCCGAGCAGCCCGCCGGCACGATCTGGATCGGGACCAGCGGGGGCGGGCTCAGCCGACTGCAAGGGGAAACGATCATCACCCTGACCAACGCTCAGGGTCTGCTCAGCGATCACATTCGGGCTCTGTACCCTTCGCAGCAGACGGGCGATCTCTGGATTGGGACCGAGGCCGGCCTGAACCGAATCGCACCGGGCTCGATCCAGGTGCTCCCCGGACCGGAGGGCCTGGACCAGCATTTCGTGCTCGCCATCATGGAGGATTCCAGCGGGAACCTCTGGCTCGGCACGGCCGGGGGCCTTTTCCTCTGGAACGGGGAAAGAGTCGTCGATTTCTCGGCTCTGGACGGGGCGTTGGGGGTCACGATTTTTCAGATCCTTGAAGACCAGGACCAGAAGCTCTGGCTGAGTTCACCACAGGGTGTCCTGAAGATCGAAAAGTCCGACCTGCTGCGGCTGGTCGAAACGGGGCGGGGCATGCTCCGGGTGCAGCGCTTCACGGAAGCGGATGGCATGCTGACCAGCGAATGCGCAGGGGGGACTCAACCCTCCGGCTGGCGTACTCAGGACGGTCGAATCTGGTTCCCTTCGCTGCGCGGTGTCGTCATGATCGACCCCAAACCCCCGCTGCGGGATCAGACCCTGCCCCTCCCCCTGATCGAGGAAGTCCGGGCGGGAATCGAAGTGTTCCACCCGGAACGCCCCCTGGAACTCACTCCCGAGTCCAGCACCCTGGTGTTCAACTTCACGGCGCCGAGCTTCTTTGCGCCGTCACGTCTCCGCTTTCGCTACCGTCTCGAAGGATTCGATCACGACTGGGTGAACGTGGGGGTCCGTCGGAGCGCTGACTACACCAATCTTCCGCCCGGAAGCTATCGCTTTCAAGTGGCTGTTTCTCGGGACGGCGTGAGCTGGGGCGACCCGGTCTCCTCGGCGCCGATTCGCTTGGCGCCGGCTCTTTATCAGACCCTTTGGTTTCGCGTGCTCGCCGCGCTACTGCTCGCTCTGGCGGTGGCGGGCTTGTTCCGCTACCGGATCAGAACCCTGGAGGCGAGGCGCCGCCATCTGGAAGAGATGGTGGCCGAGCGGACGGAGCAGCTGCGCCTCGCCAATCAGTCTTTGCAGGAACTGGCTTCAGTCGACGATCTGACGGGCCTGACCAACCACCGCCGGTTTCAGGAGGAGCTGCAGTCGGAATGGCGCCGAGGCGCGCGCGCCCAGCGCCCCCTCACGCTGATCCTGCTCGATATCGACTGCTTCAAGAGGTTCAACGACAGCTATGGACATCTGGCTGGCGACGCCTGCTTGAAGTCAGTAGCCGCCTGCCTCTCTCAGTGGGTGAGGCGAGAGGGCGAAGTGCTGGCTCGGTATGGGGGCGAGGAGTTCGTGGCCTTGCTTCCCGACGTGTCGCTCGAGGAGGGGGTGCAACTGGCCAGGGAAATGCGTGAGGCAATCCAAACCTTGGGGATGGAGCACCGAGATTCCACGGCAGCCTCCGTAGTCACGGTCAGTGCCGGCGTCGCGTCGGCCATTCCGGATCTCGTGAGGGATCCCAGCTGGCTCTTCAAAGCCGCCGACAGCGCCCTCTATCGAGCCAAACACTCGGGGCGGAACCGGGTCGAAGCGGAGGGGTTCAGGAGAGACTCGAGACTCGAGAGCTAGCCCGAATCACCCCAGCGGGGTCATCGCGAGGTGCGGGAAGCGCAACCCCGGGGCTAGGCGGCGCGACTGTGGGCCGCGCCCCGGAGCCGGACTCTCCCCAGCGGCGTGGAGCGCGGCGGTTGTGTCACCGGCATCTTGCCGGTGATTCCCTGTGGGACGGAGCCCGGATTTCTCATGGGCGGTTTTCGCGAGGCGCCGGAAACGCTCCGCTGGAAGGGCGGCGCGACCGAGAGTTCCGCAGGAGTGCTCGACAGCGCGGACTTGCTTCGCTAGCTGCCCGACCAGGATCCCGATCAAAGACGCACAGATGAGCCGGCAGGCCCGCGAGTCGAGCCTGAGGATACAGTCC
>JBFKLX010000149.1:0-14340 GCA_041630155.1 Acidobacteriota bacterium
AGCGCAATCGGTCGAGGGATTGTCGTGTCGGGTCTGCCCCTGAAATTTTCCTTTCTGGAAAACGGGAGCCGCCCCTCCTCGGGCCAGGCGAGGGGAATCGTGGAAGTGCAACGGCGTCAACGACTTCCAGTGCGGCCGCTGGTTCTGGGGAGCCGTCAACACCGGGCTGGCCATCTCGGATCTCTTCCTGGTAGGCTGGCTCGGCAAGACAATCGCCACCAAAGGATTGAAGTACGTGGTGAAATTCGGCAGCCATCGCTACGGAACGGTCAACCAGTGGTTCCGCCGAACCCGCGGACTTCCCAAGGGGAGCGGGCCAGTGCACCATTGGCTGATACAGAACAAGGGGCCGATCGGCCGCTACGTTCCGGACGTGATCAAGAACCAACCGTGGAATCTGAATCAGGTGGCCAGCCGGCAGCTTCACAACGCGATCGAAGGGAAGTTTCCGAACAATCTGAACCGCGCGCAGCGCTGGTGGTACGGTCATCCTCACTGGGCAAAATGGGCGCAGGGGAATCTGGCGGGCGACATCGCCAACCAGTTTCGCGACAAGAGGAACTGTGGCTGCACTTGAGTTTCCGGTGGTGGCGTACCACGAAAAGCACCAGGTCCTGCTGCCGGCTGGAGACTATGACATGCTGACCCGGACGACGCGTCTGGGCATTCGCAGACGGATGTTCGAGGGTGTGCGGGTGTTCGATTCGGCCGGAACCTGCCGGCGAGTGCTGAAGGCGAGCCGCGATCCCGAACGCGCCCCCTGGCTTCGCTACCTCCTGAACGCGGAGATCGGGGCCCGACTGGAGTATGGCGAAAGCGAAGCGTGGCCCCTCGAGAAACTGCGTTCGCTCGTACTGAACGTGTTGCGCAAGGACCCCGATCGACTGTGGAGCGCCGCAGGCACTCGGGGGCAGGCGATTCGGGGCGTGACCGGCGCGAAATCCCACCGGGAGCTCATCGAGGCCCTGTTGGACGCGTGGTAGAAGAGTACAACCCCGACAGTTCGGTCCGACTCGTAGGCAAGGCCGGCCTGCGGTTCCTGCCCGCGCACGAGCCGGTGGCCCAGCCCGTCACGAAGTTCGGGGGACAACCGGTCTGGATCGGCGAGCCGCGCTGGCCCGTCAGCCGGGACACCGGTCGGCAGCTCTGGTTCCTGGGTCAGATCGAGTTGGCGCCGCGACTCTTCGAAAGAGCCCAAGCCCGACTCGCCTACCTCTTCCTGCCCCCGTCGGACGATCCAGAGGAAGTGGAATTCAGCACCCATGGTCTGGTCCTCCAGCCTGGAGAGAGTTCCCACCGGGACTGGGTCGCGGCGGCCTCCGGACCGAGTTTCCCCCCGAAAGGTGGTGGTTTTATGACTCGCTGGCTCGGTTCGACTCCGCGCGAGTTCCGGGTCGAACTCGAATTTGGGGAAGACCCGGCCGACCCGTACTCGTTGCCGCCTGAGCAGCGCGAGGCCTGGGAGGCCGACGAATGCAAGCTGGGGGGTTGGCCCTTCTTCATGGAGGACCCGGTCTATCCGATCCCGGCTCCCTGGAAGCTGCTGGCGCAGCTCGACCTTTGCGAAGTCCCCCTGCAGATCCCCGCAGCCGAGGGAGACTACCTCTACGCCTTCATCGACGAGCGGGCCACCCGGGGGACGCTGCTGCTCCAGTATTCCTGACCGGCGAGGCGTCTGCCGGACATCGAGGCGGGTTTGATCCCTCCATGCCCCGCTCGGTGAGATCCGACCTGCCGTCTTCAACTCTCGGGAGAACGGGTGGGATAGCGGGCCTTCAGCTTGCCAGAGTTGAGGAGCAGGCCGGCGGCCACCGTGAAGAACGTGACTACCAGAAGGATCAAGAGCATCCGGCCCCACGGTTGGGCGGTGGCCTGGCGCCATTGGACCAGCCTGATCGTGGTGTAAAGCCAGATGAGGGCGCCCAGGTAGGCCCCCGCCTGCAGCGCGATCAGTGCCCAGCGCCGGTGGATGAGCAGCAGCAGGGGCGCCAGAATGCAGGCCACGGTCAGCGCAAGCAGGCCAGCCCGCAGGAAATGGGCACCGAGCAGCAGGTAGGCGAGAACGATGGGTAGCCGTCGCATGGAAGGCTCCGATCCTACCACACCCTTTCTTACGCCTCGTCACGCGCGTCGAGTTGGTTGTCAGTCGACTTGATGCGCAATCGATCCGGGCAGAGCGTCCACGAACCTGGGAGCTCTCGCGAGCCGCCTCGGTCGGGCGCAGAAACCGCGGGTCGTTCTCGAGACGATCGTCGAACCGATCGTCCTCAGTTCTGAAACCGACCTCCACACCAGCTGGCCGTGGCGTGAGGACGACTTCTCCGCTCGGCTTGGAACACCGGTCCTGGGCCTCGGAAAGGGCTACCCTTCTTTATTCATCGGCAAGGTGAGCGTTGACTCGGGATAGCGGTTGCGGCTCCCCCGGAAGGGGTGGCTCCCATGGATTCTGAGCAAGCTGCGAAAAACTCCTCTGCTCGCTGCCCGGGCCACGAGCCGAAGAACGAGTCATGGCCGGGGGACCTCGCCTTTGACGGCCCACCCGCGCCCACTCAATCTGATCGGGCCGGAACTCCCCTGGGGCTGGAGACGCAAGCGGAGGCGCTGCTCCAGTTGCAGCCGCGCTGGCTCGTTCAACGAGGCGACGTAGGCGCCGGCGGGCCCCTGCCTCTCCAGAAACGGCGTCCAGAAATCCTCGAAAGAGGCAAACTCCAAAGAGATGACCAGTGGGGCTTCTTCCACTCCAACCAGACCATGCTGCTCCCAGAGGGAGGCCAGCTCGCCAGGCTTGCAGAGAGGCATGTGGCGTTCGTCGCGCATTTCGCTCGACGGGTCGAGCGCCACGACCTCGTCCCAGAAAATCCGCAGCATTTCCATTCCCTGATCGTAGTCCCAGACGGCGGCCGCGATGATGCCGCCCGGCCGTGTCACCCGGATCATTTCGTCCAGAGCCTTGCCGGGATCGGGAATGAAGTTGATGACGAGCAAAGAGAGAGTCTTGTCGAAGGAGGCGTCCGCGAAGCGAAGCTGCTGCCCGTCGCCTTGCTCGAAGGTGGCGCGCTGGTTTCCCGTGCGTTGGCGCGCATAGGCGAGATACGCGGACGAGGGGTCGATTCCGACCACGCGCGTGGTCTCGGTGTGGGAAAGGACGGCTGCCGACAGTGCCCCGGTCCCCGAACCGACATCCAGCACCAGGTCTCCCTCCTCGAGTCCCGCATACTCCAGGAACGGGAGCGCAAGGGAGCGGCTCCAACGGCCCATGAAACGCTCGTAGGCCTCGCTTTCGGAGAACATTTCAGGCTCTGAAGCAGTTCTGTCCGGGCTCTCGCCGCCGGGCTCGCCGGCGCAGGCCGTAACTAGAGTGGCAACCAGCAGGGCCGTTCTCAGTGACAGCCGGGAATAGCCTGCGTTGCGACACCCGGGGTACGGACTCCTTGATCCTGCCAAACTGTTCGATGGGCTGATGCGCAAAAGAGAAAGTATGGAGCGCTTTCTGCGTCGACGCAAGCCCAAACCGTAGAGCGGGCCGGGGTGCATGAGGAGGGCCGGGGTTGGAGCAGTTCCCTCGAGTCACCGCCCTGAACCCACGACGCCGTCCCGGGGTAGTGGAGGGGGTGGTCTCTCAATGAATACTGAGGTCCTTCATCCCCTCGAAGCAGACAGGGATTCAGAAGAACGACCTCTCTCACCTGGTCGAATGACCGGCTGGGCTCAGCGGCCCAGAAGCACGTCCACACCGGAGAGGATCAATTCGAGCTTTGATTTCGGGATCGTTCCGACGCGGTCCGTGAGAAACCGCCTGTCCAGTGTGACGATCTGGGAGACATTGGCGACCGCCCTGGGGTAGAGAGCTGGCGCGTCGTGACGGCAGAACGTTCCCCGGAGCCTGGGCCCACCTGACGATGTCGATGACATTGATATGATCAGAAGTGATGCCGCGCGGCGGCGAGATGGCGAGCTCGGTGACCCGACCATGATCTCCCGCCGCCCCTTGCCTGAGGGAGGCACGCCCGCAAAGGAGCATGAGATCCGTTGTCTTCTGGAGAGTATGGACCATGACGAGAACCACGATCGTCGGGGCGTTCGCCATTGCAGTCGTGCTCGTCCTTGTCGCCCTGGCCGCCGGCTACCGGGCCCGGGAGCAGGTCGTCGATCCCGTCGCGGCGACTCCGCCCGCGATCATCCCCTCGACCGAGGCGGCGTCGGAGGCCCACCAGGGCTTCCTCTACGGCCGCATCACCACCAACGGCGGCGCCACCTACCAGGGGCGGCTGCGCTGGGGGGGCGACGAGGAGGCGTTCTGGGGCGACTACTTCAACGGCTACAAGGACCAGAACCCCTGGGTCGCCCAGGTGCCGCTCGAGCGACTGAACGAGCGCCACTCGCTCGAGATCTTCGGGGTCGAGATCGCCCAGTGGGAGAGCCAGATCGACCTCGGCCGGCCTTTCCTGGCGCGCTTCGGCGACATCGCGCGTATCGAGCCGAATGGCCGCGACCTGCGGGTGACTCTCAAGAGCGGGACCGTATTCCACCTCGACCGCTTCGCCGCAGACGATTTGGCCGACGGCGTGCGAGTATGGGACGGCAGGTCGAGCTCGACCGCCCGGCAGTCGATGTACCCGCCCCTCGGCGGGCGCTAGATCTTGCGAGCGTATGGCAGACGAGTCATCCGCTTCCAAGGGCTGGAAAGCTGGCCTGCCAGCCGAAGCTCCCGCAGGGAGCGAAGGCTGGTGTCGCGTTGGTCCTTGGGCGCGACCATTGATCCGCGTCTCTCAGTTCACGACTCGATGTCGATTTCGAGCCGAGTTCTCCGGCCGCACGACAGTCGCCCGTGGGCCATTTCGTTCCTCGAGTCTCCCTTGCAGCCACACAAAAGAATTGTGGCGTGAGCGCCCCTGCTGTCTGGCCCCTCGATTGCGTCCTTTCTTAGTCAATTTTGTAAAGGAGCCCCCGGACTGGGCCTTTTCGCCCTGAAGTCTGTTTAGACTCTGCCCACCTTGGGGGAACTCCCCCGCCAAGAATGGAGGCTTTCATGCGTCCCGTAATGCTGGCATCGCTGGCGCTGTTCCTGTGCCTGCCGATCGCCACAGGCAACAATCAATCATCTTCGAATCAATCATCTTCGACAGCTTCCGCTCCTGCTGCCTTGCTCGAGGATCCGAGCTGGGTGCGTTGCGGGGGGCCGCTGGGGGGACTTGGGTACGATGTTCGCATGAGCCCGAGCAATCCCGACCTGATGTTCGTGACCGACGCTTTTGCGGGTGTCTTTCGAAGCGAGGATGGGGGTCTCACCTGGGCCCCGTCCAACACCGGAATCACTACCCGGACGGGTTCCTCGGCGGACGCTATCCCGGTCTTCAGTCTGACCATCGACCCCAACAACCACGAGGTGATCTGGTTGGGAACCCAGAACGCGAGTGGCATCTTCAGGTCGGTAGACGAAGGGCAGACCTGGACGTCCAAGATCAATGGGCTCGTCGAGCCGGGTCTGACCGTGCGCGGGTTCGGAGTCGAACCGGGGAACTCGGATACGGTCTATGCGGCGGCCGAAATCTCCAGCTTCGACTGGGCCGGTGAGATCAGGCTGGGCCGCGAGTTCGATTTGACCAAAGGGGTCGTTTACAAGACCACCGACGGAGGGGAAAACTGGACGGCTGTGTGGCGAGGGGACAACCTGGCCCGCTACGTCTGGATCGATCCCCGGAATGTTGATGTCCTCTACGTGTCCACCGGCATCTTCGATCGCGAGGCGGCCAACTCCGATCCCCTCAACGACGGTGTCCCGGGCGGGGTCGGGATCATCAAGAGCACCGATGGGGGCGCCACCTGGACCCAGGTCAATAACGGCCTCAACAATCTCTATGTCGGGACCCTCTTCATGCATCCCGATGACCCTGATACGCTGCTGGCTGGGACGGGAAACAATCAGTACGGGGACAACTCCGGTGTTTATCTCTCGGAGGACGGCGGCAACTCCTGGACGCAGACGCTCGCCGCTGGCGGGGATCATTCTGTCGAATTCTCGCTGCTCGATCCCAACATCGCTTACGCTGCCGACGCCAACGCCGTATTCGCCAGCACTGACGGCGGACGGAACTGGCAGCGGATGACGGGTGGGCCTCTGGGCTGGGGCCCGGACGGTATCCGGGCCGGTTTTCCCATCGACATTCAGATCGACCCGCGCGACACCCAACGCATTTTTACCAACAACTACGGGGGTGGAAACTTTCTCAGCGAAGACGGCGGACAGACCTGGGTCGATTCCAGCCGGGGCTACACCGGCGCTCAGGTGCGCGGCATCGCGGCCAGTCCCCGCTTGGGAGGTGAGGTCTACGCCGCCGCCCGCAGCGGGCTCTTCGCCAGCCTCGACGGGGGCCTCCAGTGGGAAGGCTGCAACTATCGACCGTTTGCTGATTTGGAATGGACGGCCGTGGCGATCGATCCATCGGACCACGAGCATGTGCTGGCGGCCAGCAACTTCAGCGGCAGCATCTTGGTGACCTACGACCGGGGTAGGAACTGGGAGAGAACGGTGGGAGCCGGCGCCGAAAATCACGGCTGGAACCGGATCGCTTTCGCGCCTTCCAACCCTTCGATCGTCTATGCTGGCACGGCCTCTTTCCTCTCGGCTGGTCAGTTCGACTTCGCTGCTCCCGCCGGCGGGGTCTACGTTTCAACCGACGGCGGCCGCGGCTGGGTGGCCCCGAGCAACACCGGTTTCGACAACGTCACGGTCAGGGCCGTTGCCATACACCCACAAGATGCGAGGACTCTCTTCATCGCAGCTTCCAACGATGGGCTGCTGCACAGTGATGACGGCGCTGCCAGCTGGCGTCAGGTCAGCGGCGCCCTGCCGGCGTCCCTGCCGGCCATCTCGGTCGCCTTTCGCGAAGACGATCCCACGGTTGTCTTTGCCGGATACGAGAATGGCGCTCTGTACCGGAGTGAAGACGGTGGAGAAACCTGGAACCTGGCCGCCAGCGGCATGAATCCGCAGGCCACCATCTCCGACATCGTCTTCGACCCGACCCGGCCGGGGACCGTCTATGCCTCCGACCGCCGCAGCGGCGTCCTGCGATCACTGGACGGGGGCGACTCGTGGACACTGCTCGACGAGAATCTCACGAACCGTGACATCAACGCGCTGGCCCTCTCACCTGACGGGCGTCATCTCTACGCGGCCACCGAGGGTGCCGGGGTGTTTCGCCTCGACGTCGAGGGCGGCGCACCCGAGCCGGTCAGCCATGTCACCTTCATGGCCCAGTTCGGAGATGGCGACGGATTTACGTCCGATATCGTGCTGACGAATCCGTCGACCGGGCTGACCCCTTCGGTAGAGGTGGACCTGTTCGATGACGACGGCCTGCCCATTGAGCGCCTGCCATCGGCTGCCGTTGTGGCCGGTGAAGCACCCGCCGGCTCGAACGGAACCCCATTTTCGATCGCTCCGCTGGGCTCGCTGGTGCTCTCTACCGAGGGGACCGACGAGGTGGTAGCGGGGGCCGCGATCGTCAGTTCGTCGTCTCGCCTGGGTGGCGCCATCCGCTTCCGGATCCCGGGAATCGGGATTGCCGGAGTGGGCGAAAGTACCCCGCTGTCGCGTTTCATCGTGCCGGTTCGATATCTGCCACGAGTACTCTCGACCGGGCTGGCAGTCCAGAATCCGGAGCCGCTCGCAGTGAGTTTCACGGCCTCGCTTCGCGACGCGAGCGGCTCGCTGGTGAGCGGTCCGATCCACCGATCGCTGCCGCCCCTGGGTCACATGGCGGTCTTCGTCCACGAGCTCTTCCCGGATGCGCTCTCGGAGGTGTTTCAAGGCACCGTCGAGGTGACCGTGGAGGAGGGTCTGGTCACGGCTACCGCTATCGAATTGGGTTCGACCGCAGGCCAGTTCACCACCCTGCCGGTTACACCGATTGCCGAGGAATCCAGTGCCGATCCGTCCACCCTTCACTTTGCCCAGTTCGGCAACGGGGAGGGCCTGCAGTGCGACGTGGTCATGGTGAATCCCTCGGAATCGAACCCGGTCTCAGCCGCGATTTCGACCTTCGATGACGAAGGCCTGCCGCTCGACGTCACCTTAGTGCCCGACAGCGGTCAGGTTCCGGCGGGGGAGGCGGATTGGACCATCCCTCCGCTCGGATCCCTGACTCTCTCCAGCGATGGCCAGGGCGAGATCGTCGTGGGGTCGCTGCGAGTCGACACGACCGGCGGGAGTCTGGGCGGGGTGATCCGCTACAACATTGAAGGGATCGGCATCGCCGGCGTCGGCACCAGCCGTCCCCACCCGGGCTCGATCGTACCGGTGCGGCGGACCAGCGGAGGCATCAATACGGGCATCGCCATTCACAGTCCCCACGAATTCCCGATCCAGATCTTGCTGACCCTTCGCGATCAGAGCGGCCAGATGGCGGAGAACGGGCAGGCGACGCTCGAGGATTTTCCGGCCAATGGTCATCTGGCCCAGTTCATCGATGAGCTCTTTCCCAATGCTGACACCAGCGCGTTCAGTGGCACTTTGACGATCCAGGTCGAAGTGGGGACGGCGACGGCCACGGCTCTCGAGCTGGGCCGCACTCCCGGCGAGTTCACCACCCTGCCGGTCACGCTCTTTCACGGCCTGCTCTCGGATTTCGAGCCAGGCGCCCCGGCGGCTCACCAGCCGGCAGCGGCAGCGCTCCCGGTTGCAGCCAAAGTGAGCACGCGGGTGCCTGGGGCGCCCGCGGCACCCCTGCTCTTGAGGGGCAGGGTGATCGGAGAGCGGTCCGAGCCGGTCGCGGGGGCAGTGGTGCGTGTCCAGGCCGGCACCGAATCCGCAAGAACCGGACCCGATGGCCGGTTTGCCCTGGAGTTGGCGACCGGTGCCGGACCCGTCGATGTGACGGCATCGGCTGAAGGCTATTACATCGGGATGCGTGAGAGTTGCCGCGCGGGCGAGCCCGTCGAGATCCGACTCCATCTTCACCCTCGAGAGGACAACCCGGATTACAGCTGGTTGACTTCGTTTGGGGCTGGCACGGGTCCAGATCGGGGCTGCGGCGAGTGCCACAGCAGCCAGGGCTTGAACCTCCCCTACTCCCTTCCCGTCGACGAATGGCTGCTCGACGCCCACTCGGGATCGGCCCGCAATCAGCGCTTCCTGAGCATGTACGCGGGCACCGATGTCTGGGGGAATCGGAGTCCCGACCGCGAGTACGGCTACAGGCCCGACTACGGTCTTTTTCCCCTGGCGCCCGATCCGGACCAACCCTACTATGGACCGGGTTTCAGAATTGATCATCCCGATCAGGCGGGCAACTGCGCCGCCTGTCACACCCCGGCGGCCGCCGTCAATCGGCCTTACCAGACCGATCCCCGGGGCCTGACCGGTGTCGCGTCCCAGGGTCTTCCCTGCGACTTCTGCCACAAGGTTTGGGCCGTGCACCTCGATTCTCGGACCGGCCTGCCCATCAATGACCGGCCCGGGGTGTTGTCCATCGAGTTTCGGCGCCCGCCCCCCGGGCAGCAGTTTTTTGCCGGACCCTTTGACGACGTCGCCCCTGGAGAAGATGTCTACTCGCCGCTCCAGCGGGAGAGCCAGTTCTGCGCTCCCTGTCACTATGGGGTTTTCTGGGGCGTCTCCATCTACAATTCGTTTGGCGAGTGGCTGGACAGCCCCTACAGCGATCCGGAAACGGGCCAAAGTTGCCAGGACTGCCATATGCCGCACACCGGAGCGCCTTTCTTTGCGCGGCCGGACAAGGGCGGACTGCGTCGCGATCCGTCGGATATCTTTGGGCACTACATGCCCGGAGCCGCCGACAGGGAGCTTCTCGAGGATGCGCTGACACTCGTGTCCTCGGCTCGCCTCGGGGATGGGCGCCTCACCGTCGACGTCATCGTTTCCAACGACACGACCGGCCACCACGTGCCGACCGGCTCACCGCTTCGCCACGTCATTCTGGTGGTTCAAGCTCGAGCCGAGGACGCCCAGACTTTGGAGCAGATCGAAGGCCCGACGATTCCCCCGTGGGGAGGCGTGGGTACACCCGGGGAAGGCTTCTACGCCGGGCTGCCCGGTGAGATCTACGCCAAGGTGCTGATGGAGGAGTGGACCGAGGTGATGCCGGCGGCCTCCTACTGGAACCTGACCCGTCTCATCTCCGATAACCGCATCGCGGCACTGGAGCGTCGTCAATCCCGGTTCGTGTTCGAGGCCGACTCGACACAGCAGGCCGTGGTGGAGGTCCGGCTGCTGTTCCGCCGCGCCTTTATCGAGTTGAGCGAGCAGAAAGGCTGGGCGGTGCCCGACGTCGTCATGGCCCGGCAGCAGCTTCGGCTGGATAGTGGGACCCGCGAAGCCCCAGGGATCGATGTCGACGAGCCGGCCCGCCGAGAGCCAAGACGGCACCCGTAAGTCGTTGAATTGGCCCGCCGCCTGGGAGCGGGTGGTCCACTCGCTATCCGCGGGCCGGCTACTGCTTCGAAACGCCCGCAACATACGTCGCTGTATTTATGGATCGGGGTACTGAGTAACCTGTGACTCGACCAGACGGGAGGACGTGACCATGTACCAGCACCGGGTCGACCCGGAGGTACCGATCGAGGAGGTCGCGGGGGCCGTGGGCGACCTGATCCGAGAGGGAAAGGCCGGCGCCTTCGGGCTTTCGGAGGCCTCGCCAGAGGTCGTTCGCCGAGCACACGCCGTCCAGCCGGTCACCGCCCTGCAGTCGCAGTACTCGCTGCTGGAGCGCGTGATGGAGCACGGGATCCTCGACGTCTGCGAGGAGCTCGGGATCGGCTTCGTCGCGTGGGGTCCGGTCGGCCGCGCCTTTCTCACGGACCGCTTCAACGAGTGGAGCCGCTTCGACGAGGAGGACCGGCGCTCCCAGGTCTCCCAGTTCACCCCCGAGGCGCTGAAGGCGAACATGGCGCTCCTCGACTTGATTCGCACCTGGTCCATGCGGAAGGAGACGACCCCCGCCGCCTTCTCGCTCGCCTGGCTGCTGGCCCAGAGGCCCTGGATCGTCCCGATCCCAGGGACGACGAAGCTCCACCATCTCGAGGAAGACCTCGGCGCCCTGTCCATCGAGCTGAGTGCCGACGAGCTGCAGGAGTTCCGACGGGCGCTCTCGCAGATCAACGTCCAGGGCTCGCGAGAACCGGAATTGATCCACACGAGCCTCTGATTGCGTCGGCGCCAGGACGCGCTCCGGGGTGCCGTGTCGAAACGCCGCCATGCCCAATGGCCGCGGCCGCATGCCTACACACCGTGGCGCGAATATCGGACCTCCTTGCCCGGATGAAGGCCATCGAGCGACTCGAGCCGGAACATTCGGGGCGCAAGTCGCTGAGTTCTCCAGCCCCGAAACGGCGATGGCCAAGAGGTCGGGACGCCAGCCTTTCAGGGGCGACACTTCGTGGCTCGCCCGTGTTTAAAGTTCACCGTTGGCTGCCCCAGCGGGCCGGCACCAGGCCGGCCCCGACACTCAGAGCAGGCTGATCACCGCCTGGGCGGCGGCAGTCAGCTGGTCTGCCAGGTCTTCGCTCAGGGCTTTCCCCCGCTTGGCGTCGACCTTTTTCAGATAGGTCTGAAGCTGTTTTTCGGCGGCGATATTGTTTCCCCGCTGCAGAGACTCCTCGGCCGCGTAAAGCGAGGCCAAAAGCGGCTGCGACACCGAACGGCTCAGGTCGAGGTCTTCCAGGTTTTCGATCAAAACCTGAACCGCCTGCAGGGGATCGACCGTGAGCTTGCGGATTCTGTAGATCACGTCGTCGGTCCAATAGACATTGCCCAGACCGTCCGCATCCAACTGTAAAGGCTGGCCCAGAACCGCTTGCAGAGCCGGACCCCCGTCGCCGCTGTCCCCAAAACCTCCGCTCCCAGCCACTGTATCGATGGTGCCGGCCGGGTCGATCCGGCGAATCCGTGAGTTGCCATAATCGGAAACATAGAGGTTGTCCCGGGAGTCCACCGCCAGGCCCCCGGCCAGGCAGAGCTGGGCCGATGGTGCCGGACCGCCGTCGCCACTGAAGCCGCAAGTGCCGTCACCGGAGATCGTGGAGATGATCCCCAGTGTGTCGATCTTACGGATTCGGTGGCCGGAGAACTCGCCCACAAAGATGTTGCCGGCCGCATCCAGGGCCAGACCCCAGGGGTCGAGCAGGCTGGCACCTGTGGCGGGTCCTCCGTCCCCCGTGCTCGCACAGGTCCCGTCTCCGGCGACTGTGTCGATCACCCCAGTCGTGTCCACCCGTCGGACGACACAGTTCCCGTTGTCCACAAAGAAGAGATTGTCCGCGGCATCGAACACAATCGAGGCGGGAATAGAGAGAGTGGCGTCCGTGGCCGGTCCACCGTCACCGCTGTAACCAAAGCCTCCGTTTCCGACCACCGTCGTAATGACTCCCAGTGTGTCCACCTTGCGAATCACCACGAAGTTGTCCGAGATGTAGACATTACCTTCCGAGTCGACCCCGACGCCGAACGGAAAAGCGAGCTCTGCCAACGTGGCCGCCCCCCCATCACCGCTCCAACCAGAGACGCCTGTTCCCGCGATTGTGGTCATGATACCGGAAGCGTCCACCTGGCGAACCCGATGGTTACCGTTATCAGCGATATACAGAGTCCCGGTCCGACTGATCGCCACGTCCTGGGAGCTGTTGACGGAAGCCTGCAGAGCCGGATTGCCGTCACCCAGAAATCCTCCGGCCACGGTGGTGACATTGGCGGGCAGGTCGAGACGGCGAACACGGCCATTCGTGGAATCTGCAACCAGCATCCGGCCTGCACTGTCCAGCAACAATCCCGTGGGAGTGCTAAAGAGACTGTCTGAAGGCAGATTTCCACCCCCGTCAAAGCCGTTCCCGGCACCGGCTACAGTGTCGATGATTCCCGTGACCAGATCGACCCTTCGAATCCGCGACATTCCGGCATTGCTGATCAGCAGGTCACCTGCGGCATCGAAGGCCAGCCCTCTGGGCGCTCCGATTCGAGCAGCGGTGGCAGATCCACCGTCTCCGGAAAACCCTCCAAGGCCGTTCCCCGCAACCGTTGTAATCACACCCCAGGCATCCACCTTTCGGACCCGGCGGTTGCCTGTGTCAGCGATGTACAAATCTCCGGCGCCGCCCCACAGCACGCTTCTTGGCGCTCTCAAACCGGCGGCGATGGCCGGTCCTCCATCCCCTCCGTAACCCGGTGCCCCGGTGCCTGCCACCGTGGTAATGATCCCGAAAGGATCGATCCTGCGGACCGTCCCATTTGCGGCGTCGGCAACATAGAGATTCCCAGCCCCGTCGCTGGCCAAGCCAAAGGGTTGGTCCAACTCAGCCAGTGTTGCGGGGCCTCCGTCTCCGCTGTAGCCGCGCGTCCCGGTGCCGGCAATGGTCGTAATGATCCCCGATCCGTCGATCCGTCGGACCACGGAATTGCCTTGATCGCTGATCATCAGATTGCCCGCACCATCGAAGAGAATCCCGGCAGGCAAACTGAGCACCGCATCGACAGCCGGGCCTCCGTCACCGGCATAACCCCCTTCGTCTGTCCCCGCAACTGTGGTTATGGTGCCCGCCAAATCGATCTTTCGAATCCGGTTGTGAAAGGAATCCGAGATGTAGAGATTGCCGGCAGCATCAAAGGCCAGGTAGCGTGGAAAGTCCAGACTGGCTGAGAGAGCGGGGCCACCATCTCCGGTGGCGCCTCCCGCCACGCTGCTCACCAACTGCCCTCGCGCCATTGACAATGTCAAGACGAACACGAGAGCCGCAACGACTGCAAACCCACTCCAACCCAAACGATGTTTCTCTACCATGACACCCTCCTGCACTACTTCTCGAGAAAAACTGACGTCGGCTATCCTGAATTCGCGGACGTCTGCCAGATCAGCCTGATGGCGTAGAAAGTCCCCGGGAACAACGGGCTGGCGCTGAGAATTGGCAAACCCTTGGCTCCAATACGTTTTTGGGGAATGAAGGATCTGTGTTGAGATGGAGTGGAGCGAGGCGGCGACCCAGGGACAATAACCGACACTTGTGGAACCGAAAACCTGGCGTTGAAGCCCCCGACGCTCCGGAAGGCCACGAGTCCCCCCTCTGAGAGCGAATTGTCTCGCGGTTCACACCGGGAAAGCAATCAAAATGTGAAGAGCCTCACCAGATGAGCTCCGGCGGCGGGGAGGAGAGGAGCTCAAGGGCGGTGGTCCCGGAAAACTCCTTCCACACACGACCGCCGAGCTTTTCCATGCAAGAAAGTGGGCGGCAAGAGAGCGGCCCTCAAAGTGGCCGAGCAGATCCAGGCGCAGCTGACCCTGGGTCAGGCCCACACCCTGCACCGAAAGCCCGTCCTCCTGGCCGGGAAATGAC
>JBFKLX010000150.1:0-14234 GCA_041630155.1 Acidobacteriota bacterium
CAATACGGCGTTCCGCTGTCTTTGCTGCGCCTCGAACCCCAGCACCAGATCGCCGTTCTGGAGCTGGGCATGAGCCACCCCGGAGAGATCGGGCAGCTGGCGGCCCTCTGCCGACCCGAAGTTGGGGTGATCACCAATGTCGCCCCGGTCCACCTCGAGTTCTTTCCCGACCTGGCCGCCATCGCTGCGGCAAAAGGGGAGATCCTGGAGCACCTGCCCGACCGCGCCTGGCTGATCTTCAACGCGGACGATCCGAGGGTGGCCGAGCTGGCGGCCCGGCATGCGGGGCGCAAACTCTCCTTCTCTCTGAAACAGCCGGCGGACATCTGGGTGAGGGACATCCAGATCGAGACGGTTCACTGCATGCGTTTCACCCTTGGGCTGCCCGGGCGGCTTCTCGACTCCCAACTGCCCTTCGCCGGACGCCACTACTTGTACGACCTGGCCGCCGCCGCCGCCGTGGCGGTTGCTTGCGATCTCGCCGGCCACCAGCTCGAGGCCGCAATCTCCCAACTCGAGGTGGAACCGCTGCGGGGCCGAATCCACCAGATCACCCCCCCTGGGGGAGGCACCGCCACGCTCTGGGACGATTCCTACAACTCCAATCCCGAGGCCGTGCGGTCGGTCCTGGAGACGTTCGCCGAACTGCGTGGCTACGCCCGCAAGATTTTGATTCTGGGAGAGATGCGGGAATTGGGAGAGGCTTCGCCGGAACTTCACCGCCAGGTGGGCGCCCTGGCCGCTCAGAGCGACGCCGACCTTCTGATCACGGTAGGCGCCCAGGCCGCGCAGATAGGCGCCGGTGCTTCGGAAAGCGGCCTGGAAAATGACCGGATCCGCCACTTCCCAGACTCCCGAGAGGCCGCCCGCCAGCTGGCTGGCCTGGTCCGCCCGGGCGACCTGGTGCTCTGCAAGGGCTCGAGGGGGATTCGCCTGGAGCGGGTGGTGCAGCGATTGACTCAAGGGACGGAAGGAGCGCCGGCATGATTTACCACTTGCTCTATTCGTTCCATGAGGAGATCTCGATCCTCAACGTGGTGCGCTACATTACCTTCCGCACCGCCTACGCCTCGCTGACCGCCCTGTGCATCAGTCTTCTGCTGGGCCCCTGGTTGATCGCCAAGCTTCGCAGATCCCAGATCGGGCAGTACATCCGAGAGGACGGCCCCAAGACACACCACGGCAAAGCAGGCACGCCCACCATGGGAGGAGTGCTGATCGTCATCAGCATCGCGGTGCCCACACTTTTGTGGGGAGACCTCACCAATCTGTACGTTTGGACGGCCGTCGCCTCCCTCGTGCTGTACGGAGCAATCGGCTTCTGGGACGACTATCTGAAGGTCGTCAAGAAGCGCAGCCTGGGCCTGAAGGCCCGCCACAAGTTCCTGCTGCAGGCGGCCGTGGCGCTGGGCATCTGCCTCACACTGGTCGCCTTGAGCCGCCACGACCTCTACTCGATTCGTCTCAGCGTGCCGTTCTTCAAGAAGTTCACCCCGGAGATGGATCTGTTCGTCCTGGGCGTGTCCACCTTTCTTCCCCTGATCCTGATGACCTCGGTCGTCCTGGTGGGCTCCAGCAACGCCGTCAACCTCACGGACGGGCTGGACGGGCTGGCGGCGGGGCTGGTGATCATCGCTGCGTCGGCGCTGACCGTGCTGACCTACGTCACGGGCCACGCCAACTTCGCAACCTATCTGGATTTGATCAAGAACACCTACGCCAGTGAACTGACCATCTTCTGCGGGTCCATGGTGGGGGCCACCCTGGGTTTCCTCTGGTACAACAGCTTCCCCGCCGAGGTCTTCATGGGGGACGTGGGCTCCATGGCGTTGGGGGGAGCCATTGGAACCGTGGCGGTCTTGATCAAGCAGGAGCTTTTGCTGTTGTCCATCGGCGGGATCTTCGTGCTGGAAGCGCTCTCGGTGATCCTTCAGGTGGCCTCCTACAAACTGTGGGGCCGGCGCCTCTTTCGCATGGCGCCGATCCATCACCACTTCGAACTGGCGGGCTGGAAGGAACCGAAGGTGGTGATCCGATTCTGGATTCTGGGGCTGATTTTCGCACTCTTCAGCCTGAGCACTTTGAAACTGCGATGAATACTGGGTTGCAGGGGAAAAAAGTGTTGGTCGTCGGTCTGGCACGCAGCGGTCTGGCCGCGGCCAATCTGCTGCTGGCCAGGGGCGCCCGCGTGCGCCTCACCGATCTGCGGGACGCCGATGCGTTGAAAGACCGCCTGGAGCGCCTCGAGGGCCCCGCCCAGCTGACGCTCGGCCAACACCGTCGCGAAGATTTCCTGGATGCCGATCTGATCGTAGTCAGTCCAGGAGTGCCGTCCGACCAGCCCTGCCTCCAGGAGGCGCGACGCCAAGGCAAGCCGATCTGGGCGGAGGTCGAACTGGCGTTTCGCTGCATGAACGGCTTCTTTGTCGGTGTCACAGGCTCCAACGGAAAGACCACGACAACCACCTTGATTGGAGAGCTGTTCCGGCAGGCAGGCAGGCCCGTCCGGGTGGCCGGCAACATTGGAAGGCCACTCACCGAACTGGCCGGGGAGGCCGCCCAGCCCGGCACCAGTTACGTGGTGGAGCTGTCTTCTTTTCAGTTGGAACACATCCACCGATTCCGGTGCCGCGTGGCGATCCTGCTCAATTTGACCCCGGATCATCTGGACCGGCACTACGATTTTGCCTCTTATGCCCGAGCCAAGGAACGAATCTTCAACCGCCAGGGCCCGGAGGATTTCGCCATCCTGAACCGGGACGACCCGGCGCTCCTGGAGATGATCGCTCGCCGCTCCTCGACCGTCTTTCCCTTCAGCCGCCGGCAACGGCTCGAGGAGGGAGTGTTTCTCGAAGAGGGTTGGATCATTGCGCGGCGAGAGGGGCGGAAAATCCCCATCCTGCCCGCTTCCGAGGTCCGCCTCAGAGGAGTTCACAACCTGGAGAACGTGCTGGCGGCCACGGCGTCAGGCCTGGTGTCCGGGCTGGAGGCTCCCGGGATGGCCGGATGTTTCCGCTCCTTCAGCGGCGTGGAGCACCGCTTGGAATACGTCGACACCCTGCGCGGGGTGCAATTCTTCAACGACTCCAAGGCCACCAACGTCGATTCGGCCTGCAAGGCCCTGGAGGCTTTCCAGGAGCCCCTGCTGGTGATCATGGGCGGGCGGGACAAAGGAGGAGATTTCTCCAGTCTGCGGCCGCTCGTGGAGGCCAGGGCGCGAACCATTTTCCTGATCGGGGAAGCGGCGGTCAAACTCGAGAAGGCGCTGGGAGGAGCGGCTCGGCTCGAGCAGGCGGACACGCTGCCGGAGGCCGTCCGTGAGGCCTTTCTGCAGGCCGGGGCAGGCGAGGTCGTGCTGCTGGCTCCTGCCTGTGCCAGCTTCGACATGTTCGACGATTTCGAGCACCGAGGCCGGGTCTTCAAACAGGCCGTTGCAGACTTGCGACGGGAATGGGAGGAGGCTCAGCCATGACCCGGCGCGTTCCGTTCGACACCGCCCTGTTGGTGGCCGTCCTGCTGCTATTGGGGTGCGGCCTGGTGATGGTGTTCAGCACCTCTTCGGTGCGTTTCGGAGACGCACAGGTGTTTTACCGGCAGTTGCTCTTCGCGGTGCTGGGGCTGCTGATCCTGCTGGCTACGATGCACCTGGATTATCGCCTCTTCACGCGCCCCGAGGTCGTCTACGGCCTGCTGGCGCTGAGCTTGCTGGCCCTGCTGGGCGTCTTTTTCTTTCCCGAAGTCAAGGGCGCTCAGAGATGGGTCTCGGTGGCGGGAATCCGTGGCCAGCCCTCGGAACTGGCCAAGCTCGCGATGGTCCTCTTCACCGCCCGCTTCCTGGTCGGGTGCGGATCGCGGCTCTCCACCTGGCGAGGGCTGCTCCCCTACACAGTCGTGACCGCGGCCGTGCTGGGTCTGATTCTCTTCGAGCCGGACTTCGGGACGGCGGCCGTCATCGCCGCCATCTGCGCCGTCATGCTGTTCTTGGGAGGGCTTTCACTCCGCTTCTTCGGGGGCGCCGCCGCCGTGGCGCTTCCTGCCTTCTGGGCACTGGTTCTGGCCGTCCCCTATCGCCGGGAGCGGTGGCTGGCCTTCCTCGACCCCGAAGAGAGCCCTCTGGGCGTGGGTTACCAGATCCGGCAAAGCCTGATCGCTGTCGGATCCGGAGGCGTTCAGGGTGTGGGTCTGGCCCAAAGCAAGCAGAAGCTGCTCTTCCTGCCCGAAGCGCATACCGACTACATCTTCGCGATCGTGGGGGAAGAATTGGGACTGATCGGCTGCGGCTTGCTGGTCGCAGCATTCTTTTTCGTGTTTTGGCGGGGGGTCAAGATTTCGCTGCGCGCCGACACCCCGCTCGGGACCCTTCTCGGCCTGGGGATCGTGGCCATGGTGGTGCTGCAGGCCCTGGTCAACATGAGCGTGGTGGTCAGCCTGCTCCCACCCAAAGGAATTCCCCTCCCCTTCTTTTCCGTGGGAGGCTCCTCCTTGCTCTGCAATTTGGCAGCGATCGGCATTCTGCTCAACATCTCACGCTTTTCACGGGCCGAGGGAGGTCGTCGATGGATGAAGGAATCCGATGCCTGAACGGATCTTGTTCGCCGGGGGAGGAACGGGAGGACACGTCTACATGGCCGTAGCCATCCGGGACTGGCTGAGAACACATCGAACGGGAGCAGTGGAGGCTCTCTTCGTGGGCACTCCGACGGGACTGGAAAACCACATCCTTCCACCGCTCGGCTTTCCGCTCGAAACGATCCGGATCGGAGGACTGCAAGGAATGTCCTGGCGCCGGAAGCTCTCCAGCCTGGCTCAGCTGCCCGGCAGCCTGTGGGCAGCCGACCGAATCGTCCGGCGCTTCCAGCCCGAGCTGGCCGTTGGACTGGGAGGATACTCCTCGGGACCGGTCGTGCTGGCGGCGAGCTGGCGGGGGATTCCCAGGCTGCTGATCGAGCCCAACGCGACTCCGGGCCTGGCCAATCGCTGGCTGGCTCGATTCAGTCAGGGGGCCGCCGTGGCCTTTCCGGAGACCACCCGCTGGTTTCGGGGAGAAGTGCGCGTGACGGGAATTCCCATCCGGGAGGAGTTCCATCGAATCGACACGACCGTCTTCACGGACGGAATCCTGGATCTGCTGGTGTTCGGGGGCAGCCGGGGCAGCCACCCCATCAACCAGCTCCTCTGCGGGGCCCTGCCCCGGCTGCGCGGCCTGCCCCTCCGCGCCGTCCACCAGACCGGCCCGGACGACCGTACCGCTGTCCAGCAGGCCTATCGCGAACACCGAATCGAGGCGGAAGTGCTCGACTACATCGAGGACATGCCTCACCGTTTCGAGCAAGCCGACCTGATCGTAGCGCGGGCGGGAGCATCCACGATTGCCGAGATCACGGCTGCGGGGCGGCCGGCGCTTCTCATCCCCTACCCCCAGGCCGCCGACAACCACCAGCTGAAGAACGCCCGGGCGCTGGAGCGGCGCGATGCGGCGCTGGTCCTGGAACAGCCGAGTTCCACGCCCGAAGATCTGGCACGGACGATCCTCGAGCTGGCGGCCGACCGCGACCGCCTGCAGGCCATGGGGCGGGCCGCCAAAGCCCTGGCTCGGCCCCAGAGCGCCGCAGGCATCGTCCAGTTGATGGACGAAATCACGGGAGGTGACCCGTGATCCGTGAGTTCCTGCGCGAAGAACTGGGATTGAGACGCTTCCACTTCGTGGGCATCGGTGGGGTCGGGATGAGCGCCCTGGCGGAAATCCTGGCTCAGTCGGGATTCGAAGTCTCGGGATCCGACTTGGAGGCGGGTTCGACCGTCCAGAGGCTGCGCGGGCTGGGAGTGCGCGTCGAGCAGGGGCATCGGGCCTCCCACCTGGGCCGGGCGCAAGTCGTGGTCTTCTCGACTGCCGTCCCGCCCCGAAATCCCGAGCTGGAAGAGGCTCGTCTTCGAAGCCTGCCCAGGGTCCACCGCTCCGAGGTGCTGGCGGAACTCATGCGCGATCGAATCGGGATCGCGGTCTCGGGCACGCATGGGAAGACCACGACGACCGCCATGCTGGCTCAGGTCCTGGTGGATGCCGGGGTCGATCCCACCGCCCTGATTGGGGCGCGCCTGGAGCGACTCGGCGGCAATGCCCGCCTGGGACAAGGCAAGATCGTGGTGACGGAGGCCGACGAAAGCGACCGCAGTTTTCTTCGGCTCCCCGCGATCTGTAGCGTCGTCACCAACATCGATCGGGACCACATGGACGTTTATCGGGATGTGGACGACCTCCAAGAGGCGTTTCTGTCGTTCATGAATCGGGTGCCCTTTTACGGAAGCGTGGTGGCCTGCTCGGACGACCCGCGGCTGGCCGAGGTCCTGCGCCGCGTGGATCGGCCACTCTTGACCTACGGTCTCGATTCACCCGCCCGGCTGAAGGCTCGAAGCCTGATCCTCGAGTCCTCGGGATCGCGGTTCGAGTGCTGCCTGGACGACGAGGGTCTGGGCACGGTCGAGCTGGCAGTCTGTGGCCGGCACAACGTCTCCAATTCCCTGGCGGTGATCGGTGTGGCCCGGTGGCTCGGCCTCCCCTTCTCTGCGGTTCAGGAGTCTCTGGCCGCCTTTCGCGGAGCAGATCGGCGTCTCCATTTCCGGGGCGAGCGAGATGGGATCTGGGTGATCGACGACTACGCCCACCATCCCACCGAAATCCGGGCGACTCTGGAAGCGTGCCGGCCCTCCGGCCGGCGGCTGGTCGTGGTGTTCCAGCCGCACCGTTTTTCGAGGACCCAAGATCTGCGGGGCCGCATGGGCGACTGCTTCGAGCTGGCTGAAGAGGTCTACGTGATGGACGTGTATAGCGCCGGCGAACAACCCATTCCGGGCATTGACGGGCAAGTGGTGGCCGAAGAAATCGCGGCCCGGCGCCCGGCTCAATACGCTCCGGACCGAACCCATTTGATCACTTTGCTCCAGCGCCACCTGACCTCCGGTGACACCCTGCTCACCCTGGGTGCCGGTGATGTCTGGAAGATAGGAGAAGCGTTCCTTGACTAGATCGAAAGAGAATCCATCAAAGAGGGGCTGGACACGGAAGCTGCGCCTGGGGCTGAAAATCGGACTGCCCACCCTGGCCGGCGCCCTGGCCGTCTATGGGATCTTGTTGCTGGGTGCTTCGCTCGTCGATTCCAAGCATTTCCAACTCCGGCACATTCGCTACCAGGGTGTGGACCGCCTCGATCGCGAGGCGCTCCACCAGTTGATCACGAAGATGGTCCCCAGCAACCCGATCTTCATCGAACTGGACCACGTCCGGCAACTCGTGGAGGCCGAGAACTGGGTCCGGAGCGCCACGGTGCGGCGCCAGCTGCCCGACACTCTCTGGATCATCGTCAGCGAGCGCGAGCCGGTGGCAGTGGCGGCCATCGACGACGAGCTTCGGATCGTCGACGCGGAAGGAAGACTCCTGGATGCTTTCGGACCCCAGTACAGCGGCCTGGACCGACCCATCGTCAAGGGCCTGAAGAACCTGGCACTGGAAAACGCCCAGGAAGACAACCGGCTGCGCATGGGGGTCTACCTGGAGATCGTTGCCGAAATGGAGGCCGCGGGCCCCGAGTTGGTTTCCCAGCTCTCGGAAATCGACGTCTCGGACGTGCAGAGAGTCGCTGTGATCCCGACCCGCAAGGCCATTCCGGTCGTCCTGGGCCACGAACGTTACGCCCAGCGATTCCAGACTTTCTTGTCGCAGCTCCCCCTGCTGGACCGCTTGCAGAAGCAGCACGGCGCTATCGAGTCGGTGGACGTGAGCTTCGAGAACCGGATCATCGTCCAGACACCCCATTCGACCGCTCAAAAGACTCAGATCACGGAGACTTCCTGAGGGATCATGCGAAAGAAACAGTTGATCGCCGGCATTGACGTGGGGACGACCAAGATCTGCTCGGTCATCGGCCGCCTGCAGAATGGCGGACTGCAGCTGCTGGGCGCTGGAACCCACCCCTCCAAGGGACTCAAGCAAGGGATCGTGGTCAACCTTTCCGAAACTATCGCCAGCATCAAGACCTCGTTGAGCCTGGCAGAGGAAGTTTCGGAGATGGAGGTCGACTCCGCCTACGTCGGCATCGGGGGCAGCTACCTCCGCGGGGTCAATCGAATCGGCACGACCGAAGTGCGGGGGAAGGGCGGTGAGATCAACGGCGACGACGTCAGCCGCGTCGTCTCGAGCGCCACCCAGGTCAAAATCCCCGACAACTACGAAGTGATTCATGTTCTGACTCAGGACTTTCAGGTCGACGACCAGCAAGGCGTCGACAATCCAATGGGAATGTGCGGGCAGCAGCTGGCGGTGAAGCTTCACGTCGTTCTGAACGCCTCGGCGGTGGTGCAGAACATCGTCAACGCCATCAACCGGGCCGACTTGGTGGTCGACGGCGTGGTGATGCAGCAACTGGCCTCCGCCGAGGCCATTCTGAGCGAAGACGAGAAAGACATGGGGGTCGTAGTCGTCGACATCGGGGGAGGCACGACCGATGTAGCCATCTACGACCGGGGTTGCATCTGGCACTCCCAGGTCTTGCCGCTGGGTGGCAGCCTCATCACCAAAGACCTGGCCTTGGGCCTGAAAGCTCCTATCGAGGACGCCGAACAGATCAAGAAGCAGGCCGGCTGCGTGTACCCGGAGAGTGTCCCCTCCGAAGAGTTCGTCGAGGTCAGCGAGGTGGGAACGCGGCGCCGGCGGACCGTGTCGCGACGCCAGCTCTGCCGCATCGTGCAGGCGCGCTGCGACGAGCTCCTCGAGTCCATCGCCGGGATCACCGAGGGGCTGGGGGTGCGGCGGGAGCTGCTGACCGGAGTCGTCCTCACCGGCGGCGGTTCCCTGCTGTCCGGCTTGGCCGAGCGCACCGAGCAGATTCTCGGAATGCCGGTGCGCATCGGCTACCCCATGAACGTCGTGCCGTCCGACAGTCCGTACTTCGATCCCGCCTACTCGACCGCTCTGGGCATTCTCGAGTACGCGCGGACCACCCAGAGCAAAGATATCCCGCCCCTCCCCCGGGGCCAAATCACTCGTTCCACCCGGGGCCAGCGGGTCAAGAAATGGATTTTGGAGAAGATTGGATGAAGCGGCAACCGATCGGGCTCTTCCCAACCAGCCCGAGCAGTAAAGCAAGGAGGATCGCCCCATGAATCAGGACTTGAACTTTGAACAGGATCGCAACCCACGACTGGCATTCGAAGAGAGCCCCCCACAGGGGGCGCGAATCAAGGTCATCGGCATCGGAGGGGGCGGCTGCAACGCCGTCAACCGGATGATCGAAGCAGGCATCGAGGGCGTCGAGTTCATTGCGACCAACTCCGACCTGCAGGCGCTTCGCCTCTGTTACGCACCCATCAAGATCCAGCTCGGCGCCAAGCTGACCAAGGGGCTGGGGGCCGGCGCCAACCCGGAGATCGGCCGCCAGGCCGCACTCGAAGACACCGAAAAGATCATCGACCTGCTGGAAGGCTCCGACATGGTCTTCGTGACTGCCGGCCTGGGCGGCGGTACGGGCAGCGGGGGGGCCCCCATCGTTACCAGCCTGGCGACCGAGCTGGGTGCCCTGACGGTCGCAGTCGTGACCCGGCCCTTCAACTTCGAGGGCCGGCGGCGCTCCAGCCAGGCCGACCAGAGCCTGCAGGAACTCAAAGAGAGCTCCGACACCGTCATCACCATTCCCAATGAAAGGCTCATCAGCACTTTGCCACCCGGCACCTCGCTGGCCGAGGCCTTCAAGTTCGCCGACGATGTCTTGCGCCAGGCCGTACAGGGCATCAGCGATCTGATCACGGTTCCGGGAGTCATCAATCTCGATTTCGCCGACGTCAAGACGGTCATGACCGACATGGGGATGGCCCTCATGGGTACGGGCGTGGCGGAAGGCGAGAGCCGGGCCGCCACGGCGGCACGCAAAGCCATCAGCAGCCCCCTGCTGGAAGACACCACGATCAATGGCGCACACGGCGTGCTGATCAACGTCACCGGCAGCCAGAGCATCACCCTGCACGAAGTCAGTGAAGCCAGCCAGATCATCCAGGAGTCGGCTCACCCGGACGCCAACATCATTTTCGGCTCCGTTTTCGACGACAGTCTGGGCGACAAGATCAAGATCACCGTAATTGCAACCGGCTTCGGGCGTGCCGAGGAAGACTCTGAACCGGCCCTTCCCGAGTCGCCCTTCCTGGAGGAAAGCGAGCCGGGAGAAGTGATCGGCCCGGCACCGCTGCGGCTGGCCCGCCGGGAAAGCCCGGGGGATCGCCCGGAATTGGACATCCCGGCCTTTCTGCGGCAGAAGGTCGCACCCTGAAACCCAGTCCCCCCCTGAGACCGGGGTGGAGCCGAGAGTTGGCGATCCTCCCCCGGCTCCGCCCCGGTCTCCCCCACTCGTCTCGCCGGACAGGCTGAAAAGCGCAGGCAGGATACCTGGTGAGAGGTTGGGGTGAGTACGTCCCTCCGCTCAACTCCGAAAACGGCGGAAATCCAGCTTACAGCGGTGATGCGAAAGGAATGCCAGGAAACGATGATAGTCCCTGTCGGGAAGCCGGAACAGGGGGACCAGACGGCGATAGTTCCCTCCCACCTCCGCCAGCCCCAGTGCGATGATCCGCCGCACCTGCCTCCGGTTGAGGTCCCGCGCCAGGAAGGGGCTCCGGACGTCCTTCCAAAAGTCCGCCCGGCCGCTGCAGAGCCGATCGTACAGCGAATCGCTGGGCTGAGTTTCGCTCCCGTCGGCCCCCGGTGACGCCTGCAGGCCAGGCTCCAGGTGGCTGGGGTAGATCACGCTTTCCTCACTCAGGTGATAACTGCTTTCGATCAGATTGAGGAGCTCACGGACATTCCCCGGAAAGGGGTGCACCATCAGGGAACGGGAGGCCGCCGCGCTCAGCTGCTTGGCTTCTCCAAACTGCCGGTGCAACCGGGCCAGAAAGAACTCGGCCAGCAGAGGAATGTCGGAACTCCTTCGCCGCAGCGTCGGCAGCCGGAGACGCACCACGTGCAAGCGGTGAAACAAATCCTGCCGAAAGAGACCTCTTTCGACCAATTGCTCTAGGGGACGATTGGTGGCCGCCACGACACGCACGTCCACCGGGCGCTCCAGGGAGTCCCCCAGCCGGCGCACCGAACGTTCCTCCAACACCCGCAGCAGCCGGCCCTGGAGTTCCAAGGGTATGCTCGAGACCTCATCCATGAACAGGGTGCCGCCGGTGGCTGATTCCACCAGCCCCCGATTGGTCTGTGTGGCACCCGTGTAACTGCCCCGCTGATGCCCGAACAACTCGTTTTCGATCAAGCTCCCCGGCAAGGCTGCACAGTTGATTGCCACGAATGGACCTCCCCCCCGATCACTCAACTCGTGCAGCGCCCGGGCCACCAGCTCCTTGCCCGTCCCCGTCTCTCCACAGATCAAAACCGTGACATGCCGGGGAGCGATTCGCCCAACTTGTCGGAATAGCTCCAGCATTCGCGGATGCCGTCCCACGATCAGCGTGCCGCCGGGCAACCGAAGGCCATTTTCACTGCCGTCCCCCGGCCGCCCCCCCGCCGCCCGCCGGGGTCCCCCTTTCCCGGCGGCTGCTTCGATACCTGGGCCCGGTCGATCCAACCGAGGCTTTGACAGACTGCGCCGCGCCTGCGCCGCCGCCGGAACACCGAATCCTTCGGCAGCTTCCAGCCGCTGAGGGGCAACCTCCCGAGCATCCTGGCGGCCTCCCGCCCCATTCGACCTGCCCATGCAATCTACGATGCGATGCCAACTCATGCCTTCCTCCCGGACCGGAATCGATGGGGCCCACTGCAGACACCTCCACCTTTGATCACACCTGCAATCGAGACGGAGACGATCCGGACGAACCCTGTTTCGGCTCCGGCGACAACGCCCCCGTTCCTCGCCGGAATCATCAATGAGAGCGGGCTCGGGTGAGCAGCGTCCGAGAAGAAAACCCAAGCGCTGCTAACACGCCCTCAGGAGTTGGAAATTTTATTTAACTGTCTTTTAGTGGTGGAGTCAAGTCGTTTCATCTAAATCTTAAGTCTGACCGAGAAAAGTTCGGGAAATCAAAAAATAAGTCCTGATCCCAGGAAATCACATCCCTGCGCTGATTGCCGGCGAGCGGGGGCGACCGTCAAAATTTTGACGGGAGCAAGAGGCGAATCTGCTCAGATTTTCAGGCATCGCATCTCCTCCAAAGTGAACGCGGCATGGATCCCGTAAATCGTTTCAGCTCTTGATCTTGTTGCTTTATGGAAAGATCCTGGCGACGCTTCGGGAGGCGCTGGTAGAGTCGCCTTTTTCGCCCATTTGAAATCAGACTCTTGACTTCTGGAAGTCTCTTGATCTATTTACACTATACTAACGGGGTCGAGGAAGCTGAAAAGGTTTCCGGGGGAGTTGGGTAGCTTGGAGACTGCGGGCCTCCTAAAACTACCAACACAATTCCATTCGATAAAGAAAAGCGAGGTCGGCAAACCTTGCTTTGAAGTGAGCTTTTGACAAAGCGGGGTCTTTGAACCTAAAACTTTGTCTTGGTTGGAGCTTGCAAAGGAGGGTGAGGAGATGGAACGCTACCCTGGGCGCGCACACCCTAAGAAGGGTCCAAGGCCGCAGTTGGCCCTATGGGTGATCGTGATGGCTTTCTTCACGGCCTCGGTTCTGGCCTTGGCCCCCTGGGAAGGCCGGTTGGACCCGGCGCGGATCTCAACGGCATTGCTCGATGAGGTCGCATTCCTGGCAGGCCATCCCGCCTACGATTACCCGCTTCCCGTGATCATCCAGACCAACGCAGACCTCGAACTCGCACCCGGGGGACCGGAACGGTGGGGAGGACGATCGCTTCCACTGATTCGAGGCTTCAGTGCCCGGCTCACGGCTCGCCAGATCGAGCGTCTTCTTCAGCTGGACGGGATCGCTTTCATCACGGTGGACACGCTGGTTCGTGCCAGTCATGAGGTGCGGGCGGGGAGCGACTACCTTCCCGCTCAGACATTCCTGGGAACGATTGGCGCGGACGTGGCGGGGGAACTCGGTTTCACGGGCGAAGGGATCGGGGTGGCCGTGTTCGACTCGGGCATTCATCCTCATCCGGAAGTCGAGGCCGCGCTCGGGCGCGGAGTGGCCGTCGACTTCAGCCACAAGAGCCCGGCAGGGCAGAGGATGGGCTTTGATTCCTACGGGCACGGGACTCACGTGGCCGGGATCCTGGCCGGAAAGGGCGAGAAGTTCGGCGGCGTGGCCCCGGCGGTTCGTTTGATCGACGTGAAAGTCCTGGGAAGTGACGGGACTGGCCGGACCAGCCGGCTCATTCAAGCGATTGATTGGGTCATCCAGAATCGAGACGCCCAAGGAATCCGTGTGGCCAACCTTTCGTTGAGCCGCCCCCCTTCCGAAGCCTATTGGCAGGACCCGCTGTGCCAGGCGGTGCGGCGGATGGTCGATGCGGGGATCGTTACGGTTGCCTCGGCCGGGAACCTGGGCAAGTTCGGCGCGTACGACGAAATCTGGGGCTCGGTCGTCAGCCCGGCCACCGACCCCTCCGTGATTGCGGTCTATCCGGTCAACACGCGCAACACCCTGAGCCACCGAGACGACATTGCCACCTCGTTCGGGTCTCGTGGGCCCAGTTTTCAGTCCAATGCATTCAAGCCCGACATTTCAGCGCCCGGCAATCGCATCGTGAGCGCGCTGAGCCCGTGGAGCAAGTTGGCTGAGGCCCACCCGGATCGGATCGTGGGAAGCTCTTACATCGAACTGAGCGGCGCCAGCATGGCGACACCGTTCGTCTCCGGTGCGGTGGCCCTGCTGTTGCAGGCCAATCCCAATCTTTCACCCGAAATGGTGCGGTTCATTCTGTACGCGACCGCCACCAAACTGCACAACCTGCACCCGTTCGAGCAGGGGAACGGCATGCTCAACATCCCGGACGCCCTCTCGCTGGCCCGCTGGCTTTCCAGCCAAGACGCCAACCGCGAGCACCTCACCATGGGCTGGCCACTCAGTGAAGGCGAGTGGGTCAGCCCTGGAGGCCTGGTCGCCACCGGAGGGCTGCTGCTGGTGACGCCGCTGGCCTCCCGGGGGGCTCCCGGCCAATCCTGGTCGGAAACCATCCGGCCGTTCGATCTTTACCGCTGGGCACAGGCCGCCAGTTCGGCCGACGTCGTCACCTGGGCAGATCATGGCCCCTCCGCTGATGTCGTCACCTGGGCCGACGTGGTCACCTGGGCCGACGTCGTC
>JBFKLX010000151.1:0-14178 GCA_041630155.1 Acidobacteriota bacterium
AGGAACCGGGAACAGGGGAACCTACTACTACGGAGGACCTCGGCATTTGGATTGGGCCCCCGGGGAACTGGGCACAGGGCAAATGGCCTTCCGGAGCTGGGGACAGGGGACAAGAGGGAGCTTTCGCACCGGGGGAACTTCTGCACCGACGCTCTGGAAGGTCTGGCATTCGGAGCTGGGGACAGGGCAACTTTCGAGGGCAACCCTCGCAACCGGGGACAGGGAACTAACAACTCACTAACAACTCACGGACTGGGGACGGGGCAACTGACTGGCGATGTTGCCGACGCACTGGGGACAGGGCAGGGTAACCGGACCAGGGTAACCGGACCAGAGACCAGTCGAGGGGAGCCCTCGCAACTGGGGACAGGGGAACTTTCATTGGAGGACCTCGCAGCACTGGGGACAGGGGAACTTTCGGGGGGACCCTACGGAGGCCCTTCGGAAGCACCGGGAACGCAGTCACGGTCGGGGAGCTGGACCGGCGAATCGGATTGAAGGTGGTGGCTGGCCAGCACCCGCCTTCGAAGCATTCTCTTGCGGATGCGGGACCAGCCGCAGTAAGTGGGATTCCATCCCGGTCACGCCTGGGAGCCCTGTGCGGGCAGTGGTTTGATCCCGGCACCGCAGGTGGGCTCGCATGAAAAAGGGGGTCGGATTCCATTGGGGTCTCATGAGCGAGTGTTCGCGGCCGAGAGTGCCGAGCGTGCGTCGCGGTGGGGCAGCATTCTTGTGACGCGAAACGGACGTGAACGACCCGCCCACTTGACAAGACGAGCAATGCTGCTGACTCTGTAGACGTGGGCTGAGATCTGTTTGCGCGCGAGTGAGGTGAACATGCCGTTGACACCACTGCCCCCGGAGGCGCTTTACCAGACTTGTGAAAGCGAGCAGTTGGACTTCGAGACGACCGAGCAACTGCCGGAGGTGACCGATTCGATCGGTCTGGAGAGGGCCCTCGAAGCTGCTCGATTCGGACTCGACATCGACCAGCGAGGCTTCAATCTATTCGGCCTGGGACCCAGCGGCATGGGGAAGCGCTCGGTCCTCAGCCGGCTCGTCGAGTCGCGCGCCCGGGAGGAAGAGACCCCGTCGGACTGGTGCTACGTCAACTGCTTCGAGCTGCCCGACCAACCACGTGCCCTCGAGCTGCCCCCGGGCAACGGCCATCAGTTCAAGCGGGACATGGAGAGGTTGGTCCAGGAGCTGAAAGCCACGATTGCCGCCGTCTTCGAGAGCGAGGAATATCAGACCCGCAAGCAGCTCATCCTGGAGAAATCCAAAGAAAGCCGGGAAGAAGTCTTTTCCGATCTCAACCAGAAGGCGCAGGAGCGTGGCCTGACCCTCTTGCGGACGCCGCTGGGCTTCGCGTTCGCCCCCGTTCGCGACGGGCAGGTGATTTCCCCCGACGAATTCCAGAAGCTGTCGGCCGACGAGAAGGAGACCCTGGGCAAAGCGATCGAGGAGATGCAGGCCTACCTGGAGCCGATTCTGGGGCAGGTCCCCAAATGGGAACAGGACATCCGCGAGAAAGTGCGGGAACTGGATCGCGAGGTGACGGCCTACGCGGTGGGTCATCGGATCGCCGACTTGAAGAAGCGATACCAGGACATCCCGGGCGTGCTGCAGCACCTCGATGGCCTGGAGGCGGACGTGCTCGACCACACCGACCAGTTCCTGGAGCGGCAGAAGGCGCCGACGCCGCAGCTGCCTCCCGGCGGCGAATCCTCCTTCACGAGGCGTTACGAGGTGAATCTGCTGGTGGACCATCACCAGCAGCAGGGTGCACCATTCGTCTACGAAGACAACCCGACGTATTCGAATCTGGTGGGCCGCATCGAGCACATGTCGATGTTTGGCGCCCTGCTCACCGATTTCACGTTGATCAAGCCCGGCGCCCTCCTTCTGGCAAACGGCGGCTACCTGTTGTTGGACTGCGCCAAAGTGCTGATCCATCCGCTGGCCTGGGAAGGACTCAAAAGGGCCTTGCGCTCGCGGCACGTCCGGATCGAGTCTCCAGCCCAGGCGCTGAGCCTCATCGACACGGTTTCGTTGAAGCCCGAGCCAATTCCGCTGGACGTCAAAGTGATTCTGGTCGGAGATCGCGTACTCTACTACCTGCTCTCGGCCCTGGATCCCGAATTCAACGAACTCTTCAAGGTCAATGTGGATTTCGAGGAAATCGCAGACCGTAACCCGGCCACCGAAAACCTCTTCGCCCGCCTGATCGGGACGCTGGCGCGCCAGCGGGAGCTGCGCCCTCTGGACCGGTCGGCGGTAGGGCGCGTCATCGAACAGGCAGCCCGCCTGGCGGGTGACGCCGAAAAGCTCAGTACTCACCTGACGCCCCTCTCAGATCTGCTCTGCGAGGCCGACTATTGGGCGCGAAAAGAAGAGACTCCGGTGATCGCCCGGTCCCACGTCGAGAAGGCCGTCGAGGCCCATATTAGCCGATCCGACCGGGTCCGCCAGCGGGTACTCGAGCAGATGGAACGAGGTACCATCCTGGTGGACACGGACGGAGAGAAGACAGGCCAGGTCAACGGACTGGCCGTTGTCGGCCTGGGCCAGTTCTTTTTTGGTTACCCCAATCGCATCACGGCGCGTGTCCGACTGGGAAAAGGAGAGGTGATCGACATCGAGCGCGAGGTCGAGCTGGGAGGCCCGATTCACTCCAAGGGCGTTCTCATTCTGACGGGTTTTCTGGGCGCCCGGTATGCCACAGACCAGCCGCTGTCGCTGCACGCCTCGCTGGTCTTCGAGCAGTCGTACTCGGGAGTCGAGGGCGACAGTGCGTCCTCGGCTGAGCTCTACGCCTTGCTGTCGGCCCTCTCCGAGATTCCAATCCATCAGGGGCTGGCGGTGACCGGTTCGGTCAACCAGCAGGGCCAGGTCCAGGCGGTCGGTGGTGTCAACCAGAAGATCGAAGGTTTCTTCGACCTCTGTTCCCGACGCGGGCTGAACGGAAAGCAGGGGGTTCTCATACCGGCGGCCAACGCCAAGCACTTGATGCTGCGGCAGGACGTGGTGGAGGCGGTTCGGGCCGGAAAGTTCAGCATTTACCCGGTCGAGACCGTGGACCAGGGAATGGAGATCCTGACGGGCCTGCCGGCGGGATCTCGCGGTGAATCGGGCGAATTCGAAGAGGGGACCCTCAATGACCGGGTCGAGGCCAAGCTGAAGACCTTTGCCAAACGCCTGGCGTCCAGCCGGCCGGAGCAGGCCGGACAGGGGGGATCTGCATGAAAGCCGAGAAGAAACCGCCCAGTCCGATGCGCCGGATCGCTGTCGCGCTGGACGCTTCCTCCCACAGCCTGGCCGCGCTGGCCGAGGCGGCCCGCCTGGCAGCGGAAACCGAAGCCGAACTGTTGGGAGTGTTCGTCGAAGACACCGACTTGTGGAGCCTGGCCGAACTCCCGCTCACTGGAGAGGTCGATTCCCTGACGGCGCGGCGTGCCGCAATGGACCGCTCCGAACTGGCGCGAGCCCTGCGAATCCAGGCCGAACGGGTCCGCGCTCAGTTGGTGGCCGTCAGCAGCCGGGCCCGAATCACGTATTCGTTTCAGGTCGCCCGTGGCAACGTCGCCCGGGAACTCTCCAAGGCGGCAGAGCAGTCCGACCTGCTGGTGCTGGGCCGGAGCGGACGTTCCCCCTGGCGGCACCGGAGGATGGGCACGACTGCCCGCGCTCTGGCGCTGACTTGCCGCACCTTGATGCTGGTGCAGGGCGGCCCCGCCAGGCACGGCCAGTTGGCCGTGATCTTTTTCGAGGCCTCCCGCGGTGAGCGGGCCTTCGAACTGGCCGCTCGCCACGCGACGATCCAGCACCGGCGGCTGTCCATCCTCTTGCCGGTGGAGACTCCCCAGGAGACCCAGATGGCGTGGGCCGATCGACTGCAGCAGCAGTCCGGCCTGGAGGGCGATCTGCAGTTCTACGCCGTGGAAGCGGCCCATTCGCTGAAGGACGAACTGGAGCGACGGAAAGAAGGAGTCGTGTTGCTCGACGCCTCGCCCCCCTCGATCGATCGCGAAGTCTTCCAACGGCTGTTGGAGGACCTCCCCCAGCCGGTCATCCTCCTCCGCTGAGCCCCCGAAGAGCTTGCTGCGTGACACCGGCACTTGCCGGTGATTCTCATGGGAAGGCGTGAGCGAGACGACGCGGCTCAGGCTCGCCCGTTTGTCGAAGAAGCATTCACTGGCAAATCCGCTTGCCTCGAGAGGTCAAGCTCCGGCACCGGACTGGCCCGGCCATTGCTGCTCCAGTTCGCCCGCCAGCGCCTCCAGTTGTTCTCGGGTTTTTCCACCAAAGGCCCGGCAGCCCACTTCTCCGAATTGAGCGCAGAGAGAGGTCTGGTCGGCGGGATTCATCACCTGGTCTCCCATCGTGAACAGCACATTGTCTTCCTTGAAGATGTGCTGTCTCAGGAGCTGGAGGTACTGCCGGGCGTGCTCGCAGAACGTGTCCGTCGCGTCGGCCTCACCTGCCCGGAAAGACTCCAGTGCCTCCCCCATCTGCCGGGTCAACTGGCGAGCCACCTCATGTTCGTAGAGCATCACTCCGATGGGTCCTCCCTCTCTCGGAATGCCCCGCGACTCGAGCACCGGGAAGAGCAGGTTTTCCTCCTTGGCATGGTGGCAGGCATCGGCGAAGAGGCGGAAAAACTCCACGCAGCGCTCCAGGGAGTCGCTTTCGAAACTGCCGTCTTCCTGAAAACGGATGACCAGGCGCTCCAGCACTCCCAGGACCCGCAGAATGATCTGGTGTTCCTGGCGCAAGGTGCCGGACGGCATCGTATCCGGGCTCATCTCTGTCAAGGTGTCTACCCTCCTGTCGGGACGACTCAGCGTCCCCTGCTCAGAATATGAGAACCGGGTGGCTGGCGGCAATCTTCACTTGGCCAGCATTCCACTGGGGGGATGATCGTCGCGAGGGAGCGCACTCCGGCTTCTCGTTACCCTCTACAGTCTCCATCTTCCGTCGGATGATTCCGGCGCCCGCTGCCGCTCGCTTGAGAGGTTCGGTCCGGGCCCGGAAGCCCTACGGGCGGCCCCCGGGCCAACCCAGGGTTCGAATCAGTTCCCAATCGGGGGAGCCATCCTGGTTTCGGAGGCCGAAAGATCCCTTGTAATCCCAGGTAGCCCAGCCGATGCCATGTTTTTGAAAAATGTCCTTCACGTCTTGATACCAGCGCAACCGGTCCGGGCGCGGAACGGTCGGGAGACTGCCCCATTCTCCACAGTAGAGCGGTAAGCCGGTGGCTCGGGCCAAAGCCAGCGGCTTTTCCAGCAGTCCTTCCAGAACCTGGCGATCGAAGTGGCGTCGAGTCCCAATCGCGCCGGCCAGATCTGCGGGAAGGCCCTTCAAATCTTCGTCCGCCACCACCTCACCGGGATACCGAACTGGACCCTGGTACTCACCGACCTTCGTCCAGGAGGCGCGGTAGTGCGTGAATGGGAAAGGCAGGTAGAAATGAAAGCTCAGCATCAAGTGGGGATCTCCGGCCGGGACGCGCAGTCGATCGAAGGTTTCGACCGACTGCCAGCGGTTGGAACCGATCACCAAGGTCCTCTCAGGCTCGCGTTCCCGAACCAGGCGGACCGCACGCTCGACCAGGCGATTCCAATCCTCGGGATCGGGCGCGACCGGCTCGTTCATCAACTCGTAGGCGACTTGGTGGACGGCCCGCCCGCTCAAACGCGCTGAGAGATCTCGCCAGCAGGCGAGGAAGCGCTGCTGGGCTTCGGCTTCGGTCCAGAGGGGCCGGTTCTGGCTGTTGAAATGATGGGAACGGAGGATGTGAAGGTCGACGATGGCATTGAGGCCGAATTCGTCACACCAGTCCAGCGCCGCATTCAGCAAAGCAAAAGCTTCCTCGTCGGCCCTCCCCTGCTCGTCCCACAGCTGTTCTTCATCCACGGGAATGCGAACGTGATCCAATCCGAGGCCGGCCAGAAACTGCACGTCCCGTCGCGTGAAGTAGGCGCGCCGCTCTTCGCCGCGCCGCCGGCTTTGAGACAGCCAGTGGGAAATGTTGGTGCCGCTTGCCGCGGCGAAGCGGACGTCTCGACCCGCCGCCGGTTGCGTTCCCTCGCCCGGCTGAGCCGCTGTTGCCGCCCACGCGACTGGAAGCGTCGAGAGAAGAAGGACGAAACGACTCGCACGATGAAGGGCAGGCGCAAACATGGTCTCCATACTACCCTCAAAAGGAACGACGGCGAAGTGGGCGCTCGGGCTCCCTGGGCACGCATCTCTAATGAGGGCGCCTGCGGCGGCGGCGGGATCCTGGGCGTGACCGACGTGCTCGGGACGGTGATCCGGACGACCGGCCGGATCTGGACCCCGCTTCAGACAACGTGCTAGAGAAGAAGGCATGTTTCGCGACTTGCGTTTCGCCTTACGCCTGCTCAGAAACAACCCGGGCTATGCGTCCGTCGCCGTTCTGACGCTGGCGCTCGGGATCGGACCCAACTCAGCGGTCTTTTCAGCATTCGACCAGATTTTCCTGCGCCTTCTTCCCGTCGACGACCCCCGACAGCTGGTGATTCTCGAGATCGAAGGCCCACCGGCTCCAGGTGTGGCGATGTCCGACAACCAGCAGACCGTCTTTTCCCATCCTCAGTATCTGGACTGGAAAGCGCGCTCCGGAGTCTTCCAGGGAGTCATCGCCAGAACCTCGATGCGCGCCCTGTTGGCCGATGGTGATGAAGGGGAGCGGGTGGCGGGAGAACTGATTTCCGGGAACTTCTTCGAGGTGCTGGGTGTGCGGCCGGCTTTGGGGCGGCTCTTCACCTCCGAGGACGATCGTCTCGAGGGGGGGCACCCACAGGTCGTGCTGAGTCACCAATTCTGGACGCGCCGTTATGCCGGCAGCGACGTGATCGACCGCCGCATCCGGGTCAACGGACATCCCGTCACGATTGTCGGAGTGACTGGACCGGAGTTCCGGGGCCTGCTCTCCGGTGGCGCTCCCGATCTTTACATGACGCTGGCCATGCGGAAACAGATGATCCCCGGCCTCTACCGCATCCCGCTGCCGGAGCGGATGGTTCGCCACCTCAACCTGCTGGCTCGGCTCCGGCCAGGCGCTTCGCGGGTGCAGGCCGAAGAGGCGATGCGGTTGGTGTTTCAGTCGATCATAGAGGAGGAACTGGCTCAATTTGCCAACCGTATTCGGGACCCGGAGGAGTTTCGGGAGCGGAGAATGCTGCTCATCCCGGCGTTGCAGGGCATCCACACCCTGCGGGAGCGGGTCGAGGAGCCGCTGATCTCGGTCGTGGCCCTGGTGGGACTGGTGCTTCTGATTGCCTGTGTCAACCTGGCGGGCCTGCTGATGGCAAGAGGCCTGGCGCGGAGCCGGGAACTGGCGGTGCGAACGGCTGTGGGGGCGAGCCGATTGCAGATCCTTCGCCAGTCTCTTCTGGAAAGCTCGATCGTAGCCGTTGCCGGGGGGCTCGCCGGGCTGTTGATCGCCTTCTGGACCCTGCGTCTGCTGGGGTCGTGGCTGGGGGAAGGCGCCTTGGCCCTGGAGTTGGACGGCCGCGTCGTCGCCTTCAACTTCGCTCTGGCGGCGGCAACCTGTCCCCTGTTTGGCCTGCTGCCGGCTCTTCAGGCCAGCCGCAGCTCTGTTCTTCCCCTGCTCAAGGTGCAAACGGCAGGTGGTGAATCGCGAACTGCGACCAATTTGCGCAAGGGAGCCGTGGTGCTTCAGGTGGCTCTTTCGCTGGCCCTGCTGGTGGCTGCAGGACTCTTCGCTCGAACCCTTCACAACCTGAAGCGCTTCGACCCTGGATTCCGGACGGAGCATCTCCTGACCTTCTCGATCGACCCCGCACTGAACGGCTACGACTCCCAACGCGGGCACGCCCTTTACGACGAGCTCCAAAGAAGCCTTCGGGCCCTTCCAGGTGTTCGGGATGCGGCGGCCACGCAACTGCCGCTGCTGGGAAACCAGCAAATGGCATCCAGCCTGAGTGTGGAGGGATACGAGGCCGCCGACAGAGAAAACATCAGCACCAGGAGGAACGTGGTCAGCCCCCGCTTTTTCGCCACGCTGGGAATCCCCGTGCTGCTGGGGCGCGAGTTCCGGGAGGGCGATCGATCCGGCGCTCCCCAGGTCGCCATAGTCAACCAGGCCTTCGTCGACCGCTATTTCGAAGGCCGAAACCCCCTCGGTCGCCGCCTGTCCTTCGCCGGCGGGAGCGGCGTCGAAGACCTTCCGATGGAGATCATCGGCGTCGTCAAGAATCAGAAGAGCTCCAGCCTGCGCGAGGAAACCAGACCCTTCGCCTACACGCCCTACTCACAGGAAAACAGCCTCGCGCCCATGACCTTCTATTTGCTGGGAGCACGCGAAGAAGCCGTCCTGGGGCCACAGGTGAGGCGCACCGTCCGGGACCTCGACCCGGATCTTCCCGTTTATGGCATGGAGACCATGGCAACGGTCCGGGACAGTCGGGTCGAACTGGAACGCAGCGTCGCACTCCTGGCGAGCGCTTTCGCGGCCATCGCCACCTTGCTCACCGCGGTCGGACTCTACGGCCTGATCGCCTACAGCGTGACCCGGCGAAGAACCGAGATGGGTGTTCGCATGGCTCTGGGGGCCCGCCGGCGAGAGGTCCTGACTCTGGTGCTGCGAGATGCAGCATTCTATCTGTTGGCGGGACTGGTGCTGGGCCTCCCGTTGGCTCTGGGCCTGGGCAGTTACCTTCAATCCCAGCTCTTCGGACTCGAGGCCCATGACCCCGTCTCGGTCGCTGCAGCCGCGGCTGTCTTGGGGACCGCAGTGCTGGTGGCAGCCTTGGCGCCGGCGCTGCGCGCAGCCTTTCTGGACCCCGCACAAGCGCTTCGGCTGTGATTCAAGGAAGCCGCTCCGGATCGCCGAGGTTCACGACCTCCCCGCCCTTGGTCGTGTCCGTCACTGTTTTCCTGATCCCGGTCGAAGTCGGCGACCGAGACACAGGCAAGGAGAAGGACGCCAATAGCTCGAAACCAATGGGCTGACGAGTACCCGTTTGAGAGGGGAGCTTTTGGGGGTTGAACGTGCGCTCGACGAGCGTATAATCCGGCTTCAGCAGAGCACTCGTTCCCACACCCCACCCTGACCAGCGGTTTGAGCCAGGCCTGGGGGTGGTCCTTTTCCAGTGGCGCTCCGGAGTGCTATCCGGGGTCTTTGGGTTCTGGGGCCCCCGGAGCTCCTGAGGAGGTTCGTATGCGTCTCACAGCCTCAGGGCGTCTTGCGCGCCCGTCCCTGTTTGTCGGAGCCTTGTCCTTCACGGCGCTGATCGTCTCGAGCGCAACTCAGGGGAGCGGTCCGACTTCTCCATCACCCAACCTCAACCGGGAGAGAATCGAATCAAAGTTGTCGCGGCTTCCCGATGCGGGCCAGCCGCTCCTCCAACCCAGCCGGCCAACGCACACGGTGACGGGCAAGCAAGGACCACCCCAGCAGACCATTCAGGTCAAGTGTGCGCTGGGCCAGTCCGTCACCGATGCCCTGAGCCGAGCCACCGGCAACTCGGTCTTGATCCAGATTTCCGGAACCTGCCAGGAGTCCGTGAAGGTCCGCCGGGACAACGTGACGCTGAGCGGCGAGGAGGCCGGGGGAGCCACCATCGACCCTCCGGACGCCGGCGGGCTGCCCGCAGAACCAGCCGTGGAGGCCTCTGGCGTGCGGGGGCTGACGCTGCGCAAGCTCACACTCACCGGAGCCACTGAAGGCCTCCGCGCCGTCAGGAGCTGGGATCTGATGCTGGACGAGGTCACCGCCACGGGCAACTCCAACGGTCCTATCTTCGGAGAGGGTTTCGGGGCCTATTTCGAGGCCAGCGACGGAGTGATCCAGAACTCCGACCTCTCGGGCAACGAAGCCCCCGTCGTTGCCTGGAACCACTCCCGGGTGAACGTGTTCGACAGCCGGATTCACGGCAACACGCTGGACGGCCCGTTTTCCTTTCGCTATTCGTCGCTGGCACTGGTGCGCTGTGACATCGCCAACAACCCCCTGGGGCCCCAAGCAGTCGACTTTTCGCGCACCATCGTCCTGGATTCGACGGTGGCCAACAACGTCTTTTCCTTCGCCTCCGGTTTCAGCGATCTGAGGTACTTCACGTCGACGATCACCGGTTCGGTCGACGAGGACGCCGATCGGAGCTCGTATCTGTCCTTCTTCAATTCGACGGTGGAAACTCAATATCTCTTCATCAACCGTTCTTCCACCCTGGAGTTGGCGGGATCGACCTTTACCGCGATCGGCAGCGAGCCCGACCGGGGAATTCAGGCCTTTCAGGATTCCTTCGTTCGGGTGGGGCGGCGCCAAGGAGTCCCATCCGACATTGACGGCAACGTGTTCCTGGGACTGTTCAGCAACGGAGTCTTCAATACCGACGCCCCGATCACCGGCAGCGCTACGTGCACCGACCGCTCCGGAGCCACCTTCAGCCAGACTCCGGCGGGAGGAGAGACGGGATGTAGCTGAGGTGCGAGGTCCGAGGCTCCAGGGCCGGGACGGCTGGCGAGCGGAATCAACCGTCGCGCCCATCTCAGGCCCTTCCGCAGAATGACCGGCGAGATGCCGGCATCACGGCTCGCCGGCCTCAGACCCGCCTCGAGAGAGCTCGAGTACGGCAGCGCCTTCGAGGCGGCCTTTGCGCAGGTCCTCCAAGGCCTGGTTGGCCTCCTCCAGAGGATAGAGCCGGACCTCGGTCTCGACCGGGACCTGGGGGGCGATTTCCATGAAGTCCAGGCCGTCCTGGCGGGTGAGGTTGGCCACTGAGCAGACGGTACGCTCGCCCCAGAGCAATTCGTAGGGAAAGCGGGGAATGTCGCTCATGTGGATGCCGCCGCAGACGACGGTGCCGCCGGGCGCCACCGCCCTCAAGGCAACCGGGACCAGTTCGCCCACCGGGGCGAAGATGATGGCGGCGTCGAGTTGCTCGGGGGGCGTCTGATCCGAGCCGCCCGCCCAGGCAGCTCCCAGGCGTAGCGCAAACCGTTGTGAGGCGTCGTCTCCCGGCCGGGTGAAGGCGTACAACTCACGGCCCTCCCAGCGGGCCACCTGGGCCACGATATGGGCGGCGGCGCCAAACCCATAAAGGCCCAGTCGGCGGGCGTCACCGGCCATGCGCAAGGAGCGGTGCCCGATCAGGCCCGCACACAGCAAGGGGGCCGCTCGGACGGCTGGGTAAGACCCCGGAATCGGCAGGCAGAAACGGTGGTTGGCCACGGTGTATTCGGCATATCCACCGTCCAGGGTGTATCCGGTGAAACGCGCCTGCCGGCAGAGATTCTCCCGATCGCGACGGCAGTACCGGCACCGGCCGCAGGTCCAGCCCAGCCAGGGCACGCCGACCCGGTCCCCTTCCCGCAAGTCTCCCGCATCGGCACCGAGAGCTTCGATCCGGCCCACGATCTCGTGTCCAGGAACCAGGGGCAGTTTGGGCTCTTTCAAATCCCCATCGACTACGTGCAGGTCAGTGCGACACACGGCACAAGCTTCGACCTGAATCAAGACCTGGTCGCGTTCGGGCTGGGGCCGGTCGACCTGGCTTTCTCGCAGCGGCTGTCCCGCTCCATGGAAGAGCATGGCGCGCATGGCTCCTCTTTTATCACGGGAGCTGGCCTCTTCGAAGGGCTCCCGAGCGATGCTTTTTTGACGCGCCGGTCGGACCTCGGGTCTACAATCCCCATCCATGCCCATCATCGAACGCGATCCCTGGCGCATGCCCTATTTCGAGGGCGTCGACTGCCCCAAAGACGTTGAGGTCCCGACTGAAGAGAGCGACGCCTACCGTCTGTACCCCAAACACCGCTGGGTATTCAACAAACTCCTGGTGGCGGAGAGCCAGGGTCTCGCCTGCGGGCTGCATGGGCTGGACCCGCTGACTTATCCGGTCTTCAGCAAACCCGTCTACAACATGCGCGGCATGGGGACGGGCAGCCGGGTCCTGCGCACGCCCGCTGAATACCAGCGCTATCTTCGTCCGGGTCACATCTGGATGCAGTTGCTGGAAGGCGAGCACGTGAGCACCGACGTGGCGGTCGTGAGGGGAAAGGCCCGCTGGTGGCGACACGTGGTGGGATTGGCTCTGGGCCAGGGAAAGTTCGACTACTGGATCGTTCTGGCCGAACGCCGGCCCGCCATCGAGGACTACTGCGCCGGTTGGATCGAGCGTCATCTGGGCGACTACACCGGCATGCTGAACCTGGAGACGATCGGCTCCAAGATCATCGAAGTCCACCTTCGCTTCTCGGATCAATGGCCCGACCTGTACGGGCCGGCCTGGCTCGACGCTCTGGTGCGGCTGTATGCCGAGGGGGTCTGGGAGTTCCCCGACGCGGGCCGGCGAGACGGCTACAGCACGGTGCTGTTCGGCGCCCATGGGATCGAATACGAGCATCCCGATCCGGGCCTGGTGGACCGCCTGCGGGAGCACCCCGCCATCTCGAGCGTCCAGATCACCTTTCACGCGGACAAACCGATCTGGGCACACGCCATGCCGCCCGGGGGCTTCCGGCTGGCGATCGTCAACTGCTGGGAGCTGGAAGCCGGGATCAAGGCGCGGCAGGAGCTGGCGCTGGCTTTCTGGTCCACTCAGAAGTTGATTCAACGGCGCAGGCCTCCTCGTCCCGAAGGAGAGCCGGCCACGGGTGGCGAGTCGAAGCTCGAGCCTCGCCCCTGAAATCGTTGGCAGGGGACGCCGGTCACTTTCCGAACGGATCTTGAATCCGATCGGATCCCCTGGTAGATTCGTGCCCAGGAACTCCCTTTGCCTCCCGCGCTGGACGGGGCGCCTTTGCGCCCCGCCGACAGTGGGCAGGTGGCCCAAATACTTCGGGAACTTGGGCGGTGACCCCGCAGGTGGCGAGGGGAGCCATTCGGGTTGCGTTGCCGACCTTCACCAGGCGACTGTGAAACGTAACCGGGGAGGACCCCATGTTGCGCCGGGCCCTTCTGGGCGGAGTACCCCTTCTGTCATTGATTTGCCTGTCTTTCCAGCAGGGGGAGACTTTCGAAGGAGCCGGGGATCACCCCAGGCTGATCCGCGCGGCTCAGAATCTCACCGCCGACCCTCTGGGAAGAGTGGTGGACATCACCTTCGATAGGGCGCACGAACTCGTCCTTCCCGACGACAACTCACTCTTGGAAGTCGATCTGGTGCGGCCTCTGGCCAGGGACGCCAGCTTTTGCGTCGACGATCTGAACGGGGATGACCTGGCCGACCTCTTTGCGGCGAGCTTCAATGGCACCGCGTTCTTCTTCCCTGGCCTGGACGGCCATCCCTATCGATTCGGCGAGGGCGTTCTGGTGCGGAGAACCGACTCGTTGGGAAGCCCCTACTCCTTGTTGGGGGCAGAGTGGGAGGGCTGCGCTTCGGCGGACCTGGACGGAGACGGCAAGCGGGAGATCGTTGTGGGCCGCCATGTCTTTTCCATGGAAAGGCCAAATGATCCGACCTTGCTGAGGATTGCTGGTCTAGTGGTCCCTTTCGAGGAACGGTTCTTCCTCGATCCTTTCCCTGCTGTCGCCGACTGGGACGAAGACGGCCGGCCGGACATCCTGATGACTGATGGGACCGTTCCAGCCCGCGCATGGCTCTACCGCAACCAGTCCAGTCCCGGGAACCTGCACTTCGAAGAAGAACTCCTCACCGGCAGCTACGTACGCAGCTTCCTGGGGGAACGGGGTCTCTCCGAAGGAGACCTCAATTCGGACGGTCTGTTCGACCTGATCTCGTTCCGCGGAATCTATTTCAACGCCGGTTCCCCGGGGAGCCCGCTGTTCGATTTCGAGAATCCAACTCCCTACCCGGTGGAGGGAGGCCCATGGGTCGACGGCGTCAACTCGGATCAGGCAATCAGCATTCGCCTTTGGGACGCCGACGGGGACGGTTTACTGGACGCCTACGTTTCCAACTACGGCACCTCGGTCTGGCAAGGCAGCTTTTACCGGAACGTTGGCAGCGGAACTTCGCCGGCATTCGCGTTCGAGTCCCCGTTGCTCTGCCGGTCGGCTCCCTACGACCATTCCTATCGGGGACGCGACGAACCCAGCTTCAGTTCGGAGCGGCCCTATGCCGCGGTCGGCGACGTGGACCGCGACGGACGGACCGAGATCCTGGTCACTTCGGAGTCGCCGAGAGAGCCGGTCGTTCTCTGGAACCGGGCAACCAACGTGTGGGA
>JBFKLX010000152.1:0-14141 GCA_041630155.1 Acidobacteriota bacterium
AAGCGCTCTGCCCCTGAGCTACGTGGGCTCAAATAACTTGCAGACTTTCTGTCGACCTACCCTCCAGAACAACCCGTGGAGCGGGAGACGGGACTCGAACCCGCGACCAATAGCTTGGAAGGCTATGACTCTACCAGCTGAGTTACTCCCGCCCTCCTAAGAATAAACCTTCATTATCGCCAATACGAGGCTTCAAAGCAAGTTGAAAACCCGGCCCTCCACGTGTTCAGCCCGCCCCGGCGATTCTGGCGGCCGCCTCACGGCGGAAGAGGGACTGGAGGGGGCAGGATTCGAACCTGCGTAGACCCGAAGGTCGACGGGTTTACAGCCCGTTGCCTTTGACCGCTCGACCACCCCTCCGCAATTTCGTCTTTGGAGTGACTGGCATACTCAACCCCGAGGACGACCACCCGGCTGGGTTACCAGCAGCCCCCGGCCGGCAGCTTTCGTGTGCGCCCATTCCCGAGGGTGAGCTGGCGAAGGGATTTGAACCCCCAACCTACTGATTACAAATCAGTTGCTCTACCGTTGAGCTACGCCAGCGTGAAAACTGACAAGTTACCACAGAAATGCCAGGCGCTGCAACCCGACCGCCCCAGCCGGTGGTTCCCTGTGAGTACCTGGGGGAATCGTCTCGACTCCTTCGCAAACTGGTCGAGAAGGTGTCGGCATCAGCTCCCTCATGACGCCGATTCGAATGCTACTTCAACCGGCTGGGCCCCCGAGTCCGGGGACAGAGATGGATTTGACGCTCTAGGATGTGCGTGGGGGCGGACGATCCTGGAAGGCGAGTTCGCGCGCCCGGATTCGAAAGCGCCACAGTAGCGCCAGGAATTCCCGATCGGAGAGCTTGTGCCGGCGCCGCGACTCGCGCCGCTTTCGGAGCATCATCGGCACGCCCCGACTGGCATCCACGACGGCCCGCGCCAGCGTCTTCCAGAGGCGCAGCCAGCCCCCCTGGCGGCGGAAGCTGCCGGACGCGCCACGGCCGGCCAGGGCGGCCAGCAGATTCCAGCTCCACCGATAGAGCGTGAACGCGGGGTTGAAGAGCAGCAGAGGAGCGGGAAAGTTCTTGACGGCCAACCAGAGCCGGTTGCGCTCCACCCAGTAGACCTTTTGCGCCGCGTACAGGTCGGTAGTCGAGGATTGGCGGTGATGGACCACGGCCTGCGGCTCGTACAGGCAACGCCATCCCATCCAGCGGGCCTGCAGGCCCAAGTCGGCGTCTTCGGCATAAGCAAAGAAGTCTTCGTCAAACCCCCCGGTTTCACGCAACAGTCTCCGGCGATAGAGAGCGGCACAACCATCGGGGCACAAGACTTCCTCCCGCAGATCGAATTGGCCCTGGTCGGGCTGGCCGGTCCCGCGGCCGCGATTCTGCCCGTCCCAGAAGATCAGGTGACCCGCTTTGTCGATCCTCGACTCGGCTTCCAGGAGGATCTTGGAGGCGCACATCCCGATCCGGGGGGACTCCTGGATGGCTTCCACCAGCCGCTCCAACCAATCGGGCTCCGCTCGCGCGTCATTGTTGAGCAGCGCAATGAACTGGCCTCCGGCCTGAGTCAGTGCGGCATTGGCTCCGCCGGCGAAGCCCCGGTTCTCGGGAAGTTCGATCAACCGGACCTGCCGGCCATAGCGCTCCCTGATCAGGTCACGACTTGCGTCGCGAGACCCGTTGTCCACGACCAGGATCTCGCGGTGGGGCCAGGACTGTGCGACCAGGGAATCCAGACAGGCCGGCAGCACGGCGGCGCCGTTGAAGTTGACGACGATGACGCTGACCAGCGGTTTCATGCCGAGCACCGGAGAATCGGCAGGCCTCTTCAGGGCCGACCTATGCCGAAGTATTGGAAGCCGAGTTGGCGCATCTCGCGGGGATTGTACTGATTGCGGCCATCGAAGATCACCGGATGTGCGAGCAAGGTTTTCATCTTGGCGAAGTCGGGGTTTCGAAACACGTGCCATTCGGTGATCAGCACCAGGGCGTCGGCCCCTCGCAGGGCTTCGTAGTGGGAATCCAGATAGGCGATCCGATCCCCCAGAATCCTGCGCGCCGGCTCCAGCGCCTCTGGATCGTAAGCTCGGATCTCGGCGCCCAGTTCTAAGAGGCGTTCGACGATGACCAGGGAGGGCGCTTCGCGCAGGTCGTCGGTACTCGGCTTGAAAGAGAGGCCCCAGACGGCGAAAGTACGCCCTTGGAGTGGTTTTGAGCCCGGCCCGCCCGCGGGCCTCGGGCGCGGCGGCGAGCCGGGGATCTCCGAAGCCGGGTCCGTGGACGAGTCGGCCGGGCCGGCCCCAGGGGCCGCGGCGGTGGCCGAGGCCGAGGCCGGCTCCGGGCTGAAATGCTCCAGAATCTTCTGGATCAGGATCAGCTTTTGCGACTCATTGACCCGCTGCACTGCCGGGAGCAGCTCCAGAGTGTAACCGTTTTCCCGGGCCAGGGAGATCAAGGCCTCGATATCCTTGGGAAGGCAAGAGCCTCCGTAACCGACCCCGGGAAAGAGGAAGGCGCGACCGATGCGAGGGTCCAGACCGATCCCCTGCCGCACCTTCTGGATGTCCGCGCCTACTTTCTCGCAAAGGTTGGCGATTTCGTTGATGAACGAGATGCGCGTGGCCAACATCGCGTTGGCGGCGTATTTGGTCATCTCCGCGCTTCGGCAGTCCATCACCAGGATGGGGGCTCCGCTTCGAGTGAAGGGAGCGTACAGCTCGGTCATGGTCTCGGCCGGCTCAGGGTCGTCGCAGCCCACCACCACCCGGTCCGGCTTCATGAAGTCTTCGATCGCCGCGCCCTCCTTGAGAAACTCTGGATTGGACACGACGTGAAAAGGTGTGCTCGTGAGCCGGCTGATCTCCTGGCGTATTCTCTCCGCGGTGCCGACCGGCGCGGTGCTCTTGTTCACGACGATCTTGTAGACGCTCATGGCCTGGGCGATCTGCCGCGCGGCCTTCAGCAGATTACTCAGGTCAACGGCTCCGCTCGAGGCTGAGGGTGTGCCAACCGCAATGAAGATCAGTTTGGACTGTTCCACGGCCTGCTCGAGCCGGGTGGTGAAGCTGAGCCTGCCCTCTCGGGAGTTGCGCTGGAGCATTTCGGTCAGACCGGGCTCGAAAATCGGGACCTGGCCCCGCTGCAGGAGGGAGATCTTGGCGGCGTCGATGTCCACACCAATGACCTCGTTGCCCATTTCGGCGAAACAAGTGCCGCTGACCAGCCCCACGTAACCGGTCCCGATCATGCAAATCTTCATGGCGATGTCTCCACGCTGACTGTCTATTGGTCCAAACTTGCCAGGATCTTCACGGTGGCCCCCCGCCTCAATTTGGCCTCCAGCCAGGCCAGCGGCTGAGCCAGCATGACCATGGCGAGGTAGGTGGTGCTCCCGAGCAAGCCCAGCGATGAAGGACTGCCCCGCGACTTGCGGCGACGCACCCGGCTGGACATGGGATCCAGGCTGGGAAAGAGGCTGGAGACGAGGGCGGGTGCATTGTCTCGCAAAGAGAAGTGCTGGACTTGCAAGATCCTGAATCCGGCGCGTCCCAAGAGATGGAGCACTGAGAACAGAGAAAAGTTGTGCAGATGGCGGGGACAGTCCAGACCGTACCAGCGCGAGCCGAAGACTCGAGCTTGCAGGCTGTTGGAATTGGGGACCTGAACGAACATCAGGCCCTGGGGGCGGAGCAGTTTTCGGAGCCGTTTCAGGTAGCGAAACGGGTCGGGGACGTGCTCGAGGAGGTGGAACAGCGTGAGGATGTCAAACTGCTCTCCTCGAGCGGCCAAATCCTGCTCGGACATCTCGAAGATCCTCCCGGGGGCGTTCTGCTCCGACAGCCGGGCAGCCTCGGACGCGCGCTCCAGCCCGTAGGCGTCCAGTCCCGCCTGGAGGGCCAGGCGTACGAACGCCCCACTTCCGCAGCCGATGTCGAGCAGGCGGCGGCACCCCGACGACGCCACAGCAGCGGACTGAACCCAGCCCAGCTGGTCGCGCCGCAGGACCCAGTCTCGATAACGGCGCTCGAAGCTCCCCAGCCGCCCGACCTCCTTCCACCAGTATTCCGCCGGGTAAAACGAGTCCAGCGCCGCCAGCAGCTCGGGGGTCTGGAGCTGGAACAGCAATTCGCAACTGGCGCAATGATGCAAGACGAACTCGCCTGGGGCCGTCTGGAAGAAGCGGTCATCCAGCCGATACTTGGGCTGGGCCAGTGGGTATTCACATACCGGGCAGTTCACCGAGGGAGCTTCCTTCTGAGGGCCGTGCGGGGCGATCTCGATCATCACGACAGGCGTTTCTTGAACAAGAACAACAAGTTGTTCCAGCCGTCCCGGAAAGGCTGCAGTTTCTTTTCCCCGGCACGATTTGAAAAATTGATCGGAATCTCCTTGAAACCGATTTCTCGGTTGCGCAGGGCCTCGATCTTGATCTCCTCCGAAAAGGCCATCCCATCGCTGGCCAGAGCCATCTTCTCCAGGGCCCCTTTGAAGAAGATCCACATCCCCGACTGGGAGTCCCGGACCCAGCGCAAAAACAGCACCGACATGATCAAGCTGAGGGCCACGTTGCCCACCAAGCTGGTCAGGGACATGGACTCCCGATTCTGAACCGGGAAGCGGGATGCGGAAACAAAGCCCACCCGGGAGTGGAGCAGCGCCTCGATCAGATAGGAGAGCGCGTCTACCGGATAGGAATGATCTCCATCCAAGGTCACGATGATATCGCCCTGGGCATGCATCAGGCCCGTCTTGTAGGCCCGCCCGTAGCCCCTGACATCCTCCCGGATGACGGTCGCCCCCATCTGCTGAGCGATTTCGGCCGTCCCATCGGTGGAATCGTTGTCGACCACGATGACCTCATCGACGAAGTCGGGAATTCTCGCCAGGACTTTCCCGATGCCCTCCTCCTCATTGAGGCAGGGAATGACTACTGTGATTTTGTGTTCCTTGTACATAGCCCTATGGCTTGGAGCCCGACTCCAGCCTCCGGATCTGCTGGAGGAGCTCCTGCGCCGAACCTGACAGCTCGCTCCCCCGCGCCGCCTGGAGGGCGCGCAGCAGGTAGGCGCGAGCCTCGGTCCGTTTCCCTTCCTGCAGGGACAAACGCCCCAGATGGTACATCACTTCGGGCTGCCCGGGAAAAGCCTCCAGCGCCGAGAGCAGAGTTTCCTTGGCCCGCTGGGTGTCCCCGAGCGCCTCCTGGGCGCGAGCCATTCCGAGATAGGAATCCAGATCCTTCTGCAGTGCCAGGCCCCTCTCGAAGTATCGGATGCTCTCCCGATAGCGTCCGATCTGTAGATAGGCGTAGCCCGTGGCCGCCTGGGCCTGCGCCCACTGCGGGAGCCGATCGACGCATTGCCGGAAGTACCTGAGCGCTTCTGCATAACGTCCCGCATCCAGGTGCACGGCCCCCAACTTGAAGATGAGCACGGACTGGGCATCGTAGCCCGCAGCGCGGCGCACCGCTCTCTCGAATTCGCGGATGGCCCGGCGACGTAACAGGGCCACGCGGAGAGCGCCTTCTCCCCGGCTTTCGGCCAGAATTGCCAGATCCTTGAACGCATCGGCCAGATTGCTCCTGGCCCAGGGATTGTCTTCGATCTTCAGGGCCTTCTCCGAGTACTGGACAGCCTGTTCCAAATAGTCTTGCGCCAGTTCGAACTCGCCGGCTCGCAGCGCCTGCGACCCGAGGTCCCGGTAGACACCCCCCAGATTGCTCCAGGGAAGCGACTTGCTCGGGTCCAGCTCGGCGCAGCGCAGGGTCAGCCGCAGAGCTGCCTCCAGGTCCCGCTTCTGCTGCGCCAGGCCGCCGAGATTGCAGTTGGCCCGATAGGAGCCGGGCGCCACCCGATAGGTGGCCGTCCAGAGTGTCTCGTTGTTCTTCCAGTCCCGATTACGATCCACCGTGGCCACCGAGCTGGCCAGAATCAGGGTCGCGAAAACCCCCCAGGCAGGGACTTTCCAGGCCGGTTGCTGCACCAGCCGATCCAGGCCGAACCCCGCCACGAAAGCAATTCCGACCAGAGGCAGGTACAGGAAGTGATCTGCAGCCAGCTCGTGGAATGGGATCAACTGCAGCACCGGCAGCAGGGAGATCCAGAACCAGAGGAGTCCGTAGCTGAGGGGCGGAACGCGAAAGAAGGTGACCGCTGCCAGTGCCAGAAACGCTGCGGTGAGCGCGACCGCCAGCAGGGTGGCAGGCTCCAGCCAGCCCTCCGACACCGGGAAGACCTGACCCAGATAATCGGCCACCAGTGGGTGAGGAAACAGGGCGAGGCGCAGGTAGTGGACGAAGAGCTTGAAGGAGGTGCCCCAATTGGTGCTCCATGAGCCCCCCCACATCCCCTCCATGCGGCTCGCTTGCAGAACTTCGACGGAGTAGTAGACGCCCAATGCGGCCGCCCCGGCCAGCAGGAGGTAGAACCACCAGAACCGCAATAGGGAACGGAACAGGCTCAGGAAACCACTCGGTTTGCCCTGTTGCCGGTAGTACAGGTCGGTCAAGACGAGCAGCACCGGAAACACCAGTGCCGTCTCTTTCGAGAGCACCCCCAGAATGAAGGAGAGGAAGGCGACCAGCAGCCAACGGAGCTTGCGACTTTCGCGAAAGCCCAGGTAGGCGAGCAGGCCGGCAAGCAGGAACATCGTTGCCAGCAGGTCTTTCCGGCCTGAAACATACGCGACTGCGGCCGTCTGGACCGGGTGCGCGGCAAAGATCAGAGCGCCCGCCGCGGCCCAGGTGAGTGAGCCTCCGAGCCTGCGGAAGAGTTCGAGCACGAGGATGACGTTGAGCGCATGGAGCAACAGATTGACCAGATGGTAGCCGAACGCCTGCTTCTCGCCGACCCAGTAGTTGACGGCATAGGTCAGGGTCCGCACCGGGCGGTAGCTCTTCGTGCTGAGGATCTCGCCCCATCTCAACTGCGTGACCTGAGGGTTCTGGAGGATCAACGTCACATCGTCGAACGCGAAGTCGTGACCCAGCGTGTTCCCGTACAGAATCCCGACGAGCAACAGCAGCAGCAACACCAGCACCAGCGGCGATCGAGAGGCTCGAGCACCGGAACCGGGTTTCTTTCTGGCAGCTGCCCGTCGCCCCATGATCAATCAGCTCGAGTCGCCCCTTCCCGCGATCGCTTCCAGAAGATTCAGAATACCATCAATGACTTGCTGCCAGGACAGCCCGGCTCGGAAGCGGCGAATATTTTCGCGGAACTCCGACTGGCGCCGCTGAGCAAAGTAGCGGAGAACCGCATCGGCGAGCGCCGCCGCATCTCCGGGAGGGCAGAGGAAGCCGGTCTTCCCGTCCCGCACCTGTTCGGAGAGTCCGCCCACGCTGGTCGCGATCACGGGGACTTCGAACTGGTACGCGAGTGGAATCACCCCGCTCTGCGTGGCTTCGAGATAGGGGAGCACCACGAGGTCGGCCGAACGGAAGAGCGCGGGCACCTCCGAGTCGGGCAGATAACGGCTTTCCCAGCGGATTCGCTTCGCCAGACCGAGCCGGTCCGCCAGGCGGTGCAAGGGCCGCGAGTCCAGGTAGAATTCACCGGCGATGGTGGCCTCGAACTCGAGCTTGCCGTCCAGCCGTCCCAGAGCCTCCAGCAAGACTTCCAGTCCTTTGTAGCGACGAATCTTGCCGAAGAACAGCAGCCGGGCCGGCTCCCGATCGGAGGGCGAGAGCTCCGAGAGCCCCGGGTCCCATGGCGCGAAGTGGTCATAGATCGGGTGGGAAACCAGCCGCTGAGGAGCACGCGGCTGGAAGGAAGCCACCTCGCGGCCCAATTCCGAGGACTGGACCAGAAAACCGTCCGCCAGCGAGAAGACTCGTCCGATCAACCGCGCCTCCAACCAGCGCAAGGGACCGGGCATTCGCTCGTGGGGGTAAACGTTGTGGCAGAACAGCATCAAAGGCCGTCCCCAACTGCGCCGAAGAGTACGCATGAGGGAGGCATAGCTGGGTGAAAAAAAGGGATGCCACCACTGAAGGATTACAGCATCGGGCTCGAACCTTGCGATGCGCCGCCCGCAGCGCCGCCAACTCCAGGGGTTGAGAGAGTCGAGCCAGGGCTGGGCCGCAACGCCTCCCGGCGGGGGTGCAGCCGCGAGGCGCTGACGGCTCCCCGGAAAAAAGAGCCTGGGGTACTGGCGCGAGAAGGTCGCCACCAGCACCTGGTGGTCCCGGTGCAGAGCCCGGGCCAGTCCGCTGGTGTGTTGCGCGATGCCTCCCCTCAACGGAAATGCGGGACCCACCAGGGCAAATCTCATCGCTCCAGCATCGCGGCGGGGAGCTTCCGGACATCGCCCTCCTCTACCACGACGATTTGCTCGATCGAGTAGTCGTCTTCCCGGCGGGAGCTGTAGGCGATCATCTCGGCCAGCAGACCAAACAGGACCATCTGCACTCCCACGATCAGCAGAACGATTCCGGCCATGAACAGGGGCCGCCCCTCGATGTACAAACCTTGCAGCCAGCGGAAGCTCAGATAAGCTTCGATGCCGAAGCCGGCGAGGAAAAGAGCCATGCCGACGATGCCAAAGACATGCAGGGGCTTGCTGCTGTACCGGTTCAATATGATCACCGTCAGCAAGTCGAAGAAACCACCCAGAAAGCGCGAGGCTCCGAACTTGCTGCGGCCGTAACGCCGGGGCTGATGCTTGACGGCAACTTCCGCCACGGCGAAACCTCGGTAGCTGGCCAGGACCGGGATGTAGCGGTGCATCTCACCGTATACCTTGATCTCCCGGATCACTTGCCGCCGGTACGCCTTGAGGCCGCAATTGATGTCGTGGAGCGGGACTCCCGTGAGGAAAGAGGTGATGAAATTGAAGATCTTCGAAGGCCATCGCTTGGTGATGGGGTCGCGGCGCTGTGTCTTCCAGCCCGACACCAGATCACACCCTTCATCGAGCCGGGCCAACAGCCGCCGGATCTCGGAAGGCTGATCTTGAAGATCGGCGTCCAGAGTCACGATCACGTCTCCCTGTGCCAGACGGAAACCAGCCGAGAGAGCAGCCGACTTGCCGAAGTTCCTCCGGAACTTGATGATGCGGATGCGCGAATCCTCTTGTTGCAGCTGCTCCAACACCTCGAAAGAGCCGTCGTGGCTGCCGTCGTCCACGAAGATGAACTCGGCGCGGTCGGTGAGCCCCTCCACTGCCGCCACCAGCTCCTGATACAGCTCCGGTAGCGCCTCCTTCTCGTTGTACAGGGGAATGATTACGGATATCCTCTTCATGCGGCCCGACTTTGGGACCGACATTATAGCACCGAAGCCAGGGCTTGGCGCAGTGCGCAATCAGGGCCCCCAAGGGGCGGGAGTCGTGATGAGAGCTTTGATCACGGGGGGAGCCGGTTTCATAGGCTCTCATCTGGCCGAGCGATTGCTGGGGAGAGGCCACCACGTGCTGGTGATCGACGACCTTTCGACGGGTTCGCTCGAGAACCTGCGGCACCTCGAGGGCAACCCCCGCTTCGAATGCCTGATTGCCTCGATCATGGACAAGCGGGCGGCGGCTGACGCCGTGGATCGGTCGGAGGTGATCTTTCATCTGGCTGCGGCGGTCGGGGTGCGCCTGATCGTCGAAAACCCCGTTCGGACCATAGAAACCAACGTCAAGGGGACTGAAGTCGTACTGGAGCTGGCCGAACGGAAAGGCCAGAAGGTCATTCTGGCCTCGACCTCCGAAGTCTACGGGAAAGCTTCCAAGATCCCCTTCTCGGAGGAAGACGACCTGGTCCTGGGGCCCACTGTCAAGGGACGTTGGAGCTATGCCTGCAGTAAAGCCCTGGACGAATTCCTGGCCCTTGCCTACTGGCGGGAGCGGAACGTGCCCGTGGTCATCGCGCGCCTCTTCAACACGGTGGGCCCCCGGCAGGTGGGCCGCTATGGTATGGTCCTGCCCAACTTCGTCCGCCAAGCGCTGGAGGGCCGCCCCATTACGGTCTTCGGTGATGGCCTTCAGTCGCGCTGCTTCTGTCACGTCAGCGACGCCGTGGGAGCTCTGATCGAGCTGGCTCAGCAACCGGACGCCATCGGTGAAGTCTACAACCTGGGTTCGGATCGGGAGGTCGCGATTTGGGATCTGGCTGAGCAGGTCAAGGCGCTCACGGGGAGCCCCTCGGAAATCGTTCGAATTCCCTACGAACAGGCTTATTCGACCGGCTTCGAAGACATGCGGCGGCGGGTCCCCGACATTCGCAAGATCGGGCGGTTGATTGGCTTCCAACCGGCTCACTCCCTCGAGGAAATCATCCAGAGCGTCGTGGATGATCACCGGCAGAGGGCGAGCGGGCCGCAGCGGCGAGCCTCCCAGTAAGAGGGCGAGCCGTGGAGCCTCAGGCAGCGCTCCAGTGGCTAGACTCCCTCTGCGCCTCTCCGACTCAGTGATGCTTGTCCAGGTAGGCCACCGCCTCCAAGGCCGGTTTGTAGACCGGGTTGTAGCTCAGCGCAGTCTCCAGATATCGCTTGGCGGCCCCGTAGTCCCTGGCAGATATGGAGGCGGCGGCAAGGTTGGTGAAGAACTCCGGACTGGGCTGCAGGTCCGCGGCTCGCCCATAGTACTGCTGGGCCTCCGGATAGCGTCCCATCAGCATGGCGGCCGATCCACGCAAGCTCAAGTACTCCGGGAGCTGGAAGGCGGACGGCGTGCCGAGGCGCTCCAGCCGCGCCGCTGCCTGCCCGGCCAGTAGACGCCTGCGACGCAAATCCTGGGTCGCGTTCGCCTCCTCCAACACCGCGGCGACGATCCCCAGATCGCGGTTGGCGCGCCAAACAGTCCAGGGCACCGAGAGCGCCCCCAGGGCCAGCACCACCACGAGAACTCGCGCAGGCCACACCCAGCGCGGCTTCCCCCCGCAGAGTTCAGTGAGCGTCCGGCCTTGGAATCCTCCAGCGCTGGTGGCGCGCCTCAGGGAAGCCAGGACCAGGACGACCACCGCCGCTGCGCTGGTGACGTGGAGGGGGAAGAAGGCCAGGCAGCTGATCAAAACGAACATCAGGGCGAGGCTCTGCACGGCCAGCCAGTACGAGTGCTCTCGATCTTTTGTGGTAAAGGCCTGACGGAGGGCCCGCCACAAGAGGAGCATTGCCAGGCCCAGGGCCAGCAGCATCCCGATGATCCCCAACTCCGCCCAGATTTGGAGATACTCGTTGTGGGCTTGCTGGAACGACCCGCCTCGGTTCAAGACTTCAAAGGGCTGGCCCGACACGGTGTCGATCTTGAAAAAGAAGAAGTCGTGAGCGAAGGAACCCAGCCCGCCACCCACCATGGGTTGTTGCTCGATCATTTGCCAGGTGAGCAGGAAGACGGGCTGGCGTTGCGAGGTCACTCGGGCCCAGTTCCCTTCGGCGATCTGCTCACCCAGTCGTTCGATTCGGGTGACCAGGCCAGTCTTCTCACCGACCCAATATCCGCCGAGCAGCACTGCCAGGATCACTGTCCCGGCGATCATCAGATGCCGGCGCGTCGCGCCCTGCCTCCAAGTCCACCAGCCGTGGAAGCCCAGCCAAAGGGCAAGGCAGACAGTCAAAGCACCGAAAGCTGTCAGGGTTCGGGTGGCGAGCAAACCTACCAGATTCGCCGCCAGCAGGGTCGCGGCGAGCAAGCGCCAGGTCAGGCGTTTGCCGACCACCAGAGGATAGAGGCAGAAGAGGGCCGCCAGGCCGAACACGAAGCCTCCCGTGTCGACGTTCCCGATCAGGCCGGCCGGCGTGAGTCGGCCCGACAGCATTCGCTCGCTGTGACGTTCCAGCATCGGAATCAACCGATACGACTGGAGCACGGACAACCACCCGCCCAGTGCCGCGGACGCAGACAGCCAGAACCAGGCTCGGCGATGCCATTGGGGAGTCAGCTCGCTCAGCATCAGCAGAAACGACACGAACAGCAATACTCGCCAGAACGTCGACCATCTGAACGGAGAATCACTGAGAAGGAGGCAATGCAGAAGAAGATACCCCAGACCGGCGCCCAGCAGCAAGGTAGAAGTCTCGGGACGCCGCTGCGGCCAGATCGGTCTGCTCAGCAAGAAGAAAGCGCCCAGGATAGGGATGAAGGCGAGTGCAAAGGCGTCTTTGGGAGCCCGAAAATTGTCCAGGGCCGTGATCACGAAGATTTGAGGCAAGCAAGCATAGAAGGCGACCACCGCCCAGCCTGCCGAATCGACCTCGCTCAATGCCTTCAGCTTCCGTGCCATCGTCCCAGGCCCAATGATATACTCTCGACCTCGTTGATCACCATATGCTCAAAACGCTCCTCAATCATCGCCAGCTACTCTGGGAGTTGGTCTGGCGCGACATTCGATCCCGCTACATCGGTTCGCTGGCCGGGTTGTTCTGGTCCCTGCTGAATCCTCTGCTGCAGTTGGGCCTGTACACCGTGATTTTTTCCCTGGTGCTGGGCCAGCGCTTCGCTGAGGCGGACTCCACCGGCGACTTCGCACTCTATCTGTTCTGTGGCCTGCTCCCCTGGATGACGCTGCAGGAGTCGCTGGTGCGCTCGGCAGGCATCTGGATCGAGAATGCCGGCCTGATCAAGAAGGCGCGCTTTCCCCTGGAACTGCTCCCCGCGGCTCGCGTGATCTCGGCAGCTCTGCACCAATTGCTGGCCAGCCTGCTGTTCGTCGCGGTCCTCATAACAACGGGCTCGTTGAACTGGGGCTGGCTGGTCCTCTTCCCGCTGGCTTTGTTCGTTCAAAGCCTGCTCATGCACGGGCTGGCCGTAGCCGGCGCCTGCCTGAACGTCTTCTTTCGGGACGTCTCCCAGTTTCTGGGCATCGGCTCGATGGCACTCTTCTGGATGACTCCCATCGTGTATCCCAAGTCGAAGGCCCCCGGAGTCTTTCTCACCGTGCTGAACCTGAACCCCCTCACTCACATGGTCGAGGCCTATCGCTTCGTTCTGATGGGACACCCCTTGCCCTCTCCGTGGGGACAGCTCTACTGGGTGGGAGCCGCGCTGGCGGCGCTGGCGCTGGGCCGCTGGATGCTGGCGCGCACCAGAGGTGAGCTGCTCGACTTGATCTGAGGGAGCCTTCGGCTTCTGGAAACGTCGCGGGCGCAGCCGGGCCGGTCACCGGCCCGGGGCAGGCTTCTCCAGGGCGCCGGCAGGCTTCAGAAAATTCTCGAAGGCGTGATTGATCTCTTTGACCGGCAGCTCCACTAGTGTCGGCAGTGGGCGTGATTCGGCAAGGTAGCGGAGGAAATGATACCCGAGAATGGCCCACTCCGCCTGGCCGAGCTGCTGAAGGCTCTCCGCCCGCCTCTTCAGCTCTTCCAGCTTCCCCTCCAGTTCGTGCAGCCGAGCGGCGGAGACTCCCAGCGGCTCCTCCAGGGGCCTGGAGTATGAGCGGACCCACAGATAGACGGGGATTCCGCGGCGAAAGACTTCCAGCGAAGGCGCCGTGGCCGTGGGATGATACTGCTCGAAGCTGGCTCTCAGCAAGGCCAGGGCAATCTTCGTCTCGGCCTGTTCGGGGGAGTCGTGCAGCATTGCGGAGGGATTTGCCAACAAGAACGCCGAGGGGCCAACCCGAACACGCCTTGGCTGTTCTGGACCGAAGGGAAGGGCGACGACGCGATACGGGAGTTGCACGCTGAGCCTGCTCAGTTGAGCGGCCAGGTTCTCGCCAATTCGCGCGAACTCCTGTGCCTGCTGGGCGAAGGCGGGCTGGCCGAGCGTGTCCGACAACTGCTCCGGAGAGGGCGCATCCTGCAACAAGGGCAGGAAATCGGGGTAGAACGTCTGATGCCAGTAATCAGTCAAGTCCGAGTGATGCTCGATCAATGGGCGGTTCAGATCCAGGAACTCGGGCATCGCCTCAGGGTCCGAGCTCTGCAACGGGCGCCAGCTCGCACCTGAGAGCAGGCGGACGCCGTCGAAGCTGCTGCGCATGTGGTACTGGGGGTGTACCAGCTCCCAGGTACCCTCCACCTTTTCCCCGCGGCGGGTTCCCTGGAAGGCCACATTGAACCCTTGCACCTGCCAGTTGAAGAACACGCCTTCGGGCTGAAGTTTCCAGTCGACCAGGACCAGCTCGTCCCAATCGCCGCTGTACAGCGCCGCTCCCTCCTGGCCGGCCACCTGCAGATAGAGGGGCACCGGTCCGTTGTCGGTGTTCTGGGTGAGCCGCCAGAGCCCCACC
>JBFKLX010000153.1:0-14002 GCA_041630155.1 Acidobacteriota bacterium
AAGAACTGGGGTCACAGGCCCGGCCAGACCAGGGGAAGCGTCGGAGTCACAGGGGAAGATGGAATTCAACAGGGAAGAAACCTCAGCGCCGGCTCCGCTGGAAACGCCTTCCGTCTCCTCAGGCGGAAGGGGGCACTTTTTCGGCGAGGTCAAGGCCTGGGCCCGTGACATCTTCTTCGCCGCCCTGACCGCCATTCTGATCGTCGTCTTCGTGGTCCAGCCGGTGAAGGTCGAAGGCACCAGCATGCAGCCCCACCTGTCGGACCAGGAGCGGATCTTCGTCAACAAGTTCGTCTACCACTTCAGCCAGATCCAACGCGGAGACGTGGTGGTCTTCTGGTACCCCAAGGAACCCTCCAAGTCCTTCATCAAGCGGGTCGTCGGCCTGCCCGGGGAAGTCGTGAAGGTGGAATCCGGAGTGGTTTCCGTGAATGGAGTGCAGCTTCGAGAATCCTACGTCCGCCCGGAGTTTTTCGACTACCATTCCTACGGGCCCGTCACCGTCCCGCCCGGCTCCTATTTCGTGATGGGCGATCACCGCAACTCCAGCAACGACAGCCGGCACTGGGGCACCGTGCCCCGAGAGAACATCTTCGGCGAGGCCGTCTTCCGCTACTGGCCCGTCTCCAAGCTGGGTCTGCTCGACTGAGGCATTGCCACGAGGGCCGTGCTCCGGCCGGAGCTGGAGGCCCAGGGTCCTTTGGGGGCGCCTCCGCTGGTGAGAGTTGCGGGGCAGCGGCGACCAGGGACGCCCCAGGCCGCGTGCCGCTACTACCCTCCTTGACCGCCGGACGAGAGCGCGTCGAGTGGACGGCCCCGGGGCCTGATTTGAAATATCAGGGGGGCGTGATACTCTCCCTCACCGATGGCGACGGATTCGGTACTGTATCTGGAAGACGGGACGAGCTTTGCGGGCCGGTCTTTCGGTGCCCCGGGGGATTGCCTGGGAGAAGTGGTCTTCAATACCGCGATGACCGGCTATCAGGAGGTGCTGACCGACCCCTCCTACGCCGGCCAGATCGTGATCATGACCTCTCCTCAGATCGGCAATTACGGCGCCAACCCGGAAGACGAAGAATCCGGGGGCCCGCAGGTGGCGGGCTTCGTGGTGCGGGAGTGCAGTCCGATCTTCAGCAACTGGCGGGGTCAGTTCACGCTGGACGCCTATCTGGCCCAGCACGGCGTTCGCGGGATCGCCGAGCTGGACACGCGGGCCCTGGTCCGGCACATCCGCACCCGCGGGGCCATGCGCGGCATCGTCGCCTCAGCCGGGCGAGCGGAGCCCGAGTTGCGCCGGCGGGTGCTGGCCCATCCCAGCATGGAGGGCAGCGACTATGTCCGGCAAGTCACGACCCAGCAAGCCTACCAGGTGGACCCTGAGGCGCGGCGCTTCCGCGTGGTGGCATACGACTTCGGGATCAAGCGCAACATCCTGCGGTGCCTGGCCGAGAGGGGTTGCCAGGTGACCGTCGTGCCGGCTGCGACACTGGCGGAGGACGCGCTGTCCCTGGACCCGGACGGGATCTTTCTCTCCAACGGCCCCGGCGATCCCGAGCCTCTGACCTACGCCATCGACAATGTCCGTCGGCTGCTGGGCCAGCGACCCGTCTTCGGGATCTGTCTGGGGCACCAGTTGCTGGGGCTGGCTCTGGGGGGGCGCACCTTCAAGATGAAGTTCGGTCACCGGGGCGGGAATCAGCCGGTCAAGAACCTGCTCAACGGCCGGGTGGAGATCACCAGTCACAATCACGGTTTCGCAGTGGACCCCGATTCGCTGGACCCGGGCGTCGCCGAGCCCACCCATCTGAATCTCAACGACCAGACGCTGGAGGGAATCCGGCACCGCTCCCTGCCGGCCTTCTCGGTCCAGTACCACCCCGAAGCCTCTCCCGGCCCGCACGACTCGCTCTACCTGTTCGATGACTTCGTGCGGATGATGGACGGCTGGCGAAACCGGAAGTAGAGGGGCAGACCGGTGGCCTGGGGAGCACCCGAGGGACTGTGGATGCTGGACTTTGAAACTTTTAACTCGAGACTCTGAAATTCAGCCTTGCCCAGACGAAACGACCTTCACCGCATTCTGATCATCGGCTCCGGCCCCATCGTGATTGGCCAGGCCTGCGAGTTCGACTATTCCGGCACCCAGGCCTGCAAGGCCCTGCGCGAGGACGGGTTCGAGATCGTACTGGTCAACTCCAACCCGGCCACCATCATGACCGACCCGGAGGTGGCCCAGCGCACCTACGTGGAACCCCTCACGCGCGACTTCCTGGCGGAAATCATCCGCCGGGAACGCCCCCATGCGCTGCTGCCCACAGTGGGTGGCCAGACCGGGCTGAACCTTTCCGTGGAGCTGTGCGAGTCCGGCATCCTGGAACAGTACGGCGTCGAAATGATCGGCGCCAACCTGGAGGCGATCGAAGTGGCCGAAGACCGGCGCCTGTTCCGCCGGGCCATGGAGGAAATCGGACTGGAAGTGCCGCGCTCCGGGTTCGCCCGGTCGCTGGAGGAGGCGCATCAGATCGCCGCCGAAGTCGGGCTGCCCGCGGTGGTGCGTCCTTCTTACACGCTGGGCGGGTCGGGGGGAGGTCTGGCCTTCAATAGTGAAGAATTCGATGGCATCGTGGCCCAAGGGCTGCAGCTTTCGCCGATTCACGAGGTGTTGGTGGAAGAGTCGATCAAGGGCTGGAAAGAGTTCGAACTGGAGGTGATGCGGGACCTCAACGACAACGTCGTCATCATCTGCTCGATCGAGAACTTCGACCCCATGGGGGTCCACACCGGCGATTCGATCACGGTGGCGCCGGCCCAGACCCTTACCGACCGCGAGTACCAGCGCATGCGCGACGCCGCCATCCAGGTGATCCGAAAGGTGGGGGTGGAAACGGGCGGGTCCAACATCCAGTTCGCCATCGACCCGCAAACGGGACGGATGGTGTTGATCGAAATGAACCCGCGGGTCAGCCGCAGCTCGGCGCTGGCCTCCAAAGCCACCGGCTTCCCGATCGCCAAGATTGCCGCCAAGCTGGCGGTCGGCTACACGCTGGACGAAATCCCCAACGACATCACCCGCGAAACGCCGGCCAGCTTCGAGCCGACGCTGGACTACGTGGTCGTCAAGATCCCGCGCTGGAATTTCGAAAAGTTCCCCGGTTCTTCGCCCGTGCTGGGAACCCAGATGAAGTCGGTCGGCGAAGTGATGGCCATCGGCCGAACCTTCAAGGAGGCCTTCTGGAAAGGCTGGCGGTCGCTGGAGACGGACAAGACCCTGGCCGATGAACCCATCGATCCGAAGCGGCTGCGCGAGCTGCTGATTCAGCCCACGCCGGCACGCCCGGCCTACCTGCGGGCGGCTATGCTGGCGGGACACGAGGTCCATGCCCTGGCGGAACTCACCGGAATCGACCCCTGGTTTCTCAACCGCTTCCAAGAGGTCGTCCAGCTGGAAGCCCGGCTGAAAGGTCTTCGCCTGGAAGATCTGGACCTGGCCCAGTTTTCGGAAGCCAAGCGCCAGGGGCTGTCCGATCGCGGCCTGGCCCGGCTGTTGACCGGATCGGATCAGGCTCCGCTCACCGAACAGAGCGTCTTCCAGCGGCGCCGGGAGTTGAAGCTTCTGCCGGTGTTCAAGCGGGTCGACACCTGCGCGGCCGAGTTCGAGTCGTACACTCCTTATTTCTATTCCACCTTCGAGCAGGAGGACGAAAGCCAACCCACCGGGCTGCGGAAAATCGTGATTCTGGGGAGCGGCCCCAACCGGATCGGCCAGGGCATCGAGTTCGACTACTGCTGCTGCCACGCCGCTTTCGCGTTGGGTGAAGCGGGCTATGAGACCATCATGGTCAACTGCAATCCCGAGACGGTCTCCACCGACTACGACACCTCCGACCGCCTCTACTTCGAGCCGCTCACCTTCGAAGACGTCATGGCGATCGTCCAGTCGGAGAAACCGGAGGGCGTGGTAGTGCAGTTCGGCGGACAGACCCCCTTGAAGCTGGCGCTCCCCCTGATGCATGCCGGGGTGCCCATTATCGGGACCTCTCCCGAATCGATCGACCTGGCCGAAGACCGGCAACGTTTTGGCGAACTGCTGACGCGGCTGGAGATTCCCCAGCCGGAGGCGGGCATCGCCCACAGCGTCGAGGAGGCGCGGCGCATCGCCGAACGCATCGGTTATCCCGCGCTGGTGCGGCCTTCCTATGTCCTGGGAGGGCGGGCCATGGCGATCGTCTACGACGATGCTGCTCTGGACCGCTACGTCAGCGAAGCCGCCGACGTGGCCCCCGAACATCCGCTGCTGGTGGACAGGTTTCTCGAGGATGCCCGCGAGTATGACGTGGACGCATTGTGCGACGGGCAGCGCGTGATCATCGGCGGGATCATGGAGCACATCGAGGAAGCGGGGATCCACTCGGGAGACAGCACTTCGGTGCTGCCCCCCATCGTGATCGAGGAGGAGCACCTGGAGACGATGCGGCGCTACACGCGCCAGCTGGGCGAGGCGCTGCGGGTGGTGGGACTGATGAACGTCCAGTTCGCCGTGGCCGAGGGGCGGGTCTACGTCCTGGAGGTCAATCCCCGGGCCAGCCGGACGGTGCCCTTCGTCAGCAAGGCCGCGGGCGTCCCGCTCGCCAAGATCGCCTCGCTGCTGATGATCGGCAAGAGCCTGCCCGAATTGGGGCTGACCGAAGACCTCAGGGTGCGGCAGTGTTTCATCAAGGCGCCCGTGTTCCCCTTCGCCAAGTTCGCCGGGGTGGATACGATTCTGGGCCCCGAGATGCGGTCCACAGGGGAGGTCATGGGGGTGTCGGACAGCTTCGGCGAAGCCTACGCCAAGGCCCAGATCAGCGCCGGCCTGCTGCTGCCCACCGGGGGATCCGTGTTCATCAGCGTCAACGATCGCGACAAGCGCTACATCGCCAACATCGCCCGGGATTTTCAGGACCTGGGCTTTCAGATCGTCGCCACCATCGGCACGGCGGCCTTCTTGAGCGAAAACGGGATCGGCTGCGGTCGGGTCTTCAAGGTGAACGAAGGTCGGCCCAATGTCGTCGACCTGCTCAAGAGCGGCCGCGTGCAGCTGGTCGTCAACACGCCCTTGGGCCGAGAGTCCTTTTTCGACGAAAAAGCGGTCCGCCGAGCCTGCATCCAGCTGGGCGTCCCCTGCATCACCACCATCTCCGCAGCGGCCGCCGCCGTCAGCGCCATCCACGTCCTGCAACGAGGCGAAGTCAAGGTCATGAGCCTGCAGGAATGCCACCAGCGAGAGTTTGCCGGCGCGGCAGTCGAGGCCTCCTGAGCGAGGCAATTCGAAGAACCAGTGGGGGTCTCGAGGGAGGAAGGACCTTTCCGGCCCCAGGCCTTGCTACTGCATTTCGGCCTTCAGTTTGCGAAGGACCTGACGGGCCACTTCGGTCAGAGTTTCGCGGACGCCTTTGTTGTTGATCGCCACGGCTTCGAAGACCGGCTCCTGGGCCACTCGCAGTTCCCGAGTCAGGAAGTCGATCGGATGGACGTCCGCCAGATCCCGCTTGTTCAGCTGCAGCGCGTAGGGAAGTTGATCGAAGTCGATGTCGTACATCACCAGGGTTTCCCTCAGATCGCGAAGCGCCTCGTAATTGGCGTCCATCCGATCCTGCTGGGAATCGGCCACGAACACCACGCCGTCCGTCCCCTTGAGGATCAAGCGCCGGCTGGCCTCGTAAAAGACCTGGCCCGGAACCGTGTAGAGATGGAAGCGCATGCGAAAACCCGCCACCGTACCCAGTTCCAGCGGCAGGAAGTCGAAGAACAGGGTGCGGTCCATTTCCGTGTTCAGGGTCAGAAGCTTGCCCCGCAGATTGGGATTGGCCGAGGTGTAAATCTGGGTGATGTTGGTGGTTTTGCCGGACAGACCGGGACCGCAGTAGACGATCTTGCAGTTGATCTCCCGGTTGGCATAGTTGATGAATGACACGCTTCAGACCCCGTCCACCACTTCGATTCGATTGGTGCATTTGTTCAGTACGTCTTCCAAAACCAGGGCAGCCTGCTTGATGTTTCGGATGTCCAACTTGTACTCCTTGTTGGCCTGGATGACGAAGAGCAGGAGAGCGTGTTGACCGGTGGGGCAGATCAGGATGCTGAGGTGACGGCCTCTCAGGTAAATGCGTTCGAACTCCTGCTCTCCCACCATTGTTGCCAAGCCGAAGGTGGCGGCAAGGTTGCTCGCAGCCAAAGAAGACAGGGCCAGTATGTCGATCGAGGCCGAGTCCCCCTCGTGAGTGATCTCCTGACCGTTGCGGTTGATCAAGAAGACGCTGTCCACCTGGGTCTTTTTGGCCAGGGAGGACAGGATCTGCTGAATCTTACTGAATTCGCCCCTATCGAGCTTGAAATTCCAAATCTGCATGTGTCCTGCACACCCGGCCCACTCCTTGACTCGGTCGAACGCCTCCATATAATAGAGGATTTTCACGGGTTTCGCTACGCGAAAGGTGGAGAGAAGGTTTATGGCTTCGAGCTCGCGCGACCAGAAAGACGGTGTTTTGGCCCTTTACGAAAAGGCTCTCAAATACTTGCATGGCGGGAAATTCGACCAGGCCAGCAAGACGTTCCAGCAAGTGCGGGAAAAATACCCCGACGAGGTCGAAGTGCTGGCCCGGGTCAATTGTCTCGACAAAGTTTGCATGACTCGCCAGGAGGCCCCAGACCTCTCCAAGGCCGAGGTGGAGGAACTGTACACGAGCGGCTTGGTCGAGCACAACTCGGGAAACTACGAAGAGGCCCTCGACTTCTTCAAACGGGCGCTCGAGAGGTCGAAAACCGACGGGGACTACATCCATTTCGCGCTGGCCGCCACCGAGGCGCGCCTGGGCAACCGGCAAAAAGCACTGCAGCACCTGGAGAAGTCTCTGGAGATGAACAGCGACAACAAGCTGTTGGCCCGCCGGGACGCGGATTTCGAGTCGCTCGCGAGCGATGAGACCTTTCGGAAACTCGTGGGGAGAGACAAGCGGGAGTGAGTGGCGCGAGGGGGCTCCCGGGGCCCGCGAACGCCGTTGGTGCCGCTGAGGATGCCCGATCAGCGCTGCGAGCCAGCCCGATCAGCGGACGGGAGATCGGATCACCTTCCGAGAGGACGTCCGGGGAGAGTGCCGCCTTGACTTCTCCGAAGCCCTCCTTCCACCGCTGGGCGCTCGTCCTGGCAGCGGGTCAGGGGACCCGTTTCAAATCCGAACGAGCCAAAGTCCTGCACCCCTTGTGCGGCAAGCCGCTGGCCGCTCACCTGCTGGACCGTCTCCCCGAACTGGGTGTTCGGGGCACGCTGGTCGTGGTGGGTTACCAGGCCGAGCTCGTCCAGCGAGAGCTGGCCGGGCGCGACCGCCAATTCGTGCTGCAGAGCCCGCAACTGGGGACCGGGCACGCCGTGTCGTCGGCCCGCGCCCTACTGGAGGGGCTGCGCGGCAGCCTGCTGGTCCTCTACGGCGATGTCCCCCTGGTCAGCAGCCAGACCCTGCGCCGGCTGTTCGAGGTTCTCGAGGAGTCCGATGCCGCTGCTGTTCTGTTGACGGCCCAGATCGAGGACGCTACCGGCTACGGCCGGATCCTGCGCGACGCGGCCGGACAGTTGGTCGATATCGTCGAGGAGCGGGACGCCACTGCGGAGCAGAAACGCATCCGCGAGTTCAACCCGGGCCTCTACTGCTTCCGGATCGAATCGCTGCTGCCCGCGCTGGAGCAGCTGGGCAACGACAACGACCAGAAGGAGTACCTGCTCACCGATGTTCCGGCAATCCTGTTGCGCCGGGGAGAGAGGGTGTTGACCGTGAAAACCGACGATCCCGAGGAGACCCGCGGCATCAACGACCGCCTGCAATTGTCCCGAGTCGAGCAGGACCTGCGCCGCCGCATCGCCGATCACTGGATGAGGGAGGGTGTGAGCATGCTCGACCCGGACAGTGTGCTCATCGGCGCGGAGGTTTCGATCGGCCCCGACACGGTCCTCTATCCAGGCGTCATTCTGGAAGGGGACACTCGAATCGGCCCGGGCTGCATCATTCGAGGCTATTGCCATCTGCAGAACGCGCGGCTGGGGGAGCGAGTCACCGTGGACCATGGCACGATCATCCGGGACAGCCGGGTGGAGGCGGGGACCACTGTGGGGCCCTACGCGCACCTGCGCTCCCACGCCCTGGTAGGACCGGACTGCCGGGTGGGCAACTTCGTCGAGATCAAGAAGTCGACTCTGGGCGCCGGTACCAAGTCGGCCCACCTCACCTATTTGGGAGACGCCGAGATCGGGTCCCAGGTCAACATCGGGGCCGGCGTGATCACCTGCAACTACGACGGCCGCCAGAAGCACCGGACGGTCATCCAGGACCGCGTGTTCGTGGGAAGCGGTTGCCAGCTGATCGCGCCCCTGACGGTTCACGAAGGCGCCTATGTGGCCGCCGGCTCCACCATCACCGAAGACGTGCCGGCCGATTCTCTGGCCATCGCCCGGGGCCGCCAGGTCGTCAAGCCGGGCTGGGCCAAGAAAAAGGACGATCCATCCTGACACCTGCGCCGTGAGGCGAAGATCCCGGGTGCGATGACCCACTGAAATTCCTGGTCTCTGCGCCCACCCTCGCGACCCTCCGAAGGCGGCCCGGCTGCCACTCCGATACCGGTACTGCACTGCCCGCCCCCCACGGGCTACAATGGACCGATGTCGCAACGCCTCGAGACCGTCGACGGGTTGATGGAGCGCTTCGCGGACCTGCCGCCGGAGGTCTTTTTCAAGGAAGACCTGCTGCGGCAGGGGATGGCCTTCAGCGAGGACGCCTTGAAGTTGGCGTCCGGCTTCAAACCGAAAGCCTATTTCATCTTCTCCTTCGACCTGGTGCCCATTCGCGATCTGCAGCAGGCCGAACATCTTCGTGCTCCCGAAGAAATCTGCCTGATCGGGGGAGCCAGGCAGCTGCGGCGGACCATCGTTTCGGTGAGGCTCAATCCCGCCTCCCCCTACCAGGTCGCGATCTCGCCCGGGGGCAAACTGGTGCTGCAACTCGAGGGGCAGGAGATCTGCGAGGTACGGCTGCAGCCGGTGCCCGAGTACTATCGCCGCCGGCTGGCCAGCGGCAAGCCGATCACCGACATCGCACCCACCATCGAATGGGGGTACCTGCTCTATCTGACCGTCTTTCGGATCTGCCAGTACTTCGGCGAGAAGGACGAATGCCAGTTCTGCGACATCAATGAGAATTACCGCCAGCAGAAGCGCAGCGGGCGACCGTATACGGGTGTCAAGAGCGTCGAGGAGATCCTGGAGGCGCTGGAAATCATCGACCAGACCGACTCGCAGAGCCGGGCCTACACGGTCACGGGCGGCAGCATCACCAAGACCCTGGACGGACTCTCGGAGATCGACTTCTACGTTCGCTATCCGGAGGCCATCGAGCGGCGGTTTCCGGGCCGCTGGATCAGCAAAGTGGTGGTTCAGGCGCTGGCGCGCGATCAGGTCCAACGCTTTCGAGACGCAGGCGTGCAGATCTACCATCCCAACTACGAAGTCTGGGATCCCCGCCTCTTCTCCATCCTTTGCGCCGGCAAGGACCGCTACATCGGCCGGGACGAGTGGATGAGCAGAATCTTGGACGCGGCGGAGGTCTTCGGGCCGTCCCAGGTGATCCCCAACTTCGTGGCCGGAATCGAAATGTCCCGTCCGCACGGGTTTGAAGGCGTGGAAGAGGCGGTCGCCTCCACCGCTGAGGGGCTCGATTTCTTCATGTCGCGGGGTATCTCGCCCCGCTTCACCACCTGGTGCCCGGAGCCCCTGAGCGTGCTGGGCCGCGCCAACCCGGATGGGGCACCCCTGGAGTACCACCTCCGCCTGCTCCAGGTGTGGCGGGACACGCACCGAAAACATGGCCTGTCGCCGCCCCCCGGATACGGCGAGCCGGGCGTCGGACGGGCCGTCTTCTCAGTCTCCTCGTTCATGGACGTTCTCCCCGCGGCAGCCGAAAGGCTGCCTCGAGGCAGGCTCGAAGCTCACAGCTGACCCGAATCTAATCCGGACGATGCACCAGCTTTCTGCTGCGGCGCCGTGATCATCCGCGCTGACTGGGTTGCCCGCCCTCGGCCCCCTCGACGGAGTGCACCACTACGCCTCCGGGGGCCTCGGGCGTAACGCCTGGTCAGCGCGGCGCTTCCGACGCCTCGCGACGAAACCTGGTGCATAATCCGGGCTAGAGAGGCGTGGCGCAGGCCCAATCTCAAAGCTTCCAGGCTCGGGTCAACACGAAACTCAGGGAGCAACATCGAATTCCTGGCCCCGGGGGGGCGCATTGCGGTAGGCCGTTCACCCCCCGGTCCGGGCCGGCTCGGGCCCCGGCCTCAGAAGCCTCCTCGCTATGTTAGAATCCCGGCGCCATGGGACTGCCCGAGGAGTCGATCGTCTTCATTCTGGCGCGCACTCAGTTCGCCTCCAACCTGGGGCAGGCCGCGCGGGTGATGAAGAACATGGGGTTCTCGCGCCTCCTGCTGGTCCGGCCGCAATGCGAGGTGGGCATGGAAGCGCGTACCCGGGCCATGAAAGGCGCCGAGATCCTGGACCGCGCCGAACTCTTTCCCTCCCTGGAAGCAGCGGCCCGCGAGGTCGACCTGCTGGTGGGCAGCAGCGGCCGCTTCGGCCCCGGCAAGCCCAATTGGATCACCAGCCGCCGCTTCGCCGAGGCGGTCGTCGGCCGCTACCTGCCGGCTCGGGTCGGGATTGCCTTCGGCGCCGAAGACACTGGACTGGAACGGGAGGAGGTCGCCCTGTGCCAATGGCTGATCGAGATTCCTACCGGCTCGCAGTATGGCGTCCTCAACCTGGCCCAGGCGGTCGGAATCCTGGCCTACGACCTGCACCTGGCCCTGGCCGACACCCCCCGGCGGCCCACGCTCCATCGGTCCGATCCGCAGCACGTGGCCGCCCTTCTCGAGGACGTTCGAGCGACCCTCCAGAGCCTCGGCTTCCCGACCCGCGTCCCACTCGAGAGAGTCATGAAGCGGTTCCAGAAGATCGCCGGGCGAGCCCAGCTGGAAATCGAGGACGTGAATCTCTTCCGAGGGCTGCTCCGGCATCTGAGACGCGCAGGGCGCAAGAACTGAGGAGAACCCGAAGGGCGTGAGGGGCGAGGGTGCCGGGCAGTCGAGTTGCCTTTGCCCTTGCCTTTGCCCTTGCCTTTGCCCTTGCCCCTCCCCTTGCTCCTGCCCTTGCCCCGGCCCTTGCCCCCTGCCCATGCCCCGTCCAGCACCGAGTTCGGCGCAACCTGAAAACGCAAAATCCGGGTAGCAGGTCGTCGCGAGCCACCTTCGGCCCCCTGTACTCCGGTCGCCTGCGTGGTGCAGACATGGCCTGGGCCGAGAAGCTTTTCTTCGTGAGCTTCGAGCGTTGAGATTTCCCGCTCGGGGACCCGTTTGACAAGCCCTGGGAGGGATCTGACAATAGGGCACGCCGGCCCGGAACTCCGGGCTTTTCAGGTCACGGATCAAGACGGCGCCGCGGGAGGACCATCCCGGCGGTCGCTTTCGATTCCCCACGAGGAGGTCGCTTTGAACTTGCCCGAGTTTCGAAATCTGGAGCTGATCGACTTTTCCCAGCCCGAGAACCGCCAGGCGATGCAGGCGGCAATCTCGAGGGTGCGCTCCCAGTTGGGGCGCCAATACGACATCCTCATCGGCGAGCAACGGATCCGTACCGAGCGCCAGTTTCCATCGCTCAACCCTTCCAAGAAGGGGGAAGTCATCGGTGTGTTTCAAGACGGGACGCGGGAGCTGGTCGAGCCGGCCATGGCGGCGGCCGAGAAGGCCTTCGATTCGTGGGGCAAGACCAATGTCGAGACGCGGGTGAAGCGGGTACTGGAGGTCGCCCAGGGGATGCGGCAGCGCCGGCTGGAGCTGGCGGCCTGGATGGTCCTGGAGGTCGGAAAGTCGTGGGTCGAGGCGGACGCCGACGTGGCCGAAGCGGTGGATTTCTGCGAGTTCTACAGCCGCGAAATGCTGCGCCTGGCAGCCCCGCAGCCACTGGTCCGGGTCCCGGGCGAGGACAACGAGCTGGTCTACATCCCTCTGGGAGTGGGCATCGTCATCCCGCCCTGGAACTTCCCGCTGGCCATCCTGACGGGCATGAGCATGGCCGCCGTGGTCGCCGGCAACACAGTAATCGTCAAACCCTCCAGTGACGCTCCGGCCATCGCCGCCCAGCTGGTCCAGCTCTGCCGGGAGGCCGGTTTCCCGCCCGGCGTGGTCAATTTCGTGACCGGTGGGGGCCCCGAAGTCGGAGAACCCCTGGTCCTGCACCCCCGGACGCGATTCGTCTCCTTCACGGGCTCCAAAGACGTCGGCCTGCGCATCAACGAACTGGCGGCCCGGCCTCAGCCCGGGCAAATCTGGATCAAGCGAGTGGTGGCCGAGATGGGAGGCAAGGACTCCATCATCGTCGACGAGGACACCGACCTGGACGAAGCGGCTGCCGGAGTGGTGGCTTCCGCCTTCGGCTTCCAGGGCCAGAAATGCTCCGCCTGTTCTCGAGCCATCGTCCTGGAGTCGATCTACCCCCGCTTCCTGGACATGTTGAAGGAGAAGGCCGGCGCCACCCTGGTCGAGGGAGACGTGGAAGAGCCTCACGTGAACTTCGGGCCGGTGGTCAACCAGCGCGCCCAGGAGCAAATCCTCGGCTACATCGCCCAGGGAACACAGGAAGGGAGACTGCTGGTCGGGGGCGAGCCGGGAAACCCCGACGGCTTCTTCGTCCGCCCCACCATCATCGCCGACGTTGGCCCCACCGCGACGATTGCCCAAGAGGAGATCTTCGGGCCCGTGCTGGCCGTGATCCAGGCCCGCGACTACGACCACGCCCTCGAGATCGCCAACAACACCGTCTACGGCCTGACCGGCGCCGTCTACACGCGCGACGAACAGAAGCTGCAAAAGGCCCGCCGCTACTTTCACGTCGGCAATCTCTACCTGAATCGCAAGTGCACCGGAGCGCTGGTGGGCGTACATCCGTTCGGGGGCTTCAACCTGAGCGGCACCGATTCCAAGGCGGGCGGGCGGGACTACCTGCTGCTCTTCACGCAGGCCAAGTCAATCTCGCGCAAGGTCCCGTGAGAGCGGCCTCCCGAGGGGGCGGCCGACGCTCCGGAGATCGCTCGCACCGGGTGGCGGCGCATCCCTTCGGGGTAATGCTAATTGCTCACCAAAACGTAATTTTCCCCCTCCGCCCGCAGGAGCCGAAAGGGCTTGAACTGGAGGCAACTGCTGTGCTATCCTTAGCGGCCTCAACCAGGTGGGGACTCGTGATTTCAGCGAGTCATTCGGTTGACACACCCCATCGCGTTTTCGTAAAATGGGGTCTTGCCCTGGAGGACATCCTACTGTCGGGTCGGGGCACTGTTCTTTGACAATTTGGGAAGTGATGAGGGCAATACCACGAGTAGAGATCTGGAAGTCCTGTGCATCAGGAAATTCTAGGTCAAGCTACTAAGGGTGAACGGTGGATGCCTTGGCGCAAAGAGGCGACGAAGGACGCGGCAAGCTGCGAAAAACCTCGGTGAGCTGCAAGCTAGCGAAGATCCGGGGGTGTCCGAATGGGGGAACCCGGCCGTGAGAAATCACGGTCATCCGTCTCTGAATTCATAGGAGGCGGAAGCGAACTCGGGGAAGTGAACCATCTCAGTACCCGAAGGAAGAGAAAGAAACCTCGATTTCCTGAGTAGCGGCGAGCGAAACGGAAACAGCCTAAACCCGTCGCACCTTCGGGTGGGACGGGGGTCGTGGGACCCGGCATCAATCCTCTGAACTTAGCGGAACCCGCATGGAAAGGCGGCCCATAGAAGGTAATAGGCCTGTACGCGAAAAGGGATGAGGAGGGCTGGGATTCCCGAGTACCACGGGACACGTGAAATCCTGTGGGAATCTGGGAGGACCATCTCCCAAGGCTAAATACTCCTTTGCGACCGATAGTGAACTAGTACCGTGAGGGAAAGGTGAAAAGTAC
>JBFKLX010000154.1:0-13744 GCA_041630155.1 Acidobacteriota bacterium
GGGCTCTCGAGGCGAGGTCGCGAAGAGAGGAGGAGGCGATGCCGGAGCATCGTCGAGGAGGAACGACAAAGAGATCGCCCGAGACCCCCGTGCGCCCGAAGGCTTTGCGGGCGAGCCCCCTGGTGCCCGGCGCCTCCGATCAGGGTGGTCCACTCGGTTTCCGGGGGCCGGCTGCTGCTTGGAAACGCCCGCAACATACGTTGTGGTATTCATGGATCGGGGTACTAAGTAGATCTCTTCTCTCCCGTCGTACCCGCTCCCCACCCGGCCCGCCGCTGCGATCCGGACCTACGCCCTAAACCCTACGCCCTACGCCTTACGCCCTCCGCCCGTGAGTGTTACCATCTTTCGGGAAACTGGAAAACGAAGGAGTTGGGAAATGGGACGTTTCGTCATCGCCGTCTATCGCCCGCGGCCCGGTCGGGAGCGAAAGCTGGAGGCCGCCCTCGAGGAGCACCTGAAAGTGCTGCGTCAAGAGGGCCTGGTCACCCAGCGGCCGGCCTACGTCATGCGCGCGCCGAGCGGGGAAGTCGTGGAGGTGTTCGAGTGGAAGTCTGCCGAGGCCATTGCCGCCGCGCACCAGAACGAGGCTGTCGCAGCGCTGTGGGCGCGTTTCGAGGACGCTTGTGAATACCTGAGGCTGGCCGATCTGAAGGAGGCCGGCGATCTGTTCCCCGAGTTCGAGCCCATCGAAGTGGGAAGGGGATAGGGAGAGCCTGAGGCCCGCGACCGGAGTTGAGCGCGGGCAACGCCGCCTGGATCGAGTCTCTCAGCCCGCAGCTCATGCCTCTCAGTCTCCCACCTCGCTGCTCTGGCCCTGGTCAGGGAGGAGCTCGAGCACCCGGCCCGCCCAGCGGCCAACATCGAAGGAAGCGGGAGGATGGGTGAGCCCGAGCCTGACGAGGACCAGCTCGCGAGACGGGATCACCATCAGGTACTGGCCTTCGAAACCCGAAGCGAAGTAAGCGTCAGAGGGCAGGCCGGGCCAGATCCGGTTGGGGCTGTCGGGCGGTTCGCCCCGGTTGAGCCACCAATGAGCGCCGTACCGGCCCTTGGGAGACAGCGGGGTCACCTCGGTCGAGTAAGCGACCCAGCCCTCCGGCAGGATCCGGCGACCCTCCCAGACCCCGTCCTGTAAATAGAGCAGGCCGAAGCGGGCCCAATCGCGGGCCGTGGCGAACAGGAACGAGGAGCCGACGAACGTACCCGACGCGTCGGGCTCCATCACCGCGCTGCGCATGTGCAGCGGGTCGAAGAGAGCGCGTCGGGGGAACGAAAAGTAGTCTGCCTGAGAACCGCCCAGCCGATAGCGGATGATGCGGGAGACGATGTTGGAATTGCCGCTCGAGTAGTACCAGCGCTCTCCCGGTTCCTCTCGCAGCGTCTGGGAGGCAGCGTAGGCGCCCGTGTTGGCGCTGGCGAAGAGCATTCGAGTGGCCGTCGTGGGACCAAAATAGAATTCCTGGAAATACAGCCCGCTGGTCATCCGCAGAAGCTGATCCAGGCGGATTGCGGAACGGCGATCATGCGGCGGCCACTCCGGCACGGGCGCTTGGGGTTGGACCGAGAGCACTTTGCGGCTCACCATGATTCCCACCAGCGCATTGGTCACGCTCTTGGCCATCGACCAACCCGCCAGCGGCGTCTCCGCTCCAAACCCGGGGGCATAGGCTTCGGCGAGAACTCGCCCCCGTTGGACCACCACCAGCGCCCGCGTGCGTTCGGGAGCGTCGGGCTCCGCTTCGGCCAGAGTGGCGTCCAGCAGCAGCTCGACCTGGGCAGCCAGATCAGGTCGAAAGTGCGCCTCTGGATCCACCCGCTCCCCTCGGGGCCAGGGTGCGTCCAAGGCTGCGGTCTGGACGGGGGGGCCCGGCTGGAACCCTTCGACCTGGGCGAGTAGTTGCTCCCGGGTCGCTCCGATCAGGAGGGTGCACCCCAATCCCTCGCGGAAGAGTGCCTCCCGGCGCCACCAGCCTTTCAGGCTGGACGCGGTCGTTTGTTGCTCGAGATCGACCTCGTGGGTGAGGAGGGTGAACCATTCCAGATCTTCGCGGACAACCGATTCCTCCGGGCGCTGGGAGATGAAGACAGCCGAGCAGAGCGTCTTGGCCGAGTAGGCCGTCGAGATCACGATTGCCTGGTGAGCGAAATAGGCGGCAACGACGAGAACGATCAACAGGGCTGCCAGCAAGGTGCGGCGAACCCACTTCCAGATCTTGCGCCTGGCCATGTTCGGAGATTCTCTCACAGCCAAGGCGCTGTGAGAACTCGCCGCGCAATCCTGCCCCAAACCAGCCAGGCGTCACCGTTGCAGCAGGAGTTCACCCGAATGCGGTCTCCTGCACCCGGAGCGCCACTTCTTGTGGCAGCGGTCGATGCAGCATCAGAATCACTGCGAGGGACACGCTGACGTAGTTCTTCATCGACACAGTCCTCTCGCTTGTTTCGCAGGTTGTACATTACAGTCAGTCGAGAGAAGGGGCAGGGACAAAAAGTAGAACTCTGGAAGGGGAGAAGAATCCTGTCTCGCCCGCCTCGTCTGCGTGGACAAGGGAGGCGCGAGAAGGTTATACTTCTAGCTTTCCGAGCGAGCCTGAGTCGGAACAACAACGTCAAGAGGGTTGCTGTTTATCGGTGAAGTATTGTGTTTCCTTTCTTGCGGGAACCGGCTTCGCCGCTTACGGGACGCTGAAGGCCAATCCAAGGCGTGGCAGGCCCGCGTCGAACCAATCGGCCGGACAGCAGGCGTTCCTCTTTCGACTCGCCATTTCGGGGCGTTCGGTTTTCCCGGGCCTCCCCGAGGGCATGGCGAAGTTTCGGCAGCTCACATTTTGGTGGTTCAAGGAGGGCAAATGCAGCAGTCTATCTGGAAGCTGGCGGGACTCGTCCTGCTGTGCTCGATCGTCTCTTTCCCCGTCTGGGCCGTGCGAGCCCCCAATCCGGAAGATCGCGTTCTTCCGGACTTCGACAGCCGGTCCACGCTGGGGGCAGTCGGGGCGCCCGCCGCGGTGCTCTTCCAGCTCGATCTTCTACAGTCGGCACTGGGCCGTTCCGTCGTCGCCAAGTTCCACCCCTTTTCGGGTGGCGTGCGCTTTCTGGCGGCAGGTCCCGGGGGACTCTCGCAGCCTTCCCAGGCGGTGCCGCTGGATGTCGCTTTGGGCTTCTTGAGCGACAACGGGGCGCTGTTCGATCTGAGGGGGGCCGACCTGAGCGAGCTCCTGGTGAACCGCCAGTATCGCGGCAGCAGTGAGGCCATCTCCCACCTCGTCCTGGATCAGTATTTCAACGGTGTTCGCGTTCATGGCGCCGACCTCCGGTTCCACATCGCGCTGGACGGCCGGATCGTCCAGCTTTCCAACAGCGCCGTCCCGCTGCTGGGCGCCCCCTCCGGCCCCGCCCTCTCGGCCGAGCAGGCCGTGGTGCTGGCGGCTGGCGACATCCGTCCCGAGCTGGCCATCGCTCCGATTCCTCAAGGCCCCCCCACAGGCGCAGACCAGTATCAGGTCTTCGATCGCGGGCCCTTCAAGAGCGACCTGGAGGCACGCCTGGTATATTTCCCGGTACCCAACGGATTGCGGCTGGCCTGGCAGGTTACGGTCGAACCGGTCGGGTTTCCCCAGATCTACAGCGTGCTGGTCGACAGCGAGAGCGGTGACGTCCTGTATCGCCGCAACCATGTCAATTATGCCGAGGGGGTGGGCAACGTGCTGCAGTCCAACGCGACGCAGGCGATCGACCCCCGGCTCCCCGATGAGCATCCCGGGGGGAGCAACTCGTCGGGCGCCGGCGATCCACCCAACGGCTGCCCGCCCGTCAATGACCTGTTCAACCGCAGCCTGAACTCCCCATTCCGGGATCCGGCCAGCGTGCTCTCAAACACCGGCCGCCTGCAGGGCAACAACGGGACGGCTTATCGCCAGACCACCGGAAATCTGGGCGCCACCGGGACCGACATCAGTGGCGTCCTGCACTTCGACTTCGCATTCAACACCGCCGATTTCGCCGAGACCCACCTCTTCTTCGAAACGAACTTCGTCCACGACTTCTTCTACGACCTGGGCTTCGACGAAGCGTCGGGGAACTTTCAGGAGGACAATTTCGGGCGCGGCGGCCTGGGCAGTGACGGCCTGAACGCCAACGCCCGGGCGCCCGGGCGCAACAACACCAACTTCTCGACGCCCCCGGACGGGAGCAATCCGACCATGAACATGTTCTTGTGGGACGGAGCGGGCTGCTGGTTGCAAGACGTCGACAACGACGGCGTCCAGGACTTGGACGGGACGATCGACAACGACATCGTGATCCACGAGTATCACCACGGTGTCACCCACCGACTCAACACCCAGTTTTCCGGAAACGAGGCGGGAGCGATGGGGGAAGGCGGAGGGGATTTCTTCGCCTATTCGGTCAATGGCGACACCGAGCTGGGTGAGTACGCCGCGCCGCCGCTCGGGATCCGCCAGGTCAACAGCAAGACCTACGGAGACTGGACGTGCCTGTTCGGAATCATCTGCCTGGTTCACGACAACGGTGAGATCTGGGCCAACGTGTTGTGGGACATGCGCGAGCGATTTCGCGGCGACCTGGTGGGCGGCAGCGATGAGGCTGCGATCAACGAAGTTCACCAGCTCTATGTCAACGGCCTGAAGCTGTCCCCCACCAGCCCCACCATGCTCGAAATGCGCGACTCCATGCTGCAGGACGACGCCAATCGAAACCCAGACGCAGGCGCACCTGGCGGAAGCGCCAACTACTGCCGCATGTGGGAGGTCTTCGCCGGACGAGGAATGGGCACGGGCGCCCAGGACACCAAGGATACCGGCAGCACGACAGTGGTCGAGAACTTCGACGTTCCGGCGGCCTGCCAGGGCCCGGTCGACCCGCCCAACGGCGACCCTGCCAACCTGGTGGCCACGGCGGTCTCCTCCAGCCAGATCGACCTGACCTGGAGTGACAACGCGACCAACGAAGACGGCTACAGCATCGAGCGCTGTGCGGGCGTCGGCTGCGCCAATTTCGCGGAGATCGACACGGTCGCCGCCAACGTCCAGAACTACAGTGACAACGGTCTGGCAGCCTCGACCACCTACCGCTACCGCGTGCGGGCCTTCAATGCAGGAGGCAATTCCAACTATTCCAACGAGGCGCAGGCGACCACCCTGGATGCGCCTGCTGAGCCGCCCGCGGCCCCGAGCAACCTGACGGCCACCTCTGTCACCACCGGCAAGGGAAAGAACAAGGTGCTGGTGAGCGTGGACCTGGCCTGGCAGGACAACTCGAACAACGAGGACCAGTTCGTCATCGAACGCTGTATCGAGACCGGCAAGGGCCGCAACCGCACCTGTAATTTCGCGGAGCTGGCCACGGTAGCGGCCAATACCGTGGCCTACTCGGACGAAGCTGTGACCCGTGGAAACACGTATCGGTACCGGGTGAAAGCCCGCAACACGGGTGGGGATTCCGGCTACTCCAACGAGGCCAGTGCGAAGTAGCCGCTGTTCGATTTTCCGGGGCGACCATGGTCGCCCCGGAATCACCCATCCCTTGGTTCGAGAGTTGTGAATGGAATGTTGAGAGTCGAATTCTTTCTTTTTCAAACGCCCCACACTCTGAGAGTTCTCTGCTGTCTCGCGGCGTTGCTGCTGCTCGGCTCGTGTGCGGCCGAGGAGGTTCGCCCCATCGGGCCCTCCGCGGAACTCCCCGAGCTGGAGGTGAAACGCGAGGTGGTGCAGGGCACGCATGTCCGGCAGCCTTTCAAGATTCGCAATCGGGGCACCGAAGATCTGCGAATCGAGAGTTTCCAGGCCCCTCCCGAGCTCCAGCCGGCCACCTATCCCAGCGTCTTGAAGCCGGACGAGGAGGGGGAAATCGTTCTGGGTTTCGACACCACGGGGCTGACGGGCGCCGGAATCCTGAGCGCGCACTTCACGACCAACGAACCGGTCAAGAGCCGGCACACCCTGATTCTAGAGCTTCGGATCGTACCCGTGGTCGAGGTGCGGCCCCAGAACCGGGTCTATTTCTTCGGGGCGCCGCGGGGAGAGCTGGTGCGCAAGGAACTCGAGATCGTCAACCATCAGGACCAGCCGCTCCGCATCGAGGAGCTGATCGTGCCCGAATCCGGGGGGGTGACTGCCGAACTGAGCACCCTCAGCGAGGGTCGGCACTATCGGCTGGCGCTCACGTTACAGCCTGACGCGCCGCCGGGCCGCAGCGAGGAGACGCTGGAATTGCGGACCGACAGCCCGACTTTTCCGCGCATCCCCATCTTCGTGCGCTACCAGCGGGATGCCAGGATCCGGACCGAACCCAACCAGGTTGTGTACAGTCGAATTCTGCAGTCGGGCCTGGACCAGGAGTGGGTGGCGCACAAGCGGGTGCTGGTGGAGGACACGGAAGGGGGGCCGGACTTTCGGATCCTCGCCGCCACGGTCGACGTGCCGTTCATCGGCGTCGAGACGGAGGTCCGCGAGCCGGGGGTCAGCTACCTGGTGCATCTGCGCATCGACCCGGAGCGGGCAGTCAAAGGTACGATCGATGGGACCCTGGTGATTCGGACCAACCACCCGGAATTCCCGGAGCTGCGACTTCCCGTCACGGGGAGTATCGAGTGAGGAAGAAATCAGGCAGGAAGCCGGAGAAGTCTGCCGACTCGATCGTTTGGGAATCTCTGGCGCTGGGCCTGGCCTCGGGAATCCTGGTCGCAATCCCCTTCCTCCGGCCTTCGCTCTTCTGGGTCCACTACCTGGCTCTGGTCCCCTGGATCCTTCTGCTGACCCGGCAAGAGTCCGGCCGCGTCTGGCCCCATTATCTGATCGGCTTCTACGCGTTCCTGGTCATGGCCTACGGGCCCTTTTCGGTCCTCAACAAGGCAATTCCGTTTTTGGCCGGGCTGGTCCTCCTGCCTCCGGCGATCGTGTTCCCGGTCTTGTTTCGTCCCGCCTGGAAATGGGGTCGGGTCCCCCTGGTCCTGCTGGTTCCCGTCGTCTGGTCGGCTTCGGAATGGCTGCGCATCACGGTCTCCATCGGAGGAGTCGGGTTGCACCCGCTGGGGTCGTCTCAATACCTGCTCGCGCCGCTGATTCAGGTCGCGGACTTGACCGGTTTGGCGGGAGTTTCCTTCTGGGTAGCGGCGGTCAACGGCGCCCTGGTTCAGGCCTGGCTCAATCGAAAGCAGTGGAGGCAAGCGCTCGTGCCCCTGGCCGTGGCCGCTACGCTTGTCCTGCTGGTGGGCCTGTACGGCCTCTGGAGGATGCAGGGCTTCGAGCTGCGAGAGGGACCCCGGCTGGGCTTGATCCAACCCAATATGTTTCATTACCGAGATGCGGAGCGGACCAAGGAATTGTTCCGGAACGAGCTGGAATTCACGCGCCAGGAGATCCCAGCCGGTGAAGCGGATCTGATCGTCTGGCCCGAGAATTCCATCGACTACCCGTTTGGCCAGGACCCCGAGTACCTGGAGGGGCTGCAGCGCCTGACCGGAGAACTGCGGGCGCCCCTCGTGGCCGGCGCCTTCACCTGGGCCTCCCGCGACGAGGGGACCCTGCACACCTCGGGTTACTACGTGTCGCGGCGGGGTGAATTGCTGGGCCGGTACGACAAGATCTATCTGATCCCCTGGGCCGAACAGATTCCCTACGACAGCTGGCTGGGGCGAATCAGCCCGGCCCTTCAGAGCTGGAACCGCTCGGTCAGCACCTGGCTGCTGGGCTACCAGGGACGCATCCTTCCCGGAGAGGAGGTGCGTTTGTTTCCCCTGGAGTCGGCCAGTGGGGTCGTTCGATTCGGCCTGCCGATCTGCTACGAGGTGTCCAGTGCCCAGTTCGCCCGCCGGGCCGTCCGAGGTGGCGCCGACTTTCTTCTCAACATCTCGAGCGAAGGCTTTCTGAGCGGCCCCGTTTACTATCACATGTGGGCGCACGTGATCTTCCGCGCCGTGGAAAACCGGGTGACACTCGTGCGGACCGCCAATAACGGCCTGTCAGGCTTCGTCGATCCCCTGGGTCGTCCCTACAGCGTGCTGCGCGGAAAAGAGACGGGTAGGCCGTATCTGGAGGCGGGAAGTCTAGTCGATCGGGTGCTGCTCAACCCCCGGCCGGGCAGCTTTTACACCCGGGCCGGTGACTGGTTCGCTTATCTGTGTCTGGGGTTGTCGCTGTTCCTGGCCTGGCGTGGCTTCCGCCCGGGCACCTGATCCGCGTCTCGCTTGGGAGCCCCTCTCCCGGGTCATTGCAGCAGCTTCTCCAGTGCGGCCAGGGCGGCGGGCAGGTGCAGCCGCCCCTGGCCGAAGTCGTTGTCTGGTCCCACGACACCCAGATCCAGGGTGCCCCGGCGCAAGGCCTCCTCGAGTGTGCCGACTGAAGCCTCCGGGGATCGTTGGATCAGAAGGGCGGCCGCGCCGGCTACCAGACCGGCCGCGAACGAGGTGCCTCTCGCCTGGACGTAATGATGGTCACCCAGGGGCAGCGCCGCGGGCAAATCCTCAGCGGGCGCGCTCAGGGAAGGGAACGTCGACCCTCCACAGCTGTTGGGGCCGCGACTGCTGGGAACGTACACGCTGAGGTCCCGAGCCAGACCGCCCACGGAAACCACCGAGCCCCCCTCGGGGGCGAGATTCTGGTAGTTGGCGGGCGAATGGTCGGAGGAGGCCTCCGGCCCGTGGTTGCCCGCTGCGAACACGGGTAGGATCTCCGCACTGCGCCAGGCCGCCACCAGCCGCTGCAGTGAGGGGTCGCAGCCGGCGCCGGGAAGCTGCCAGGCGCCCACCAGCACGTCGGGCTGAGCCACCGTCAGCATCCAGTCGGCGCACTGCGCCAGCAGCACGGGGTCGTAGTGGCCGTCCGGGAACCCCAGGCAGGCCGTCCAGCGGGCTGCCGGCGCCACTCCCAGGCGGACGCCGCCCCGGTTGGAACCCACTGCCTGGCTCAAGACGCCCGTTCCGTGACCCAGCACGGTTTCGGTGGGTCGTGAGTGGACACCTCGCGGGTCCCACCAGCCACGCTCGCCTCCCAGGAAATTGGGGCTGAGTTGCTCGTGATCGGCGCTGGCCCCCGAGTCGATGATCCCGACCACTACCCCCTGGCCGTCCAGGCCCGCCCCCCATGCCTCGAACACGCCCAGGGCCGAGAGCGCCCAGGATTCCCGCTCCGGCGATTGCGATGCCTGCGTGGATCCCAGCCAGGCGGGAGCCGGTTGAGCGGCCCGGAGCCAGAGTGACGCGACCCCAGGATGATTCGCCAGAGCAGAGATCGCTGCAGGCCGCACTGTCAAAACCAGGCCGCTGACAATCGACAGGCGACGGTAGTCGAGTACGAGGTCCTGCTGGCGCAACTCCTCCACCCAGGGCCGGAATCGCTCCGCGTCCCGCGCCGCCACCCGTTCCAGAGCCCTCACGACCGCCCGACGCCGCTGCAGTTTGGGCAACCGGCGGATTGGCTCTCGCTTTCCGAATTCTGCCAGGTCCAGTTGCGTCGTGAATTCCACAACCAGGTACAACTGACTGGAGGCGGCCAGCTCGGGTGGGACCCGGTCGCCACTCGGCTCCGAGACGTGCAGTGCCGGAAACTGGACCAACGGCAGGTCCTGCAGTTCGATGCTCTCCGGCTGACAGGCATTGAGGCAAACCAGGCCGGCAATCGGCAGCAGCCATCGTGGCCGGAGTGGAAGAAAGGATATTCGGGGGGGATCCACGGGAAGAAGATGGGCAAGGGGCGGGAATCCCCGCCCCTGTGTCCGTCAAGGGTCGAAATTTACTGGCTCAAAATGCTCCACAGAGCATCGTGGTTGAAGGCCACTTTGAGCCCGGCAGGAGCATTGACGGTCATGCCACCGGCGAACGTGAAGCCGATGTTCGCGGGTGCCATGTGGTCGGTGTTGTCCAGGATTGCCTGAATGAAGCCTGCCCCGGAAGGCTGGCTGCCGTCCAGGCTGAAGCGGGCCGGGCGGTAGGCCGTCGCGGCGGCACCGATCGAGAACGGCTCAACGTTGACAGCCGCTCCGTTGATCCAAACCTGGGTGATCTCAGCCGAAAAAGAACTGCCCAGAGCGCCGCTCCAGACCTGCTTCAACAGGTCGCCGACACTGGAGAAGTTGGCTTGCAGATCGAGATCCTTGTCGACCTCTTCCACGGCACCCAAGATGCACAAAGCGACGCTCGCGCCGCCTGGAGACTTGTCGAAGGTGATGTTGGTGAAAAATTGGCAGCCGGGCGCTGCGTCCACAGCCTTGAAATAGGGCAGGAACTTGCCTCCCAGAATACCGGACGATCCCTGCACGTCGTCACCGTCAACGTCGATCTGGCCGTCCCTCTTGAATGAGCCGACGACCGGGTTGCGGTAGCTGTTGATGGTCGCCACACCCTGACCGCCGCGATTGTCGTACTTGACGGTGTAGGAATAGGTGCCGTCGTCGGGTCCAAAGCCGCTGAAGGCGACTTCCTTGCCCCACAGCTTGGCCTCTGACTGAGTGTTGTGTCCGGAAAAGCCATTATAATCGGTGATGGCACATCCGAACACGAATGCAGCCATTGCCAGAACGGACAATAGCACTAGAGTCTTTCTCATAAGAATTCCTCCATTCTTAACTCTTGTGACTCAACTGAAGTGTTTTTGCAGACTCTACGGGTCTACCCAGGATCGAACCTGCGTTCGCCCCCCAAAGAGCAACAAAAGCCCGGCCCTAGATTTTTCCCTTGACGGCAATATTGTGACACAGATCACAAAGACGCGCAATCCCCCGGCAGGAATTTTTCCTCAGGATTTCCACTGCGGAACGGGCCACGCCGCGGCTCTCAAGAACGACGGCTGCGGCGGAGCCAGTAGAAGCCCAGCAGGACGAAGGGAAGACTCAGGAGCTGTCCGACCTGCAGCGGCCACCCTAGCGCCAGGGGCGTCTGGGGTTCCTTGACGAACTCCACCAGGAAGCGAAACACGAAGAGCAAGATCAGGAAGGCGCCGATCATGGTCCCCCGAGGGGGATGTCCCCGGTGCTTCAGGTAATAGGCCATGAGACCGGTGAAGAGCAGCAGGCAAAAGAGAGCCTCATAGAGCTGCGCGGGGTGGCGCGGGTACATGTCTACGGCCGGGAAGACGAAGGCCCAGGGGAGATTGGTGGGGCGGCCCAGGATCTCGGAGTTGAACAGGTTGCCCAGCCGGATGAAAGCTCCCGCCAAAGCGATCACCGTAACGGCGCGGTCCAGAACCCAGAAATAGGGCTCTCCCGGCCGCCGGCTGGAGTAGAGGTAGATCGCCAGCAGTATCCCGACCGTGGCTCCGTGACTGGCCAGCCCACCCTTCCAGATTTGCAGGATTTCCCAGGGCCGGGAGACCAGCAACCAGGGTTCGTAGAACAGGAAATGCCCCAGGCGCGCCCCGATCAACGTCCCGACGACCACGTACAGAAAGAAGATGTCGAGGTCGCCGGAGGGCTGGTGGGCCTTCCGGTACATCCATCGAAGGATCCACAAGGCCACCAGGAAGCCACCGGCGAAGAGGAGGCCGTACCAGCGGACCGGAAATCCCCCGATTTCAAAGGCGGTCGGGTCGACCCTCCAGATGATCACGGCCAGCGGACTCGGGGGAGAAGCCATAGCGATGCGGACTGGTCTTCAGAGGTAGGAGTCGGTGGCCGGAGAGGTGGGTTTCGCGAACTCGGCCAGAGCCAGCTCCTCGGTCTCGTAGAAGTCCAGCAGCGGGAGCAGTCGACTCAGATTGAGAATGTGCCGGACCTTGGGGTCGATATTGACCAGTTTGACCCGACTGCCGAATCTTCCGGCCAACTTGATGCTGGCGACCAGTTCGCCGATGCCGGTGCTGTCGATTCGAGACACTTCCGCAAGATTCAACAGAATTTTCTGCCGGCCCTGGGCCACATACTCGTTCATGGACTCGCGCAGCATGACGTCTCCCACGCCGGTGGTCAGAGGTCCCTCGAGGTCCAGGATGACCACATCGTCAACTTTTCGCGCTTCGATCTTCATAGGTCCTCCCGGCCCTGATTTCTCATGAGAGATCAGGGCGCGCTCAGGGGCCCGCCCCTCCCCGACCGGCATAGTAACATTTTGCAGAGCGGGTGTTCCGATTTTTCGCGTTGCGAGCGTCTCGAGCTCTGAGGCCGGTGGGTGAAACAAAACTCCCAGGATTCCATCATGATTGGTGACGCGAAGCCCTCGTTTTCCGTGGAATTCGAGGCCCGTGTCGAAGAAACCGAAAAGGAAAGGATGCGGAATGTTCATGCATAAAAATGTAGCTGGATTGAGTATGTTTGTGGTGCTCCTGGGTGCTTCGAGCATCACGGTGCCGGCCGAGCTGCCGGGAGACGTGGGCAAGGCGCCAGAGCCGATCTACGTGGGACTCTTGATTCAAGAAGACGTGACGGACGGCGTGTCGACCGATCTGGAAGCCTATCGTCGTTTCATCCAGAATCTGCCGGCTAACAGCCAGGTCATGGTGGGCTATGCGCGCGTGGGTTCCAATGAGATTCGACAGTCGTTCACTACCGATCTGTCGGCGGCGGCTGAGCGAGTCCGTGCACCCGGGGGTCTTCCCGCCACCGCGCCGGGCAGCCCTTACCAGGCGCTCAAAGAGTTCGTGATGCAGTTCCCCGAGGGTCCCGGCAAGAAGATCGTGATTTTCGTCTCCGACGGAATCGACCGTTACGGGCCGCTGGATTCGGCGCCCTCCACCAACCCTATCTTGAGCTCGGCGGTGAGAAAGGCCAAGCAGCGGGGCGTTGCCGTTCACACCATTTTCGCCCCGGCTGCGCTGAGTGCGAACAACCGATCCCTCGCGTTCACGGGTCAGGATTCGCTGAATTATCTGGCGAAGAAGACGGGGGGCGAGGCCCACTTCACCGGCACGACCTACGTCACCGCCCGGGCCTACCTGGACAGCGTTCTCGAACGATTGTCCCAATGAAGCTGCCCGCGGGGGCGCTCGGTGCGCCCCCGCGATCACCCCCGGCCCACTCTGTTGGGAAGGACCGAGGGACCAGCCTCCTTGCAGCCCCCGAGGGAACCCTGAGCCGCTCTGCGACGTGAACCAAAGTAATGAAGCGATCGAGAAGATATGGCTGGTTGACGGGTCTCGTTCTGATCGGGACTCTCGGCGTGACCTTTTGTCGGGGGGACGTCCAGGGCGAGTCCAAGGAACTGGCCGAGCTGATGCTGCTGGAATCCGGCAGCGTGGTGGCCGATCTGGGCGCGGGGGACGGGGAGTGGTCCCAGGCGCTGGCGCGGCGGGTGGGCCCTTCCGGACGGGTAATCGCCACCGAAGTGGATGAAAAGAAGCTCGACCGATTGCACCGGCTGGCCCGGCGCGACGCGTTGAGCAATCTGGTCGTAGTTTCTGGAGATCAATCCAAGACCGGCCTGACGCCCGCTTGTTGCGACGCCATCCTGGTGCGTCTCGTGTATCACCATTTCGAGGAACCGGAGTCGATGCAGCGGGATTTTCTGGCGTCGCTCAAGCCGGGCGGCCGGATCGTGATCGTCGACTTTCCTCCCGACCGGGGCTTGCCCCGGCGGTCCACTCCCGAGTTCCGGGGGGGCCACGGAATCGCGGCCGATCAGGTCATTCAGGAGATGACGGCAGCCGGGTTCCAACTGCTGCAAAAGGTGGAACAGTGGCAGGGTGACGACAAGCATTACCTGCTGCTGTTCGAGAAACTCTGCCCGCTTCTCCAGAAAATGGCTGTAATTCCCGTTAACACTCAGGCACCCCGTCGGATAACAACGATTGAGTTCAAC
>JBFKLX010000155.1:0-13667 GCA_041630155.1 Acidobacteriota bacterium
AAAATACTCGTAGCGCAGGCCGAGAGTGAACGTCAGGTCGGGTGTCGCCTGCCAGCGATCCCGGAAGTAGAAGGCGTGCTGCCACTCCCGCGTGGTCATCACTTCCCACTGCAGGCTCTTTCCAAAAGAGGACGGTAGCCCGAGCAGAAACGCAGCCATCGAGTTCTCGTTGCCGACGCTGCTGCTCGTGCCACCAGCCAGCAGGGCTCCCGTAATGGAGCGGCTGAAACTGAAGGCGCCGCGCGGACCGGAGCCGATTTCCGGCTGCCAGTGAGTCAGGTCGTGCTTGACCAGGTCGTAGCCCCACCGAAACTCGTGGCTCTTCTTGACCCAGCTGAAGTTCTGCGTGAACGTGTAGCTGGTCTCATCCCGGAAGATGGGGCTCCAACCGTCCACTCCGCCGAAGCCGGAGAATCCCGACACGAAGAAGCTGGGAATTCCGTTGCAGCGTCCCTCGAAACAGGATCGGTCGTCGGTGGCGTTGGTCCCGGGAATACCGAGCACCTCCTGGCCGAAGTTGCCCAGATCGAAATCGGGCGGCAGCACCTCCTGATGCATGTCGCTGATTCCGAAGTTGCCGTCCACCAGAAACGTCGGCGAGAGAGTCCAGTTGTGCCCTACACCGAAGACTTTGACCAGGGTGTCGCCGTCTCCGGAGCCCGCCGTGCTCAGGCCGGTACCTCCGCCGGGTCCGAAGACCTGCTCAGCGGAAACCAGGGCGTCCATCACGCTGAACTTTCCCCAGATACGATGTTGGTCGTTCCGATACCAGTCGATCTTGGCGTCGTAATTGTAGCGGTTGTACTGCTGAGTGCCCGAACGTTGGAAGTTGGCGGTCTCTCCCGGCAGGTTCGGCAGAGGGATGCGTCCCAGCATGGTCACCGCCGCCGGATTCATCATTCCCGCGGGAATCTGGTTGCCGGCGAAGGCTTGACGCCCCGACCCGTCAGGGTTGCCCGTGAAGGGATTGTAGATGGTGTTCGGGAAGGCGCTGAAGTCCCCATTCCGCATGGCCATTGTGGGCACGGTCTCGGTCCGCGTGATGCCGAGGCGTTCCACCTGGGCTTCGAAGCCGCCGAAAAAGAACAGCTTGTCCTTCTTGATGGGGCCGCCCAGCGTGGCGCCGCCGATGTTGCGGATGGAAGTGGGCTTGTCTCCCCTCAGGAAGAAATCGCGCGCCGCCAGCGCACTGTTTTCGTGCAGCCAGAAAGCCGACCCCCGGAACTGATTGGTCCCCGACTTGGTGATGACCGTGGTGGCCGCGCCCCCGGCAAAGCCCTGTTCGGCGTCGAAGTTGTTGGTGGAAATATTGACGACTTCGATCGTCTCCGACGGAGGAACGTAACGCGTGTGGTGCGGCAGCCAGATGTTGACGCTGATGGCGCCGTCGATTCGGGTGTTGTTGTTGTTGCGGTTGGTGCCGTTGATGTTGGTGGTCAGAGCCCGCTGCGGCGTATCGATGACGGCGTTCTGGAAACCGCCCGGCGTCGCCCCCGGAACCAGGTTGATCAGGCTCTGATAATTCTTGTAATTGCTCAACGGCAGCTCGGCGATCTCCCGGCTTTCCAGCTGAGCCCGAACGTCGGTCGTGTCTGTCTGAAGGCTCGTGGCAGCCGAAGAAACCGTCACCGACTCAGTGATCTCTCCCACCTGGAGGGTGACATTGATGCGAGTCACGTTTCCCACCGAGACCTGGACGTTCTCTGCCACGTACTCCTTGAAACCCGTGAGCGACACCTTGAGGCGGTAGAGCCCGTCAGGAACATTGTTGATGACCCACACTCCGCGGGAGTTCGTGACCGCCGTCTGGCGGTAATTCGTAGCGACGTTGAGAATCTCTGCGTCCGCGCCTGGGATGGCCGCCGCGCTGGTGTCCTTTACGATTCCCGTGATCGACCCGTACAGAACCTGCGCTCGAACCGTTGGCGACAGAGCAGTGGCCAGCACAAAGACCAGAGCCACTGTCGTGAGAGCCGTGAGGCCCCAGGCGCTCGCCCGTAACCGATGCCTGTCCATCATGTCCCCTCCTTTGGAAACTTGTCTCGCTTGTGATTTCAGAAAACCGGACGAATTGGCTGCCGACCAGGGTCGCTGCCCACCCAGACGCACCTGGTTTGCATACTTGGAAGAAGCGCTGAAATAGATGAGCTGGAGATACTCCATTTTCTGTTCCAAACCCTGTCTTCCGGCTCGCCTGAGTCGTCCGGAAAATGTCCCCAATAAACCACATTGTGCTCCCCACGACCAGCACTGTCAACCGGTCTCGGAAGGCGCCACTTTTTTGTCCGAAAACAAACAAGAATTGGGTCTGCAAGGCCGTCTAGAAGGGGCGCTGCGCTTCTCTGGCGGGCGCCTCGGATGCGGCCTCCTCGCCGCTGCCGATTCTGAGGCGGAGCACGGTATCGGTGGCCGGCCCCTTCCACTGCTCCCGGCGCCCCTCGGGCCAGAGCACTGTCAGCATCGTGAGACGCCGGGAGGAACCCAACCCGAAATGGACGCGCAGATCGCCGGCACTGAGATAGCTGCCGTCGGAGTGCACTCGGCGCCACAAGACTCTCCCATCTTCCAAGGTGGCCGCCACTCGTGCTCCCACACCGAACCGGTTCGAGCGGCTTCCCTCCAGGCGAACGGAGAGCCAGTGCCTGCGGGAATCCGTTTGATTGAGCAGGAGTCTGGCGGGTCCGTTGTTGTTGGCGATCAGGATGTCCAGATCGCCGTCGTTGTCGACGTCTCCGATGGCGGTGCCACGGCTCACTTCGGATTGCCGGAAGGACGGGCCGGCGCGCCCGGAGGTCTCCAGAAACCTGCCTCCCTGGTTGTGGAACAGCTGGTTGGGCTGGTGGTAGGGGTAGGCTTCTCCGCGCAACGAAGCGAGGTTGCGCACCGCCCCGTTGGCAACGAACAGATCCAGCAGTCCGTCGTTGTCGTAGTCCAGCCAGGCGGTCCCAAACCCGGTGAACGGAAGACTGGCGTCGCCCAACCCGCCAGGCGCCGTCTCGTCCAAAAAGTTCCCCTGGCCGTCGTTGACGTACAGGGTGTTGGTTTCATCGGTCAGGTGGGTCATGAAGAGGTCTTCGTCCCCATCATTGTCGAAATCACCGGCCCCGACCCCCATGCTGCCTTCCGGGGCCCCCTCGGCGTTGTAAGCAGAACCGGACATGAGGCCGTTTTCCTCGAAGCTGCCGTCTCGCTGGTTCATCCACAGGTAATTGGGGGCGCCGTCGTTGGCCACGTAAACGTCGATCCAGCCGTCTAAATCGAAATCGGCGCAAATCACCCCCAGACCCGGTCCGACGGCTGAGCCGAGGCGAGAGTTTTCGGTCACGTCGACGAACATTCCTCGACCATCGTTGCGCAGGAGTCGGTCCGGCAGCGGGCGAAAGAGATTCGGGTTGCAGTAGTCGAGAGCTCCCACCGCGTCATAGCAGGTTTTGTTCCCGGCCAGAGAGAAGTCGATGTAGTTGAGAAAGAAGAGGTCCAGGTCTCCATCTCGATCGTAGTCGAGAAAAGCGGCGCTGGTGCTCCAGCGTTCGTCGCCGGTTCCCGAGGCTCGAGTCACGTCTGAAAAAGTGCCGTCGCCGTTGTTTCGGTAAAGGACGTTTTCGCCGAAGTTGGTGAGATAGAAGTCGAGATCCTGGTCTCCGTCGTAATCCCCCACGGCCACTCCCATCCCGTAGCCGGCGTGACCGACGCCGGCTTGGGCCGTGACGTCGGTGAAGTGCAGGGTGCCGCCCCCGCTGGGGCCGATCAGATCATTGCGGAAGAGCCGGTTGACGAGCTCTTGCTCGCGCTGCGGGGCATTCGGAAATTGATCCAGGAGCTGATCGGGAGTCAGCCGGCTCCCCTGGATCAGGTAGACGTCCAGGTCGCCGTCGCCGTCATAATCGAAGAGCGCAGCACCGGGCCCCATGATTTCGGGCAGGTAGTATGCACCTGCGGCACCGGCGAAATGGCGAAACACCAGCCCCGTGGCTTCGGCTCTCTCCTCGAACAGCGGCGTTACGGGCTGCATTCCGGTCCCAGCCCCCCAGGCTGCCGCCAGACCCCCCAGCGCGAACAGGAGTGTGGCGCGCCAGGGGGAGACTCTCTTTCTCATGGCTTCCCCAGCGCTTTCTTCAGGCGTTGCAGGTCTTTTTCAATGGCCTCGGCCAGGCCCTGCTGCCCCCAGCGGGTGGCCTGCTGTTTGGCGCTTTCGGCACAAGCGTGAGCCTCCTCCAGCTTTCCGGCCCGCACGTAGGCAGCCGAGAGAGCGTACAGAAAACGCGGCGTCTCTTCGTCTTCCGGGGTCAGTGTCCGGCTCAACTCGGTGATCGCTTCTTCGGTCTCCCCGGAGGCCACCAGGGTGCGGCCCAGGTTGAAGCGGGCCAGCCGGTAGGTCGGATCGTTGCGGACCGCCTCACGGTAATGATCGGCGGCCTCCTCGCGGCGCCCCAGGCGTTCCAGCATGTATCCCAGGTTGTTGTGGGCCAGGGCAAAGTGGGGGTTCAGATCGATCGCTTTCCGAAAGGCCTCCTCCGCCTCCTGAAAACGCTCCAGAGAAGAGAGGATGACACCGAAATTGTAATGTCCATCGGGTTGGCCGGGGTCGAGCTCCACCAACTTCCGATAGTGCCGCTCGGCCGGCTCGAACTGTTTCAGTTCGCCATACAGTCGAATCAGGTTGACGTGAGCCTGAACCAGGCTCGGGTCCATCTGGAGGGCTTTCTCGTGCTCACCAATCGCCTCCTCGAAGTGGTTTTGCCGGGCCAGCCTGACGCCTTGGGCCAGCACTTCTCGGGGGCCGGTTTTCAAGCTCCTCACTGAATCCAGCAAGCTGTCGCCAGCCGCAGGCCAGCGGTTCTGGTGCTCCCGATAGAGGCCGAGTTGAGTCCGGGCCTCCGCCCGGCGCCCCAGGTCGCGGTAGGCCAGCGCCAGGGCATAATGGGCAGCACCGAAGCCTCCCGGCGCCGAAGTAGCCTTCTCCAGGTGCTGCACCCCAGCCTCGACTTCCTGTCGGGTGAGCAGAGCGCGGCCCAACCCGTAGTGGGCCAACCAGGAGGCGGGCTGCTTTTGCAGCACGGCTCGGTAGGCTTGGAGACTCTCCTCGACCTCTCCGGCTGCCAACAGCGCGTCTCCCAGCTTGATTCCGGCGGCCGAATAAGCCGGATTCAGCTCCAGGGATGCCCGCAGGTGAGAGATCGAATCGGCCCGTTTTCCCAGGGAGAGCTCCACGACCGCCAGGAGATAGACCCAGTCGAAGGAGCCGGGATCGAGCAAGTGGGCGCGCCGGTAGCAGGCCTCCGCTGCATGGTAGTCTTCGTAGGCATGGAGCCGCATTCCCAAGCGGCCGTTCAGCAGGGAGTCCTCAGGGTCCCGCAGGAGGCTTCGGTAGGCTGCTTCGACCCCCGCTCGGGCCGCTGAATCGAAGCCCTCGAACGAGACCTCCGGCAACTCGGGGAGTGCCGCCGGTCTCTGCTGCCCTCCGGCTGCAGGAGCGTGGGGCCCGAGTAAGGCCAGCGATAAGAGGAGGATTCGCACCAGCTCCATGGTAAGCGCCACGGCGCCGGTCATTCAAGCCAGGGGCAGCCGGTCGGGGCATGCCTGCGCCGAACCACGGCACTCGGCTGTTAGAATCAGGAGTCGAGTCGTGAACAAGACGGACGGTTTTCCATGAGAATCCTCACCACTCTGCAGCTGGGTCTCGTACTTTGTTTCGGCGTCGCGGCGCAGCCTTCCTCGCGCGAGGCGCTCAGTCTCAAATCAGAGCAGGCGCGAGCGGCGATGGCTGCGGGAGAGTTTGGTAAGGCTGTCTCGCTGTACCGGGAACTGTCGGAATCACTGCCGGATCTCCCCGGACCCAGGATGAACCTGGGCATCGCCCTTTACCTGGACGGGCAGTATGGGGAAGCGGTCGAGGAACTGCAGGCAGTCGCCGCCAAGTCTGCCGAACTGGCGCCGTCCCTTCTCTACCTGGGGGCCAGCCACCTGCAGTTGTCCGATCCCGGGAGCGCACTCCCTCCTCTGCGTGCCTACCTGCAGGCCCGGCCGGGCGACTTGCAGGGGACAAACATGTTGGCCGAAGCGCTTCTGTCACTCGGAGAATATGGTGATGCGGCCACCCACTACCGCCAACTCACGGCCCGGCAACCGGAGGCGCCCCGCGTCTGGTACGGACTGGGGCGATGTTACGAAGCCTTGGCGCGCCAGGCCTTTGAGCGCCTCGCGGCGGAGGCGGCCGGATCACCCTACTGGCTGGCTCTGCTGGCCGATGCCCGGCTGGCTCAGCAGCAGTATCAAAGCGCTTTCTTCCTGTACCGCGAAGCCATCCAACAGCAGCCGATTCGCGGCATTCACGTGGCCATCTCCCAGATTTACCGCCAGACTGGACATGCCGATTGGGCCGAGGTGGAAGAACGAAAAGAATTGGAAATGGGCCTGCCCGACTGTGCGTCGGAACAGTTGGTCTGCGATTTTCTGGCCGGCCGGCTTCACGAGGTCGTCGAGTCGGGCCAACGGCAGAACACCCACCAGGCGCTCTACTGGATGAGCAAAGCTTACGATCGGCTGGCCCTGGCCGCCTATTCCCGCCTGGCCCTGCTCCCGCCGTCCTTTGAGCTGCACTCGGTAACCGCTGAGGTGCATCGCGACAATGGGAAGCACCGCGAGGCCGCTGCCCAGTGGAGGAGCGCGCTCGAGATTTCACCCGGCAACCCGATTGCCCGACGGGAGCTGGCGCTGTCGCTGTTTCTTGCTCGCGATTACGATGCCGCCGAGCCTCTGGTGCGAGCACTTCTGGAGGCCGAGCCCCAATCGGCACAACTGAACTTCCTGGCGGGAGCCATCCGTCTGAACCGCGAGCAGGCTGCCGAAGCGGTTCCCTTTCTGGAAAGGGCCTTGCAGTACGATCCCCGGCTGGAGGCCGCGCAGAGCTCGCTGGGCCGGGCTTACCTGTCCCTCGGGGAGACCGGCAAAGCCATCCCTCACCTGGAGGCCGCCCTGAGCTCAGACGAAGACGGAAGCCTCCATTATCAGCTCTCGCGAGCCTACCAAAGCAGCGGCCGGCCCGATGAGGCGCGTGCCATGCTCGAGAAGTACCAGCAGCTTCAGGGGTCGCTCGAACGCGAAAGGGAACGGCTCTCGGAAGAAGTGCAGATTACTCCGCCTTCATGACTCGTGTTGCAGCACTAACCGGGACTATTCACCAGCTTTCTGCTGCGGCGCCGTTATCATCGGCACTGACTGCGTTGCCCGCCCTCGGCCTCCTCGACGGAGTGCACTGCTACGCCTCCGGGGGCCTCGGGCGTAACGCCTTGTCAGCGCGGCGCTTCCGACGCCTCGCGACGAAACCTGGTGCATAATCCGGGCTCGAGACCGCCCTGGCCTCTGCCCAGGGGGCTTTCGAGGTGGTCTCCGCTACTGCTCCGGTTCCTTGACCCGCAAGATCTGGTCGGCTGCCACGTCCTGGAGAATCTGGCGCGTGCCGGACGGCCAGAGGATCTCGATTCGAGAAACCCGGGAGGTCCGCCCCAGTCCGAAGTGAACGCCGGAGTGACTGGAGGACGCGTACCCGACTGCCGTGGTCATGAGGTTGGACTGTTCGCCAATCCGCACCCGGGCTCCGATCCCGTCACGATTGCTGCGGGTGCCTTCCAATTTCAGGACGATCCAATGGTTGTCGTTCGCGCTGGTGTTGCGCCAGAGTTCGGTCTCGTCCTCGACGGAAGTGACCACGATGTCGATTTTGCCATCCTGGTCGAAATCGCCGAAGGCACTCCCTCGATGCGCCCTGGCTACCTGAAAGTCTGGGCCCACTCGACCGGAAGCATCCCGGAACTTGCCTCCGCCCAGATTCTCAAAGACCGCATTGGGCTGCTTGTACTGGCTGGCTTCGAACAGCTCGATCAGGTCGTTGACGTGCGAATTGGCGGTGAAGATGTCCTTGTCGCCGTCATTGTCCAGGTCGGCCATTCCATTGCTCCAGGCGCTCCTGCGCACGGTCAGCCGTGCCATCTGGCTGGGATAGGTCGCGTCTTCGAAGATGCCCTTGCCCAGGTTGCGAAACAACGGAAATGTCTCCCCGTCCAGCGCCGTGACGGTGATGTCGGGCAGCCCGTCGTTGTCGTAGTCCCTGAAATCCGCTCCCATGCTGGCCACCGGCTTGCCATGGTCGCGCAACGCCGCGCCCGCCAGCAGGGCTACTTCCTCGAAGGTTCCGTCGCCCTGGTTCCGAAACAGCGAGTTGGGCAGATTGTCATTGGTCACGAATACGTCCGGGAAGCCGTCTCCGTCGTAGTCGGCGAAGGCCGCGCTCATCCCCCGGCTGGGCCGGGCTCCGATTCCCGAGGCTTCGGTGACGTCCTCAAACCTGCCGTTGCCCTGGTTGCGGTAGAGCTGGTTGGGGACGCCCTTGAAATACTTGGGGTGGCAGTAGACTCGAATGCCCCGGGCCTTGTCTCCACATGCCCGCTCTCCCTCGGGCGACCACTCGACATAGTTGACGACGAACAGATCCAGCAGCCCGTCCCGGTCGTAGTCGAGCCAACCCCCGGCCACGCTCCAGAGATTGCTCTTGATTCCGGACTCGCTCCCGACTTCCTCGAACCTGCCGCCGCCGGTGTTCCGGTAGAGGAGATTCTGGAAGACCCCCGCCACGAACAGATCGATCTGGCCGTCGTTGTCGTAGTCTCCCGCGGCGACTCCCATCGAATAGCCGCGGCCCTGCACGCCCGCTTCTCGAGTGACGTCCCGAAAACGCCACCCGCCCTGGTTGCGATAGAGACGGTTGAAGTATTTGGGGTCACTCTTCTGCAGGGAAGGGATCACGGCGCCGTTGGCGAAGAAGATGTCGAGCAAGCCGTCCTTGTCGTAGTCGAAAACGGCAACTCCCCCCGTCATCGGCTCGATCATGTGCTTGTTGGGCGAAGAGAAGTTCTGCAGAAGAAAATCCAGCCCGGATTCACGCGCGACATTCGAGAGCTGGATCCCCGAGTTGGCCAATACGGTGGTGGGCGCCCGAGGGGGCAGCAGCATCACGGTGCCAAGTAGCGCTCCCCCCAGCAGAATCAGCCGATACCCACCCCGTGAAGCCATATGAATCAGGGTACCACTATGACCGCCAGGTGGAATCCACCACGGCCCCGCGGCCTCCTCGAGAGGGTGAGTGGCCTCTTCACTGAAGCCTGATCATGGGCGGATCGTCAGAGGTCAGTTCAGGTCGGCCCACTCGACCAACTGGAATCGCTCCGCCAGCTGCACCTCCTGATTGCTGATCCCGTCGGCCACCTCGATCTGTACGCGGTAAGCTCCCGGCTCCAGCCCGTCCAGGCTCAGCAGCTTCACGAAGACCGCGCGCTGGCCCGAATAGAACTGAATCGATTCCCCTGCCGGCTCCACCGCCATCCGGATGAGCTCATCGCCCTTGAACAGCTTGTAGGTGACGCTCAGCAGTGGAGTCAGGCTCGATTGTTCGATCGAGAAGTTGTAGATGTGAAAGTAGACTCCCAGGGGCATTCCCGGTGCGAACCGGCGGTCGAGATTGGGCAGCACCAACACGTCTCCCAGCACGAACATCTGTTCGTCTTCCGGGACGGCTTTCAGAGGCTGTATCTGGTCGGAGAGAATCAGTGAGCTGGCGGCCAGTTGATCCGGGTACTTGGGTGGAATCAGGGCGCGGCTCTGGGTGCCGATGGTATTGCTGTTCAGATCCTTCAGCACCAGGTCCAGCTTGTAGCGCGTCCTCCCGTCCACCGGGATCACCTTCTGGTACACGGAGGATTTCGTCAGTCCCTTCTCCAGCTCTTCTTTGCGGAAAGAGGTCCTGATTTCTTCGTCGAATTCCATCAGGAAACGGTTGGACATGCTGGACACCAGGCCGTAGACCGCCATGCGCGCGACGTATCGGTCGCCTTCCTGGTTGAAGGTGAGGTCCTGGTTGCGAACTCGAATCGTCACGGGCGCCAGAACCTGCTGGTCGTTCAGCCTGAAATACTCGCTGCGGGCCTCGAATGGCAACTGCGAGTAACTGATGTTGACGTCCACCTGCTCCTTCAAGTCCTTGAACTTGAGCGGCTGCCTCCCCTGGATCCGGGCGGCTAGTTCGTAGCGGGCGAAAGGGGTGTCTTCCAGCCGCCTGAACAAGGTCTGAGGATTGTTGCCCCCGCCGCCGGCCGCGGGAGTGAAGGCCTCGCGATCGGCCTTGGTGGCGATCCCCGTCTGCTCGGCCAGGGTCGCTCCGCCCGGCGAGTGCAAGTAGGCGTCCTTTTCCCAGGGAAAGACCGAAAGGCGAAACTCACCGGTGAAGGTCGGGTCGACGAATTCCACCTCGATGTCGTCGCCCAGTCCCTCGATGTACCTGTATCGCCACTTCTCGTAGGGAAAGACGCCGGTGGTGCCGCCTCCCTCTTCGATGGGTCGCATGTAGGCCCCTCCGGTGGGGCGGGACTCGATCGAGTCGGGCTGGCCGTGCAGGATGTACACCCGGCCCCGGTCCGTCTGCCAGCCAGGGTCGCCACTGGTGAATCGCTCATTGGCGTAGGCGATTCGCCGGTAGTGTTCGGTCTTGAATTCGTTGTCGGAGGTGCGGGGCTCCGGATCTCGCCGGTACCAGAATTGCTCGATGAAGTTTTCTTTTTCTTCCGGAGTCGTCAGCCTCTGAAAAACGGCCTTCTCTTCATCGCTGATGATGTAAACAGCGATTTCCTCGAGCCACTTTCGATAATAGTCGTCGGCCTCTTCTGCCTGCTGAGCGTCCTTCTTCTTTTCCTGAGGCCCGGCCGCGAGCCGGGGAAGTGCCGACAAACCGGAGCCCGTCAACACCCCGAAGATCAATGAAAAATAGCCAAACTTGCGAATCATGATGAGAAATCCGCGCTGGGCAGCCAAGACCGACCCCATGCCCGCTCATTTTACCAAAACCATCGCCTCCCGAGGCCCAGGCCTACGCCCCAAGGCCCTAGTTGGGCGCGAACGCCCTCTGCGGTGGTCTTTTCAACAACGACAAAGCGATTCTTCCCAAGACGTTCGCAATCTTGTGCTTCGTCCCCCGGACGGCGCTGTCCGCGGAGATGCCGTAACGCTGGTAGCGGCTCAGCAGGCCCCGGCAGACTACGAAATAGGCCAGCAGTTTCTTGGGATGCCGCAACATCCCGAATCGGCGGCAGCGTTTCAGTGTCGAAGACACGCTGTAGAACTCACGCCAGGCGCGTTCCACGCCATCCAGGATCTGCTCCTCTTTCAAGTTCGGATGGTGATACAGGATCCGAGGATGATTAGGATCGAGCCAGTAGTCGTAGTCCCTTTGCTTGAGTTTCAGCGGTTTGCGGTCCTTTCGCATCATCAAAAAATCGACGGTGCCCGGCAGAGGTGTCATGGGAACGTACTGCGCCAGGGCGATACCGCAGTCGCGGGAAAAATCAATCGTGTGATTTAGCGACTGCTCGGTATCGCTCTCGATACCGAAGATGAACGCGCCCATGATATACGGAAAGGCCTCCGTGCGGATCGTCTCGAGTCGCCTGATCAGATCCTCGCCTGTGGAATTGAATCCCTTGTTGGTGGCCTTGAGGCCCTCTTCCGTGACCGTCTCGATTCCAATCAGCGCTCCGGCGATTCGGCCCTTCTTCATCGCTCTCATGTACTCGGGGTCCTCGGCGACCTCCATCGTGATCTGGGTGAAGAAATGCATGTCCTCGGGAATCTCTCGATGGAGCCGATCCATCAGCTGGAAGCGCTGCTGCAACCCGCGCTCCAGCCGGCGACGCTCTTCTTCAGAGGGGGCCTGCTGGATATCCTGCCGGGTGTAGGGATAGAAGTTGTCGTCGGCAAACATGACCAAACGGAAGCCGGCGTCGTAGAGGATCTTCAATTCCTGGATGATGGCATCGTTGGCCCGCAACCGGGGCTGACGGCCATCCTGCACCCAGACGGAGCAAAAACTGCACCGTTTTGGGCAGCCTCGCACCGTTTGCACCGAGGCGACGAGGTAGCGGTCCAGGCGCATCAGGTCCCAGCGCGCGGGGGTGAAAAACTCCGGGTCCACACGACCCCCGTTGTAATGTGGCTGGAGCCGGCCCTGTGCATAGTCGCGCAACACCAGTCCCCAGGAGACCTCGGCGTCTCCCTGCACGACTGCATCGCCCCGTTGGCCGGCCTCCTCCGGGAAAACCGAGGCATGCGGGCCGCCCAGCACGACGCTGGCGCCAAGCTCCCGGATCCTGGCCGCAAGAGTGTAGCCGTACCTGGCGTTGAAGGTGTGAATGCTGATTCCGACCAGGTCTCCCGGCTGAACTTCTTCATAGGGAAACGGTTCTACGGCCTGGTCCACCAGACGAAGACCGCGGATGGACTCGTCTTGCGGCGTGACGGCTGCGAGTACGGGGAGCGCCCGCGGTGTGATGAAAGAGAATTCGATTCTCTCGGCCGCCGGAGCGGGATTCACCAGAAAGATGCGAAACGGATTGGAAGGTCTTCCGGTCAAGAGAGATGTCCTCCAAGAAAAAAAATATTATTAACCAGTCGGACTCAAACGCTCGAGACATATTAGAGCCTCCTCAACGGCTCGGCAAGTCGAACCGGACAATGCCCTTACGCTCCGATGTCGACCGGAGCCGCACTTCTCCACCGGAGGGATTCAGGTCCCTCCGTCGCCTGCAGCGAGGGGGGAGGATCCCAAGGTCGCCGGAGAGCTTCTCATGAGAGATGCCGGGCCAAGCCTTCAAGTCTCCCAACGAGGGGGATCAGCCTCTTCTCTGAGCCGCACGGACTTTTTGGGAATCACCGGCGGGGAGCCGGTGTCACGGACCTCGAGCCCCGCGTCCCGGCTTCCCTACGGGTAGGCCAGATACTGCTTCCGCAGCCGGGCGAATTCGGCCAGGTCCTCTTGCCAGGCTGCGACAATCTTGGCGGCTGCTCGTCCCTCCAGGAGCTGCCGGCGTATCCAGCGGTTGCCGGCGAGCCGGTCGAAGCTCTCGGAAATCTGCAGCTGGTCCGGGTGCAGCCGGCGCACCTCGGCCAGGAAATGGATCACCGTCTCGACGGGCTGGAAGACGTTCCGGTCCAGCACGTGGACCTGCACTCCGTTGCAGTTTTCGCCCCGGTGCTTCGAGAACGTCGGAGTGAAGGCCTGAGGGCGGAAATGCACGCCGGGCAGTTGCAGCTGGTTGAGACGCACCGTGAGCCGATCGGCGTCCAGCCAGGGCGCGCCCACGAGCTCGAAGGGCCGCGTGGACCCCCGCCCCTCCGAGAGATTGGTGCCCTCGACGAGGCAGAAGCCGGGATAGACCGTGGCCGTGTCCAAGGTGGGCATGTTGGGCGAGGGGGGAATCCAGGGGAGTCCCGTCTGGTCGAACCAAAGATCCCGGGTCCAGCCGGCCAGAGGGACGACCTTCAAATCCGCCCCGAGCTGCGCCTGCGCATTGAACAGTCGTGCCAGCTCACCCACCGTCAAGCCGTACCGCACCGGGAGACGGAAGATGCCGACGAACGACTCCATGCCGGTTTCCAGCATGGGGCCTTCGACCCTGGACCCGTTCAGGGGAGCGGGCCTGTCCAGAACGATGATCGGGATTGGCTGGGAGCCGGCGGCCTTCAGTGTTTCGAAGAGAGTGGATATGAACGTGTAAAAGCGGACGCCGACGTCCTGGATGTCGTAGACCAGCACGTCGAGGTCGGCCAGCATCTCGGGGGTGGGG
>JBFKLX010000156.1:0-13491 GCA_041630155.1 Acidobacteriota bacterium
GATCTTGGGGTGCCTGGGCGGTCAGCCCGGTGACCTGCAGGCAGGCGATCAAGGCCAGAGCCGCAGCCGCCCTTGGGCGCTGCACGCTGCTGGTTGGCCCAGAGCTCGGGACACCCTCAACTCCATTGCAAAACAAGGCTTGCCATGTTCTGAAACGCATAGTTAGGATGTGGAAGATTAGATCAGATTCACAGAGGTGCTGCAAGAAAATGAAATTCTACGACCGGACCGCTCGATTCAATAGTTTTCGGGGATGGGCTGCTTCGTTGCTGATCCTGGCGGCGCTGTGGGGCTGTTCTCGAATCCCCTCCGATCCGACCTACACCAATTCGATCGGGATGCAATTCGTTCGCATCGAGCCGGGGACTTTTCAGATGGGAGAGAATGCCGCCCCCCTTCCAGACGAGCTGGTCGAACCGCTGACCTATCCCCTGCGCGAAGAGCTGAAGGGCCGTTATCCGGTAGGGGACCCCGGCCGATTCGCCATCACGGTCGAGCACGTTCGCAACGGAGACTTCGATGAACAGCCGGTGCACCCGGTTCGAATCAGCCGGCCCTTTTACCTGGGCGTTCACGAAGTGACGAATGCTCAGTACGAGCAATTCGATCCGGATCACCGCCTCCTTCGAGGCAAGAACGGCTTCTCCCGGGAAGACGATGAGGCGGTCGTCTTCGTGAGCTGGGAGGATGCCCGGGCCTTCTGCGACTGGCTGTCCGAAAAAGAGGGCCTGCCCTATCGGCTGCCCACCGAGGCGGAGTGGGAATACGCGGCCCGGGCGGGCACCACCACGCCCTACTTCACGGGGTCGACGCTCCCCGAAGAGTTCCACAAAAACCCGCGACGGACGTACTTCGAGGATCCCGAGGTGGACGTGGTCTCGTTGAAGGTCGGCGAAACGCCGCCCAATTCTTGGGGCCTGTTCGACGTTCACGGCAACGTGGAGGAGTGGGTTTCGGACTGGTATGGGCCGTACCAGCAGGACGAGCAGGTGGACCCGGTCGGCCGCGAGCAGGGAGACTTTCGGGTCACTCGGGGAGGCAGCCACGGCACCAATCTCTACTACCTGCGTTCGGCCAACCGTCAGGGGACACTGCCCGAGAACGAGCACTGGATGATCGGCTTTCGAGTGGCGTTGGCAGAAACGCCCTCGGGGAGTCCGCTTCCCCCGGAAGGGCCGCAGCCGCATCAGCGAGAGGTGAGCCAGGAGAGCCCGCCCAAGGGGGCCGTGCAAATCGATCCAGAAAAGCCTTATTTCAAGGGCCCCCGCCGCTACGTGAAGATGCCTCCCGGAGATTCCGGACCGCTCTACTCTCATCACAACCACGACCCGGCCATCACAGACTGTCCCAACGGCGACCTGCTGGCCATTTGGTACACCTGTGTCGAAGAGCGCGGTCGGGAGCTGGCGATCGCCGGCAGCCGCCTGCGCTACGGCCAGGAAGAATGGGAACCGGCCTCGGTTTTCTGGAACGCTCCCGACCGCAACGACCATTGCCCGGCTCTCTGGTTCGACGGCAAGCAGACGATCTACCACTTCAACGGCCTGTCCGTTGCGGGCATGTGGGAGCCGCTGGCAATCGTGATGAGGACTTCCACGGATAGCGGAGCAACCTGGTCGAAGGCAAGGCTGATCGTACCCGACCACGGCTACCGGCAGATGGTCGGCGAACCCGTGTTCCGAACCCTCGACGGGGCCATTGCGTTCGGAGCGGACGCCGATGGAGGGTCGGCGCTGTGGGTGAGCCGGGACGAGGGCCAGAGCTGGTTCGACGCGGGGGGGACCATTAACGGGATTCATGCCGGCATCGCGCAGCTGAAAGACGGCCGGATCCTGGCCCTGGGACGGGGGCGGAACGTGGCTGGAATGATGCCGCAAAGCGTTTCCGGGGACATGGGCCAGACCTGGCAAGTGTCACCCAGCCTTTTCCCCCCCATTCGGGGAGGACAGCGCCCCTTGCTGCTGCGGCTGCAGGAAGGGCCGCTCTTGTTCGCCTCCTTCACCGACGATCTGTGGAGTCCGCGGCCCGGCGAACACAACCGGCGTCATCGAGCCAGCCTCTTCGCGGCGGTCTCCTACGATGAGGGGAAGACCTGGCCGGTTCGCCGAATCATCAGTAACGCCGGCGGCGACACCCCGGGGACAACCATTGACGGGGCCGCGATTCGCCTGAGCCCGGGCAGCTCGGAGCCTCTGGGCTACCTGTCGGGCACGCAGAGCGCGGACGGAGTGATTCAGCTCATCAGCAGCTTCAATCACTACGCCTTCAACCTGGCCTGGCTGGAAGCCCCCGCTCCGGACGCGGCGGGATTCCCCAGGTCGCGCTCTCTGGAATCGCGTGAGCAGCTCTCCCAGGTGTACGACGCCAGCGTGCCGCCGACCCGGGCCGAGCCTGGCTGGCACTTCCTGGGGGACGAGGGCGAGGAGGGGCGGCTGGCGGCCCCATTGGCCGGCGGGACCCTCAGGGTTCGCGCCCGGCAGGGGCGGCTCCCCCGCTGGTCCAACCAGCGCCTGCCGGGTTTCAGCAGCGCCGATCCGGCTCGGGGGTTCACCGCGGAGATCCGTCTGGCGGTTCGGGGCGGAAGCGGCGACGCCGGGGCAGACTTCGAAGTGTTCGCCCGCGGAGGCACCCTGACGGTCAACCACTACCGGATCAGCATCAGCAGAAGCGGAGTCCACTACTGGTACGACGACCGGTTGATCCCTTTGGCCACGGGGCTGAACAACTCGGCCGGAATGCACACCTACCGGCTGGCGGTGCGCTCGGACACGGCGGTGCAGGTTTACAGGGACGGGCGGCTGCTCTCGACTCAGCCTCAGAATCTGCAGATCGGCTGGCGTGAGCCCGCTCGGGGGTCCTACATCGAGTGGGGAATCGGCCATCCGCGCGGCCAGGCCGAGATCGACCACGTCGCGTTCGACCTCTCTGGCGCCTATCAGCCCGAGTAGTCCGCACTGCTCGCGAGAGCTCACCTGCGGCGCCGAGGCCCCCACGCCCCAGGCCCTACTACACACTAAGTACTCCGGTTCGTGAATACGGTGACGGTTGCGGGCGGGGCTCTCGAGGCGAGGTGGCGAAGAGAGGAGGAGGCGATGCCGGAGCATCGTCGAGGAGGAACGACAAAGAGATCGCCCGAGACCCCCCGTGCGCCCGCAACATACGTTGCTGCATTTATGGATCGGGGTACTACGCCCTTCCCCGGCTACATCCCCAGCACGTGGGCGCCTCTGGTCTCGACGTAGACCGCGTAGACCGACTGGCTGGCGGTCATGAACAGGCGGTTGCCCTTGGAACCTCCGAAGCAGACGTTGGAGCAGATTTCGGGCAGGCGGATCTGGCCGATGCGATCTCCATCGGGTGCGAAGACGTGAACGCCGTCGTAGCCGTCGCCGACCCATCCGGCGCTGGCCCAGACGTTCCCGTCTTCGTCCACAGTGATCCCGTCGGCAAACCCGGACCTGCCCTCCAGTGACATGTCGGCGAAAGTCCGCGGGCGCCGCAGCTGGTTGTCCTCGAGATCGTAGGCCCAGATGATGTTTTCGGCTTCCGGATGATGAGATTTCCCCGTATCGGCCACGTACAGCTTCGAGAGGTCGGCCGAAAAGGTGAGCCCGTTCGGTTTGAAAGGCTCGTCGGCGACCTTCCAGACCTGCCCGCTCTGGGCATCGATCCGGTAAATGGCCTCCTTCTGGAAGGGCTGGACGGATCCGGTGCCGGCCCGCCGGCCCTCATAGTTCATCAGGCTGCCGTAGCCCGGGTCGGTGAACCAGATGGAGCCGTCCTCGGGATGAACCACGGCGTCGTTGGGCGCGTTGAACTCTCTACCCCCGTAGGAATCGGCGAGAATCGTGACGCTGCCGTCGTACTCGTAGCGGACGACTTTGCGAGGCCCGTGCTGGCACGAGATTTGACGCCCCTGCCAATCGAAGGTGTTGCCGTTGCTGTTGCCGGACGGATAACGGAAGCGCCGGGAAACATGACCGTCTTCTTCCAGCCAGCGCAATTGCTCGTCGTTGGGAATGTCGCTCCAGATCAGGTAGCGTCCCACGCCGTTCCAGGCCGGGCCCTCGGCCCAAAGCGTGCCGCGGTGGATTCGCTGGATTGGCGTATTGCCGAGCTTGTAGCGGGCGAAGCGCGCGTCCAGTACCACGATGTCGGGGTCCGGGTAGCGGACCGGCTCGGCTTGCTGTCCGAAGCTTCGACGGATGGCTTCCTGGGACATTCCCGTGGTCGCGGCCAGCAGGGCGGCGGCTGAGAGAAACGAGCGGCGGTCCATTTGGCGCTCCGGCGCCTTCGACTCCTGTCTCGATCCTGGGTTGTTCTCCGGCGCCGATCGCTCCGTTTCCTGCATCGAACTCTCCTCTCGGGTCAGTGGTTCTCGCGCAGCAGCGGCGTGCCGCTGGCGCCGACCAGGAAGTCCAGGTCCACGCCCTGATCGGCCTGCATCACGTGGTCGAAATAGAGCCGGTACCATCCCCTCTGGGAGGGTGGCGGCGGTGGCTGCCAGGCGGAGCGCCGGGCCGCCAGTTCGGCTTCCTCAACCGCGAGGTTGAGCCGGCGATTCTCAACGTCCAGCTCGATCCGGTCGCCGTTCTGGACCAGAGCCAGCGGGCCGCCGACGGCGGCTTCCGGCGAGGTGTGCAGCACGACCGTGCCGTAGGCCGTCCCGGACATTCGGGCGTCGGAGATCCGGATCATGTCGCGGACACCTCGGGCCAGGATCTTGCCGGGCAGTGCTATGTTGCCCACTTCGGGGAAGCCAGGGTAGCCTTTCGGTCCGCAGTTCTTGAGGACCAGGACGTCTCCAGGCTCGACGTCCAGCTCGGGATCGTCGTAGTGCGCCTTGTAGTCGTCGATGTCTTCGAAGACGACGGCGCGGCCCGCGTGCTGCATCAGCTCGGGCGTAGCGGCGGAAGGCTTCAGGACGGCGCCGTTGGGCGCCAGGTTGCCGTGCAGCACGACAATCCCTCCCTGCTGTTTGAAGGGCTGTTCTCTGGGGCTGATGACGTCCCGATTGAAACACTCGGCGCCCTCGATGTTCTCCGCGACCGACCGCCCCGAAACGGTGAGGGCGTCCAGGTGGAGCTGGTCCCGGATCTCCTTCATGACCACTGGAACGCCGCCGGCGTAGTAGAAGTCTTCCATCAGATACTTGCCGGAGGGCATCAGGTTGACCAGACAGGGGACGTCGCGCCCGAGCCGGTCCCAGTCCGCCAGCTTCAGCTCCTGTCCCACGCGGCCCGCAAAGGCCAGCAGGTGGACCACGGCGTTGGTCGAGCCGCCCACGGCGCCATTGACCCGAATCGCGTTCTCGAACGCCTTCCGGGTCAGTATTTTCGACATGCGCAGTTCCTCGTGAACCATCTCGACGATCCGCCGGCCCGCCATATGGGCGAGCACGTAGCGGCGGCTGTCAACGGCGGGTATGGCCGCGTTGGTCGGCAGAGCGATCCCCAACGCCTCGACCATCACGGCCATGGTGGAGGCCGTTCCCATGGTCATGCAATGGCCGGCTGAGCGAGACATGCAGGATTCCGCCTCGAAGAACTCCTCCATCGACATGCTGCCGCGGGCCACTTCCTCGCAGAAGCTCCAGACATGAGTTCCGGAACCGATGTCCTGGCCCCGGAACTTGCCGTTGAGCATGGGTCCGCCCGAGACCACGATGGCCGGGACGTCGCAACTGGCGGCGCCCATGACCAGCGCCGGGGTGGTATTGTCGCAACCGGTCAGCAATACGACCGCGTCCAGCGGATTGGCGCGGATGGTCTCTTCCACGTCCATCGACACGAGGTTTCGAAACATCATGGTACTGGGGCGCACCAGTGTTTCTCCCAGGCTCATGACCGGGAACTCCAGGGGGAAGCCGCCCCCCTCCCAGACGCCGCGCTTGACGTGTTCGGCCAGCTTTCGAAAGTGGTGATTGCAGGGGGTCAGCTCCGACCAGGTATTGCAGATTCCGATCACGGGGCGGTCCTGGAAGACGTCGGGCGGGAACCCCTGATTCTTCATCCAGCTTCGGTGAACGAAGCCGTCGCGGTTGGCCAGGCCGAACCATTCTCGACTACGCAGTTTGGGTCGCTTCTCGTTCATGCTCTCCCCGCTCGTCAGAAAATTTCGCTCCACCAGTAGAATAGCCCTTTGCCGGGCGGGAGTGAACTCCACGGCGTTTGGCCGGGTGGGGCCGGGCGTACCCCGAAGAGCGTTTCCAGGAGGGCTGCTTCGCCGCTCCGGGGCATGGGCAATTCAGCGGCCCAGAGTTTCCGGGCCAGGCTAGGCCAATTGATCAGCTTGACCATCATCTCTTCGTGAGTCGTCCAACGGGCTTCGGAGCCGGTGTCCCGGGAGAGATACTCGACCAGCGCATGATCGTGGGGCAAACTGCCGGCCACCGTACGCAGGCCCGAAGATTCCAGCTCCCGGCAAATCCAGCGCGAGAGCTGCCGATAGGCAGCCTCCGCCCCGGGGGAAGCACAGGCTTCCCGGACCCAGATTCGGTCCTGGCTTTTCTCGAGATTGAGGTAGGCCGCCAGAGCTCCCTCCTGCTCCACTCCCCAGCCTGGAAAGATCCTGCGATACCGGGATGGGCCCGATTTCCAATAGCTGTCCGTGCGCACTACCGGCCCGTTCCAGTCCCGGGTGCATGCCTCGTGGATTGCCGCCACCGATTCCAGGTCCGCTTCGGGGTTCAGAGCACGGACCCCGCTTGGTGACGCGACGGGTCTGTCCGTCTGGGCCGGCAGGGTGAAGACGGGAAGCTCGAGAGGGGTCCAGCCCAACGATTCGTAGAAACCCGTTCCGATGATCGAGAAGAGAAGCCCCAGGTCGTAGCCCTGCTGCTCGAGATAGCGGTGCGCGTCCTGCATCAGCGCCGTGGCATATCCCTGGCGGCGAAACTCCGGGTGTGTCACGACCCCTCCGATCCCCCCGGCTCGCAGTCGTGCGCCTCTGACCTGGATGATTCGGTGCCAGACACGCAGGTGGGCCATGATGCGACCCTGGTCGAAGATGATTCGCGACTGGTGGGGCCGGTAGGAGGGGTCCTCGCGCAGGTAAGACCAGTAGCGCTCCGGCTCGGGAAGGAAGACCCGGCATTGCAGCTCGACGACTTCCTGCAGTTCCGAATCTCGAGCCGGGCGGATTTCCATCGTGACTCATCCGGTTTGGGTCTTGGGCAAATCAGGACTGCCGGCCCCCGCTTCTCCCGGGGAGTCATTCGCGAGGCCGCAGAAGGTGTCCGCTACGCCATTCAAAACCCCGCCATCCACCCGCCGTCCACGGGCAGCCCCACGCCGGTGATCCACTCGGCATCGTCCGATGCCAGGAAGACCGCCGCCCTGCCGACGTCGCGCGGGCTGCCGAAGCGGGGCAACGGCGTCTTCTGCCGGCAGTCCTCGATCTCTTCCTCGCTCATGTAATCCTGAATCGGCGTCTCGATGTAGCCCGGGCAGATGGCGTTGACGGTGATTCCAAACGGAGCGAGTTCCAAGGCACTGTCTCGAGTCAGGTTGAGCGCACCCCCCTTGGCTGCGGCGTAGGCTGGGCCGCCGCCCCCTCCGAACGACTGGACCGAGGCGATGTTGATGATTCGGCCCGCCCGGGAGTTCTTCAAGTAGGGGACTGCGTACTTGGTGGCGAAGAAAATCCCGTTCAGGTCGACGCCCAGCACCGCGAGCCAGTCATCGGCCGAGATTTCCTGCGTACCTCCCGGAATCAGAATCCCGGCGTTGTTGACCAGGATGTCGAGGCCGCCGAAGCGCTGAATGGTGGCCTCCACCGCTTCCCGGACTCGAGACTCGTCGGAGACGTCGCACTGGAGGAAGAAGGCCTGGCCGCCGGCTTGCACGATTTCCGCCGCGGTCGGGACGGTGACGTCCTGATCGTGGTACTTGCCGCGCTTGGGTTCTTCGCGGAGGTCGGCTACGGCCACTCTGGCACCCTCCCGCGCGAGCTCGAGTGCGATGCCGCGCCCAATCCCTGAACTGGCGCCCGTGACCAGAGCCGAACGATTTTGAAGTTGCATGATGTCCTCGAAATGCGTTTCAAAAATCGGACCGCCATCTCGAAGACGGCTTGACGGTCCCAACCCGCCGCAATAGAATTCCGGCTTCGAGCTTATTATCCGAATGTTGCCCTGGGGGTCCACCAGAAAATTTACCATGATGAGGCGAAGGCGTGGCCGTCGGTGGGCCGGGGCAGCCTCTTCGCGGTACTCATCCAGCGCACACACTGCTTTTCGGGAGAATCGATGAACTCACTCGGTTTCGTGGATTACCTGGTCGTGCTGCTCTATTTGGCGGGCATGGCGGCCATCGGGGCCTGGACCTCCCGGCGCCAGACCACAACGAAAGAGTACTTCATTGCCGATCAGAAGATCCCGGCTTTCGCAGTCGGGTTCACCCTGATGGCGACCACCGTCAGCAGCGTCACATTCGTGGCCATTCCGGGTTCGGTGTTCGCCCGCGACTGGTGGCAGATGCTGTACATGCTGATGGCGGCGCTCTCGGTGGCGTTCGTGGTTCTGCTGGTGGTGCCGTTCTATCGCCGGGTCGTTCGGATGAGCGCCTACGAATACCTGGAGCAGAGGTTCGGCTACGGGGCACGCCTCTACGGCTCGGCGGGATTCGTGATCCTGCGGATCGCCGACCTGGGCTTCACCCTCTACCTGACCGCCGTGGCAGTCAATGTAATCGCGGGATGGGACATCGGGTGGGTCGTGGTCGGAGTCGGCCTGTTCACCTTGATCTACACGCTGGTCGGGGGGATCGAAGCCGCCATCTGGACCTCGGTGGCGCAGGGGGTCATCTTTCTGGGCGGGGCGCTGCTGATCCTGGGCGTGCTGTTTTTCGTCCCCGCGGGAGGGCCTCTGGCAGTGTTGTCCGACGCCTTTGCGGCCGGCAAGTTCGGCCTGGGCAATTTCGAGATGAGCTGGAAGAGCCTGTTCGCGGACGAGGCCACCGCGTGGATTTTCATGGCGGCCGGCTTTCTCCATTTCAGCCGCTATTACGTCACTGAGCAGAGTGCCATCCAGAGATACCTGGTGGCGCGCACCGACAAGGAAGCTCAGCAGGGCGTCGCCCTGGGCATTCTCACCACCGTGCCCACCTGGTTCACCTTCGCCTTGATTGGGGCCTGTCTCTGGGCGTTCTATGATTTGACTCCCTACGATCTGCCTGCCCAGGTCGTCGAGCAGCCCGACAACATCCTGCCCTATTTCATCTCGACTCAGCTGCCGACGGGGCTGATCGGTCTGATTCTGGCGGCGCTCCTCTCTTCGGCCATGTCTTCGGTCAGCGCGGACCTGAACAGCGTGGCCACGGTGGCGACCCAGGACTTCTTCGCCCGTTTTCGGCCCGAGACCACGGACCGGGTCCGGCTCTTCTTTGGCCGCCTGGCAGTGCTTGGCGGGGGGATCCTGTCCACCGGCGCAGCTTTCCTGCTGACGCTGACCCGCTCGACTGCGGCCTACGAAATCGTGGTGGTGTCGGTATCCATCATTGCCGGTGGAATGCTGGGGTTGTTCGCCCTGGGGTTTCTGTGCCGCCGCACGACCAGATCGGGAGCCTACGCCGGGATCATCGTCTGTTTGTTGTTCGTAAGCTGGGCCACCTTGACCGGCCCGCTGGGGGTGAACCTGGGTGTGAACTTCACCATGAATTCGATCCTCATCGGTGTGTTCAGCCATTTCGTGCTCTTCGGGGTCGGCTATCTGGGCAGCCTTTTGCTGGGCGGCTACAAGCCCGACCTGTCCGGCCTCACCGTCTGGGACCGCCCGGTTCGTTGACGGGCTCCTCGAGATCAGAGAAATCCTCGACCCGAAAAGGGAGGAACTGATGGAATTTGCCGGCAAAGTCGCCGTGGTCACTGGCGCGAGCAGTGGTATCGGGCGGGCCACCGCCGAAATCCTTGGGTCTCGTGGCGCCCGCTTGGTGGTCCACTATTGCGAGAACGCTTCGGGTGCCCATTCCGCAGTCGAGAAGATCCAGGAAGCGGGTTCGGAGGCGCAGGCCGTCCAGGCGGACCTTCGCCGCCTGGAAGGAGTCCGGAAATTGCAGAGCGAGACCCGGGCCGCATTCGGTCCCGTCGACATCCTCATCAACAACGCCGGAGGGTTGGTCCAGCGCTGCAACCTCCGCGAGGCCACCGAGGAACTGTTCGACGAGGTGATGGATCTGAATCTGAAGAGCATCTTCCGTGTCAGCCATGCCTTTCTCGAAGACATGATCGCCAAGGAGAGCGGGGTCATCGTCAACATGGGATCCATCGCCGGGAGGAACGGGGGCGGACCCGGTGCGGGCCTCTACTCGACCTCCAAGGCGGCCGTGATCTGCCTGACCAAGGCCATGGCCAAGGAGTTCATCCAGTATGGGGTGCGGGTCAACGCGGTCAATCCCGGGATCATTTTGACCCCCTTCCACGAACGGTTCACTTCCCCGGAGATGCTGGAGAGGTTCGTTCAGACGGTGCCCCTGAAAAGAGGGGGCACGCCCCGGGAAACCGCCGAAGTGATCGTCTTTCTGGCCTCCGATCGCTCCCGGTATCTGGTCGGGGAGTCCATTGAAATCAATGGGGGACAGCTGATGGACTGAGACCCTCGGCCCTGGGCCTCAGTAGGTCGCTCTCCCCCCGGAGATGTCATAGACGGCGCCGGTGGAAAAGGAGCACTCCGGACTGGAGAGGTAGGCTACCAGGGCGGCCACCTCCCGCGGTTGCCCCATGCGTCCCATGGGGATCTTGCTGATCAAGACTTTCTGGGTCTCCGCCCCCACCAGTTTGGCCCCTTCGGTTTCGATGACGGCGGGGCAGATGCAGTTGACCATGACGCCGGTCTGGGCCAGTTCCTTTCCCAGTGCCTTGGTGAGTCCGATGATGCCGGACTTGGCGGTGGAGTAGGGAATCAGGTTCGGGTTGCCCTCCTTGCCGGCCATCGAGGAAATGTTGACGATTCTCCCGTAACCCTGTTCCACCATGGGCGGCACGAAGGCCTTGCAGCAGTAGAACTGGCTGGTCAGGCAAATCAGGATGGACTGATCCCAGACCTCGACCGACTGCTCCTGGATCGGCGCCCCGGCACAAGCCCAGCCGACATTGTTGATCAGGATGTCGACTTTGCCGAACTCCCGCACGACGGAGCGCGCCAGTTCCTGAACCTGGCCCCAGTCCGTGACATCGGTCTGGAAGACCGGGGCCCGCCGGCCGCTCTCGCGGATTCGGCCGGCGGTTCTTTGGGCCAGCTCGTCATCGATGTCCACGACTGCGACGTGGCTGCCCTCTTCGGCCAGCCGGAGCGCGATGGCTTCACCCAGGCCCTGGCCGGCGCCCGTCACAACCGCGACATGGTCTCGCATTCTCTGCATGTTTGGTCACCTCTCAGACAGCCTGTCGGTTCCGCTGCGGGAAGGCAAGGAATCAGGCCAGCGGAAAGAAGAAACTCAGCACCAGCACTTCGACCAGGCCAGTCACTGCGATCACGACCAGCAGCGGTGTCCAGGTGGCGAGCGTTTCCCGCTCGGTGAAGCCGCTCATCTTGCAAACGACCCAGAACCCGCTGTCGTTCATCCAGGAACCCGCCATCGAGCCGAAGCCAATCGCCGCGAAGACGTAGACGGGGTGAAACGCGAGCTCTCCCTGTCCCGCCAGCAGAGCGGCCATCATCCCGGAGGCGGTGATCATGGAAACCGTTCCCGAGCCCTGGGCGATCTTCATGATGGTCGCCAGGCCCCAGGCCAGGAGCAGCAGGGCGGCCGTTCCCAGGCGGGCGTCCCCGGAGAGCTGCTGCAGGCTGTCGCTGATCCCGGTGCGCGCGAGCATCTTTCCGAAGGCACCCCCCGCGCTGGTGATGAGGATGATCACGCCCGCGCTCATGACTGCCGGCTCGATCCGCTCCCGCAGCTCGGTCAGTGTGAGTCCTTCCCGGCGGACCAGCACCCAGGCGGCGCCGGCTGCCGCCGCAAAGAGAGCGAAGTTCTTGTTGCCCAGGAAAGCGCTCCAGCCGAGCACCGCGGGCGCGACCACCAGGAGGCCTTCCCTTTCCAGCGTGGCCAGCACGGTGTCACCCGTGATCAGTACGACCGGCAGCAGCACGGGCAGAATGGAGACCCAGAATCCCGGCAGCTGATCGTCGCGCCGGGCCACGATCGCCTCGAGCTGTTTGCGGGTCGCACCCATGGCTTCGCGAAACGGAATGTCCAGGCGCCGGTTGGACATGGCCGAGAACCAGAGGGCGACCGCCGCCGCCGGCAGACCAAGCAGGAACCCGAGAGGAATGGCCGTCCCCAGGTGGAGGCCAGTCCCGGCGAGGTTGTCGACCATCAGCAGGGGCCCCGGGGTGGGCGGCACCAGGGAATGGGTGATGGCAGCACCGGCTGCAATCGACATCACGTACAGCACGTAGTTCTTTCCCGTGCGAAGCCGCAACGCTCGGGCCAGGGGCACCAGCAGGAAGAAGACCGTGTCGAAGAAGACCGGCACGGACAGGATGTAGCCGCTGCCCATGAGGGCTCCCGAGGCTCGCTTCTCTCCCAGCAAGGCAAGAAACTGCCGGGTGATCTTGTCGGCGGCGCCACTCTCCATCAGGCACTGGCCGATGATGGCGGCCAGAGCGATGACAACCGCAATGCTGGCGGCGGTCGAACCCAGTTCCTGAGTCGTCAACTCCAGAGCGTCAACCGCTTGGCCGCCTGGCCTCTGGGAGGCCCGGAGGCTCTCCGAAACGGACCTGGGGAGCCGCTCCCAGGCCTCCAGAAACTCCACCTCCGTCAACTCGCCCTGGTCGCGGCTTCGCCGCAGCTCCTCACGCGCCGCCTGGAGCCGGTCCGGGTAGCGAAGCGGTACGGGAGACAAAACCCCCACCAGAAAGGCCGCCATGAGCAGGGCCAGGAAAGGATGAATCTTGAAGACCGTGATCGCCAGTATGATGAAGATCACTCCCACGGCCAAGACAACGAATGACATGAACCCTCCCGCCTGAAGCAAAAACTCCCCCGCCAACCCCGTCTGTGTGCGAAACGGTCGAGGCAGGGGCTCTCGAGTGTTCGAGCGGGATACTATTTCGTGAGCCGCGCCGCGTCAATCGACGGGCTTAGGGCGTAGGGCGACTGGTTCGGTGGGTCTCGGGACTTTGTTCGTTTCGAGCTTCCCCCAAGCAGCCCGCAGGACAGCCGGGGCGAAGAGGCTCCAGGCCTCGGAGCAGGTTGACCGTCTCGATCGATGGCTGCTGTGCCGCCCCACGATCATTCCCGTCCCGTCAGAATGCATCCTTGGCTTGCTTTGCGCCTTGGCGAGAGAGCTCCGGGAGGGATGATCCCACTCGCCCTGTCCCAGGCCCTGAGGGCCCTGAGTACTCCGGTTCGTAAACAGGGTGACGGTTGCGGGCGGGGCTCTCGAGGCGAGGTCGCGAAGAGAGGAGGAGGCGATGCCATAGCATCGTCGAGAACCAACGACAAAGAGATCGCCCGAGACCCCCGTGCGCCCGAAGGGTTGCGGGCGAAC
>JBFKLX010000157.1:0-13176 GCA_041630155.1 Acidobacteriota bacterium
ACGGCGGCGCCAACGTCAGCCTCAACGGCGGCCAGTCCTGGTCGGGGCAGCGCAATCAACCCACGGCGGAAATTTACCGGCTCACGGTCGACAACCAGTATCCCTACCGTGTCTACGGCGCCCAGCAAGACAACAGCACCATCTCGGTGCCCAGCCGGGGCCAGGGAGGTGTGGTGGAAGACTGGTTCTCGGTGGGCGGGTGTGAAAGCGGGCACATCGCGGTCGACCCGCGCGACCCCGACATCGTTTATGCAGGCTGTTACGGCGGCGCCATCAGCCGGGTCAACCGGAAGACCCGCGAGTACCGGCCGATTCTGGTCTACCCGCAGCTGCAGCTGGGTCAAGCCCCCCGTGATTTGAAGTATCGTTTTCAATGGAACGCGCCCATCCGCATCTCTCCGCACGACCCGACTCGCCTGTACCACACTTCCCAGGTCGTGCATTTCTCCCAGGACGAGGGGCACGACTGGCAGGAAATCAGCCCGGATTTGACTCGCAACGACAAGAGCAAGCAGGACTACGCCGGCCAGCCCATCACTCACGACAGCACGGGGGTCGAAGTCTATGGCGTCGTGTTCGCGTTCGAGGAGTCACCCCACCAACCGGGGTTGCTTTGGGCCGGCAGTGACGATGGCCTGGTACACGTCTCGCAGGATGGCGGGCAGAATTGGAAGAACATTACTCCCTCGCAGATGCCCGAGTGGGCAACCGTCAACACGATCGAACTTTCCGCGCACGCCCCGGGGCGCGCCTTCCTGGCGGTCCATCGATACCGCATGGACGACTTCAGGCCGTATGTATTCCGAACCAACGACTACGGCAATTCCTGGGATCTGTTGACGGACGGCAGCAACGGCATTCCCGAGAACCACTTCGTTCGGGTGGTGCGGGAAGACCCCGACCGGCAAGGGTTGCTCTATGCCGGGACGGAATACGGTCTGTACGTCTCCTGGGACGACGGGGCGCATTGGCAGAGCCTGCAACTGAACCTCCCCGTCACGCCGGTCACCGATCTGGCCGTCCATCACAAGGACCTGGTGGTGGCCACGCAAGGCAGAGCGTTCTGGATACTGGACGACCTGACTCCATTGCAGGAGATGAGCGAGCAGACCGCTGAGCAGCCGGTCCACCTGTTTCGACCCAGGGCCGCCTACCGCGGCAACGCGGGTGAGGGCACCCTCAATTATTTCTTGAAGGAGCCGCCGGAAAAGGGCATCGCTCTGGAAATCCTGGACGGCAGCGATCAGGTCGTGGCGTCTTTCGAGGGCAAGCCCAAGGAAGACGGTGAGGAGGACGAGGAGGAATTCGACTTCTTCGGGAGGGGTGCGCCTCAACTTCCCGTCAAAGCAGGGCTCAACCGTTTCGCCTGGAACCTGCGGCTGGACCGGCTGGAGATTCCCAAAGGCGTGATCATCTGGGGTACGCGCGCCGGCGCCCGCATCCTCCCCGGCAGCTACAAAGCCCGCCTGAAGATCGGAGACAAGAGCTGGGAGCAGCCTCTGGAGGTTCTGCAGGATCCTCGCTCGACCGTCAGCCTGGACGATCTGCGGCAGCAGTACGACCTGCTGGGGGAGATCCGCGGGGAAATCGAGAAGCTCTACCGGGGCTTGTCTCGGATGCGAGAAGTTCGCTCTCAGGTCAAGGAGCTGGTGGCGCGGCTGGAAAAGGCCGGGCACACCGACGACGAGCTGAACGAGTCGGCCCAGCAAATCCAGGAGAAGATCAGCGAAATCGAGGAACAGCTGACCCAGCCCAAGAGCAAGAGCAGCCAGGACGCGCTCAATTTTCCGCCCATGCTCGACAACCAGTTGATCACTCTCTACGGCTACGTACTCGGGTCCGATTTCCGACCCACCCAAGGGGCGCACGAGCGGCTCGGTGACCTGAGAAGAGAGCTGGACCCCCTGCTGGCTCAGGTGGACACCTTGCTCGAGCAGGACCTGAGCTCCTTCAACGAAGACGTGCGCCGGAAGGACGTTGGTCCGGTATTGATCGGCAATTGATTGGGATTCAAGAGATTGATTGATCGACACTGTCCGTGGCGGCTGATGTTGATGCTGGGTGCGTGCCTGGCCTGGGCAGGCGCGGCCGGCACGACTGTCCGGGCGCAGCCCCCAAAGCTCTTCGTCGTGGACGCGTCCACGAGCAGCCTGCGAGTCATCGATGTCACCAGCAATTCGGTGACTGCCTCGATTCCGCTGGGCAGCCAGCCCGGCGATCCGGTCAGAAGTGTCGACGGCGGCCTCGTTTACGTCCCCAACCGGGGATCGAACAGCATCAGCGTCATCGACACGGCGACCGAGATGTTGCTGACGACCCTCAGTCACGGCAGTTTCAGCGAACCGGTCGCCCTCGCCCCCACGCCCAACGGCAGGGAGCTGTGGGTGCTCAATCGGAAAGGCGGAGCCGGCCTGGGCTCCATCAGCATCGTCGACACGGCCAGCAACGCGGTCACCGCCGTCTTGACCCAGCCCTCCTTCAATCTGCCCCAGCATCTGGCGATCAACCCGGTCGGTTCCCGGACTTACGTGGTGAATACCGCAGCTGGAACGGTCTCGGTGCTGCTCACCACGACTCGCAGAGGTCTCCTGACCGTCGATGTCGGGGGGACACCCCTGTTTGCCGCCGTGTCTTCCGACAGCTCGGAAGTCTACGTTGCCCGAGAAGGTGACAGCACCTTGGCCCGAATCCGCACCCGAAACCACACAGTGTCAGGCTTGCTGCTGTCGGGCTCCCCGGGGCGGATGAGCGCCCGCGGCGATCTGCTGCTGGTGGCATTGGACAGCCCGCAGCTCGCAATCGTGAACACTCGAAACGGCTCGCTTTCTTTCCTCCCGATCTCCGGGGCCGGGGCCCGGAGCTTTTCCCCGGCCTTCATCGAAGGTGCCTCGCGAGCGTACCTGACAGATTCAGGCTTGAATCGAATCCGCGCCGTGGACCTGCGGGGCCCTGCGGAACTCCAGGACCCCTCACTTCCGATTACTGCGGTGGCCCAACCTCGCGGCATCGTATCGACGGGTGCTCTGGCCACGGTCGACCTCTCATTGACGAAAGAGGCCGATACGACTTCACCGCTCAATGGCCTGGAAGTGGATTTTGCAATGGAAGTCCGGAACGCCGGCCCCTCTGTGGCCAGCCAGGTGTTGTTGAGCGACCCGCTGGTGCCGGGAATGCAGTTCGTCTCGGCGACAGCCACCCAGGGCAGCTGCTCTTTGAACGCCACCACCGTGGAGTGCAACCTGGGTGCATTGGCGGTGGGGGCGGTTGCCGCGGTCACACTGAGGGTGCGGGTCAGCCGCGAAGGTACGCTCACCAACACGGCGGAGGTGACGGCGGCAGAAACCGACTCCAATCCGGCCGACAACGCGGCCAGCGCAATGGTCACGGTCACTCCGGCGGCCGATCTGCAGGTCGCGGCGAGTGCCCAACCCGACCCGGTGGCGGTGGGCCAGCAGTTGACCTATGGTGTGGACGTCCGAAACCTGGGAGCTTCCCTGGCCAGGAATGCCAGCCTGACGGTTCGGTTTCCGGCCGGCATCGAGTTCGTATCGACCGACATACCGGAAGGGGTGAACTGCCAGGGAAACGACCGCAATGTGATCTGTAACCTGTCGGCGGTCGTGGCGGGAGGAAACCGGCGAATCACGATCCGCGTCATTCCCCGGCTGCCCGGGACGATCCTCGTCTCGGTTCAGGCTCAGAGTTCCACCTTCGATCTGAATCCGGAGGACAACACGCTGTTCGTGGAAACCACGGTCTCTGCCATGCTCAATTCGAGCGACCTGGTCATGTCCAAGACCGTGCAGCCCGCCGTCGGCCGCCGCGGCGGCCAGGTGGTGTATGGTTTGGAGGTCCGCAACCAGGGACCGGATGCCAGCTCCGACGCCATCGTAGTCGAGTCCCTCCCTGAGGCCTTGCAGTTCACGGGGTTCACGAACCCGTTCGGCTCCTGTACGACTGGAGAGGATGGGTTGGCGTGCCGGATGGGCGATCTGGGAGTCGGGCAGTCCAAGTTTCTACAGCTCAGTTTCGTCGTTCCAGCCCAAGCGCGGGGACTGATCGTCAACCGCGCCCTGGTTCGCGGCCCGGGCGTGGACCCCGAGCCGGCCAACGATGAGGCCGTCGCCGAGCTACTGGTGGCCGGGAGCGCCGACTTCAACCTGGACGGAGTGATCGACGCCGGCGACTTGCAGGTGCTGATTCTGGAGCTGACGGACGGCGATGGGGAGAGCGTCGACGCAGTCGGCGGCGGCAGCTTCATCGGTAACCCTGAGATGGACTTGAACTACGATGGTCGGATCACCCGCGCGGACGTGGCCGTCGTGATCCGCCTGATTTTCGCGGGAACCCCTTAGGCGCCCCCGCCGGTGACTGCTTCTGACCCATCCTTCATGGGGATCGTGTCTTGCGCCGCACTGACACGATCTCCGCCATGATGGCCAGCGCGATCTCCTCGGGCGTCCTGGCCCCGATCTCCAGGCCAATCGGAGTGTGGACCCGGTCGATCAATTCTTGTGGGACGCCCCGCTCGCGCAGGCGCGCCACCCGCTTCCGATGGGTCCTCCGGCTGCTGAGCACGCCCACATAGGGCGCCGGGCTGGGGAGCGACTCGAGCAAAGCGGGATCGTCGATCTTAGGATCATGCGTGAGCACAGCGAGATAGGTATCGGTGTCCAGGCCCAGCTGCGGCAATACCTCCTGAGGATACTCGTGATAGATGGCCTCGACTTCCGGAAAGCGCTCGGGAGTCGCAAACACGGAGCGAGGGTCGATCAGAATCACGCGGAAGCCCAGGGTCCTTGCCAGTGACTGCAGCGCGATTGCCACGTGGGCGCCGCCGATCAGGATCAGGCGCGGCCGGGGCATCAGGCAATCGATGAAGACTGGCGTTTGGGCGGCGGTCGTCGTCTCTGGCGAGCCTCTGTCCAGAGCCTGCCGGGCGGCGAGCTGAAAGGAGTTGAGGAGGGTTCCCTCCAGGCGGTCGCTCTTCCAGATGACTTCGCCGTCTGATCCCGCCACCAGACAGTCCCCGAGGCAGGGACCTTCGAGGGCGGCCAGGCTGGCAACGGCCCGGTCCCCATTGAACTGCTCCGACACGGCGCGCCACCAACCCGGGTCGAGAGGCTGAACCAGCACGTCCAGCCGGCCCCCGCAGGAGAGCCCAACCTGCCAGGCCTGCTCGTCCGTGACTCCGAAGTGGAGAAGTTTTGAGGTGCTTCGAGCGAGGCACTCCAAGGCCTCCGTCACCACCGCGCCTTCGACGCAACCCCCGCTGACCGAACCGGTGATCCCCCGTTCGGAGGTGATCCCCATTCTCGCACCCGGTTGCCGGGGCGAGGAACCCCAGGTGGATACGACAGTGGCCAGCGCAACGGCCTTCCCCTGGCCCACCCAAGCGTCGAGCGATTCCCTGATCTCACGCATGTCCAACCTGCCCTTTGCCGGAGGCGGCCGGGAGGGCGGCCAGATGACGGGCCAGAACCTCCAGACTCGCCAGGTTTCTCACCGAGAGATGATCGTCACAAAAGGGCAAAATCGCCTGGGCGCCTCGCGTCAGTGGTTGGTAGCGCGCCCCGCCCTGCAGGGGATTGAGCCAGATGACCCGAAAACAGGAACGCCGCAAGCGGGCGAGCTCCCGCGACAACGAGTCAGGGTCGCCCCGATCCCAGCCGTCCGTGACCAGCAGGACGACGGCGCCTCGCCCCAGCACGCGCCGCCCCCAGCGATAATTGAACCTGCGCAGCGCCTGGCCCGTCAAGGTTCCCCCCGACCAGTCCTTGACCTGGCCGGCCACCCGTTTCAGAGCCCCTTCTACGGAACGGATCCGAACACTCCTGGTGATGCGGGTCAGGCGCGTGCTGAAGACGAACGACTCGACTTGCCCGAGATGAGCCGAGAGCGCATGGGTGAAATGCAGCAGAAGCTGAGTGTAGCGCTCCATGCTGCCCGAGACGTCGCAGATCAGCACCAGGGGCCGCGGGACCTGTTTGGGAGTGCCACAGGGGAACTCCACGACCTCTCCCTGATTCCGGAGGGTGCGCCGGAGCAGGCGATTCAACAGCGGCCGCCCCGATTCGGCCGGCGCCAGACGGCGGGTCCGTCTGAACCCGAGCCGTGGAGTCATTTTCGCGATCCACTTCCTGGCCAGTGCCATTTCTTGGGCCGTCATAGCGGCAAAGTCTTTCTGTCGCAGCAGCTCCCGAGGGCTGTAGGTGGGAAGCAGTAGAGGAGCCGCCGCCTCGGTCCCGCCTGGCTCCCCCTCTCGAGAATCGTCCAGGGAAGGGACGAATCGCGTGCGGCGCCGGCGAGTCTCTCCCAGCGACCGCAAATCGAGCTGCGTCCAGCCTCGGGCCGGTTGTCTCCAAAACAGCTGGAAGGCTTCCTCGAAGAGTGGCAGATCGGGGGCCTTGCTGACCATCAGCGCCCGCAGGGTGTGATAGAAGTCCTGCCGCGCCGCCAGCCGAACATGCTGCAAGGCTCGACTCACCTCGACCATCCGCAGCGGCGTGACCTGCATTCCCAGACCGCGGCAGACCCTGCCAAACAGCAGCAAATTGCCCAGCAGCTTGCCTCCCCGGTAAGGAGTCCCCGGTGGCCCCAGGAATGCCGACTCGCGGTCGCTCGACGCCATGGAGAAAGTGTAGCAGAGGGCGTGGGTCACCGGGCTTGTTGGGGCGTGGGGTTTCTGCAAAATCGACCAAGCTTCCGCTGTCAGCCCCCAATCTTGCCCTCGCCCTCGCCCTTGCCCTTGCCCTCGCCCGTACGATGCCATTGTCACCCCAATCAGTGTGGGGGCTGCTAGAATCACCAGTCGGCTCATGAGAATCTGTCTGGCGACTTCTGAACTTCATCCTTTCTCCAAAACCGGTGGGCTCGCCGACGTCTCCAGTGCGCTGGCCCGTTATCTGGCGAAGGCCGGCCACGAAGTGCGCGTCTTCACCCCCTTGTACTCGGGCCTGAACACCTCTCTCTACCGGGTCGTCCCGGTCGGGTTTCTGCAAGACCTCCCACTCAGCCTGGGTGGCGCCCACTTCAATTACTCCGCCTACACGGGAGTCTTGCCGGGTTCGGACCTGTGGGTGTACTTCATCCACTGTCCCGCGCTCTACGACCGCGGCGGCATCTACACCAACGACCCCGACGAGCATCTGCGCTTTCTCCTGTTGTCGCGAGCCGTCTTCGACTGCTGCCAACGAATGGGTTGGTCCCCTGAGATCATGCATGCCAACGACTGGCAAACGGCTCTGGTGCCCTTCTACCGCCGGGCTACCTACGGCTGGGATAGCTTGTTTCATGGCGCCCGAACCGTCCTGACCATTCACAACATCGGTTACCAGGGAATCTTCGGGGCGGCCATCGCAGGCAATGTCTCAGAACCGCAGCATCAGCACCTGCTGCATCAGGACGACTTGCGGCGCGACAACCTCAACTTCCTCAAGACGGGGATTCTGCATGCCGACGCCATCACCACCGTGAGCCCGACCTACGCCCGGGAAATTCAAACTCCGGAGTTCGGAGCAGGTCTGCAGGACCTGTTGAGGGAGCGTTCGGACCGGATGGTGGGGATTCTCAACGGGGTGGACTACGACGAATGGTCTCCCGAGAAAGACACCAACCTCCCGCATCGCTACGCTGCCGGCGGAGTGTCGGAGGGTAAACGAGCCAACAAGCGCTTCCTGATGGAGTCGCTCAATCTGCCCTTCCACCCGGATACGCCACTGGCCGGGATCATCTCCCGGCTGGTCGTGCAGAAGGGCTTCGACCTGCTCTTCGAGCCGCTGCCGCGGATCCTACAACATCACCCCCTTCAGCTGGTCGTGCTGGGCAGTGGGGAACCACGTTACGAGGACTTCTTTCGCTGGCTCCAACATCGATTCCCCGACCGGGTCTGCTTCCATCGCGGCTACCACAACCCCCTGGCCCACCTGATCGAGGCGGCCAGCGACATCTTCCTGATGCCGTCGCGCTACGAGCCCTGCGGCCTCAATCAAATGTACAGCCTGCGCTACGGAACCATCCCCGTGGTCCGAAAGACGGGTGGTTTGGCTGATTCTGTGTCTCACTTCAATGCCGAAACCGGAGAAGGAACGGGATTCGTCTTCGAGCACTTCACGGCCGAAGGCCTGGACTGGGGTCTGAGCCAGGCCCTGGAAACGTACGGGTATCGAGAGAGCTGGTCCAAGCTCGTGCAAAACGCCATGGCGGCCGACTTCTCCTGGGACAAGCAGATTCAGGAATACCTCAGGCTCTACCAGGCAATCTGACTCAGAATCTTGAACTGGAATCGATCTCTTCCAGGAGCTTGGCAAGCCTCTTGGGATCGTTGGTCGGCAGCCGGCACACGTAGTCCTGGCACACGTAAGCGGTGCTCTTGCCGTCGATGCGGCGCAGATCGTCGAGGACCTCCAGGGATGAGGACAGCTTGCGCTGCGCCGCACCTCGGTCGGCCAGCACGACGATCTTCTGGGGGAGGTAGCGCCGATGAACCTCCTCGAGGATCGCCCGGGTCTCTGGCGAACTTCGTTCGCCGGCGATGAGGATCTGCAAGGGCTTTCCTCGGGAGAAGGCCAGAGCCGAAAGCAGGAAGGGCAGCGCCTGAGGCGCTCGAGTGAGCCTCTCGTGAAAGCTCTCGAAGCACTGCTCACCCAGCTCACGCCAATCCTCCCGGTTGGCCATCTGTCCCAGGCGCAGCAGGTTGAGCGCGCCCACAGAAGTGGCCGTGGGAAGCGCTCCGTCGAAATCTTCCTTGAGCCGCAGCAGGATCGAGGCATCCGACCCGTCCGTGTTGAAGAAACCACCTCTCTCCCGGTCGAGAAAGAGCCGGTTGGCGGTCTCAGTGAGTTCAATCGCCCACAGCAGCCACTCAGCTTCCAGGGAGCTCTCGTAGAGATCGAGCAGTCCCTGGACCAGATAGACATAGTCTTCCGCAAAGGCGTCAATTTCGGCTGATCCCAAGCGGTAACGCCTCAGCAACCGTTTGCGATCGGCGTCGTACAGTTCGGCTCGCAGGAACCGGGCCGTCTCGAGGGCCGGGGCCAGGTAATCTTCGTCTCCCAACACCTGATAGGCTCGGGCGAAGGCCGAAATGGCCAGCCCGTTCCAAGCCGTGAGGATCTTGTCGTCTTTGAGCGGCCGGGGGCGCCGGTCCCGAATCTCGAGGAGCTTTTGGCGGGCCGATTCCAGTCGCTTCTCCGCAGCGGCCGGGTCCCGCTGCAGCGACTCAGCTGCTGCCTCCAGTGAGAGAGCTCGAAAGAGCACGTTCAATCCCCGGAATTCTCCGAACGGGTCGCGGCCCACGTTTCCCTCGCGCTGAACTCCGTAGTAGCGGCTGAGGAGAACGGCATCCTCGCCCACGATCTCGTCGATCTGCTGGGCGCTCCAGACATAGAAGGCGCCTTCCTTTCGCTCCTCGGCGTGGGCCCCGGGCAAGCTGTCCGCGTCCTCCGCAGAGTAGAAGCCGCCCTGGGGGTGCGCCATGTGTTCCAGCAGATAGTCGAGGATCTCGCGGGCCACAGCGGCAAACTCTGGCTTGGACGTGATGCGGTGAGCGTCCAGGTAGGCCACAGCCAATTGGGCTTGATCGTAAAGCATTTTCTCGAAATGCGGCAAGAACCACTGCTTGTCGGTTGAATAACGGTGAAAGCCGCCGCCCAGGTGATCTCGCACTCCGCCGGCTGCCATTCCTTCCAGCGTTTTGACGACCATCTCGAGGGCCCCGTCATCCCCTTCCTGCTTCCAATAGCGCAGCAGGAACTGCAGGCTGGACGGCCGGGGAAATTTGGGTGCCTCGCCGAAGCCTCCGTGGACCGAATCGAAAGCTCCCCGATAACTCTGGAAAGCGCGCTTCAGGAACTGCGTTCGTCTCTCCCCCAGAGCCTTGCTCCGGGAATCGCCCAGGTTGCGCAGGGCGTCTGTGACGCGCGCCGAGGATGCAACGATCTGATCCCGATTCTCTTCCCATTGCTCAGCCAACCGCTGCAGAATCTGGCGAAACCCCGCACGGCCCAGGCTGCCTTCGGGTGGAAAGTAGGTTCCCCCAAAAAAGGGCTTCAACTCGGGAGTCAGGAACACCGACATTGGCCAGCCGCCGCTGCCGGTGGTGGCCTGTACGAAGGCCATGTAAACCTGATCCACGTCGGGGCGCTCTTCACGATCCACCTTGATGCTCACGAAGTGCCGGTTGAGGATTTTGGCAATCTCGGCGTTGGAAAAGGACTCCCGCTCCATCACATGGCACCAGTGACAAGTCGAGTAGCCAACCGAGAGAAAGATCGGCTTGTTCTCCCGGCGGGCTTTTTGGAAGGCCTCCTCGCCCCAGGGGTACCAGTCGACCGGATTGTGTGCGTGCTGCAGCAGGTACGGGCTCTTTTCGTGAATCAAGCGGTTGGAGGCCGGCTGCTCTCCCGAATGGACTGTGCTGAGCGTACAGGCCGAGCCGCCGAGAGCCAGCAGAATCCAGAAAAGCATCCGAGATGCGCGCAGGTCGGGTGCCAGGATTTTCATGGGTTTCCTTGGTTTCGACTATACCAGGGAGTACGGACGGAAGTGCGCGCCGGCCCAACCCCGTGCCGAATTCCTTGACCCCGTCCCGGGGGGCGGCTACCGTGCCCGCAATGACCCTGGAAGCGGAGACCGTGATTGTCGGGGGAGGCGTGACCGGCGCTGCAGTCGCTTTCTTCCTGACTCGCGCCGGCGCCTCCAACCTGCTCATCGTGGAGCGGCAGGGCCTGGCATCGGGCGCCACGGGAATCTGCCCCGGCGGCATCCGCCAGCAGTTCCAGGGAGAGGCGGATTGCCGGATGGCCCGGCATTCAATGTCTTTTTGGAGGGACATCAACTCGATCCTGGAGCCGGAACAACCATTCGAGTTCGAGCGGTCGGGTTATCTCTTCCTGGCCGACAGCGAAGATCTGTACGCCCAGTTTCGCGACAACGTGGCGCTGCAGAATCGATTGGGAATTTCCTCCCAGATTCTGGCCCCCGGAGAGGTGGCCCGGCTGCTGCCGAAGCTTCGCCTGGACGGAGTGGTGGGCGCCAGCTGGTGCGCTGAGGACGGCTTTCTGGAGGACTGCCACGGCGTCACCAGCCTGCTGGCCCAACGGTCCGTCGACCGGGGAGCTCGGCTGCACTTCGACGAGGCCCTTTCGCTGGAGCCGGAGTCGTCGGGATGGCGGGTCGTCTCGAAAAATGCCGAAGTGAAGTGCGAGAACCTGGTGCTGGCCGCGGGTGTCGACACCCCAAAGCTCGCCTCGACTTTCGGCCTGAAGCTCCCCATCCGTGCGGTCCGGCGACGCTTGGGCTTCACGGAACCGGCCCAGGAGCGGCTCCTCCCCCCGCTGCTGGCGGCCCCCGAAAGAGGATTCGCCGGCAAACAACTGAGCTACGGGGTCTTCTATTTCGGATGGCTGCGAGAGACTGGGCAAGAGGACGACCTGGAATACCTGGAGAAGGGCTTGTCCGCCGGGTCCACCCTCCTGCCTCCGCTCGCGGAACTGCCTGTGCGGCGAATTCTGGCAGGCTTCTACGACCAGACACCCGACAGCCGCCCCATCCTGGGCAGCGTCCCGGACTGGCCGAACCTCCATTTGGCCGCCGGCTTCAGCGGACACGGGTTCATGATCGCCCCAGCCGTGGGGGAAGCCTTGGCGGCCTCGATTCGAGGAAAAACGCCAGCCCTACCGCTGGAACCCTTCTCGATCGAACGCTTCAGGTCCGCCCAACCGGCCGGCCACGAAGGCCTCACGATTTGACGTGACAGGCTTAGGGCGGAGGGCGGAGGGCGCCCCAGGCCCTACCGATCGAACCGGTCGCGGAAGCGTTGGCAGAGCCCGGCATCCAAACGGCACAGCTGGGAGAACTCGCGTTGGGCTTCCTCCCGCTCTCCCATCTGCAACAGAGTCAGAGCCAGATTGAGCCGGGGATGCGCATAGGTCGGGTTGCTGGCGATGGCCTGCCGGTATGCCGTCAGGGCCTCCGGCCGGCGATTCAGATTGGCCAGGGCGATCCCCCGGAAATTCTCGATCAACGCCGGAGTCGAGCCCTTCTCCAGGGCCTCGTCCAAGAACCCGAGCCCCTCTGCGTAGCGCCGCAGCTGTACCAGGGAAATCCCCAGCCCCATGACAGCCTGATCATCTCCGGCCCGCTTCTCGAGCACCCGGCGCCACAGCCCCTCGGCCTCCTCGAAGCGCCCCATCTGCTGGTAAAGGGAGGCCAGCTGCTGCAGTCCTTTCAGCGGCGCCCGGCCGTCTTTGAGCAGCGGTTCCAGCTGCCGCACCGCCCCCGGCAGATCTCCCTTCATGGCGTAGGCTTCAGCACGGAGCAGGTCGATCTGCGCAAAGCCGGGGTTCAATTGGTGGGCCCGATCCAATGCCTCCAGCGCCCGCTCCGGCTGCCGAGACTTCAGGTGATTCTTTCCCAGCGAAAAGTGGACGATGAACAGCTCGGGGTTCTGGCGGGCCACTGCCTCCAGCAGGAGGGTCGATCGATCCAGCTGGCTTGCCTCGGCGGCCTGCAAGCCACGCAACACCTGCTGGTAGACGGGAAACTTCTGCTTGGGGTCGGCCAGCGCCTGAGGCTCTGCGACTGGCTGCCCCACGGCCAGATATCCCAGGGCTCCCAACTTCTCCAGGGCATCCGAGTCGGCCAGGGGGGAAGCGCCGGCGGCCTTTGGAGCCGAAAAGGAGGACTCCAATCTGCTCAGACTCTCCTGGAGTCGGTTCGCAACGGCGGCTCGGGACGAAAAAAGGTTGGTGCCTTCCCGGGAATCCTGCTGCAGATCGTAAAGCTCGGGCTGGGGAGCCCGGACCAGCTTGTAGTCCCCCTCCCGAAACGTGAACAGAGGGCTCCAGCCGAAGGTGGTCCACGGGTAGAGTGTCTCCGCGTAGGCGAACCCCAGTCGGGACCTCTTTCCGAGCATCGCCGACAACAGTCCTCGTCCCTCCATCGCCGAGTCGCCGGCCTGGGGGATCTCGAGCACTTGCAGAACCGTGGGGAGGATGTCGATCGACTGGACCAAGTCGGCAATCCGGCGGGCTCGCACGCCGTAGCGGGCGGGCAGCTTGAAAATCAGGGGAATGCGGATGACCTCCTCGTAGAGAAAGTAACCGTGTTCTTCCTCTCCATGGTCCCCCAGGCCCTCTCCGTGATCGCTGGTGGCGACGATCAGCGTGCGCCCGT
>JBFKLX010000158.1:0-13153 GCA_041630155.1 Acidobacteriota bacterium
CTTGCGGGCCCCGCCTCGCCCGTGGCGCATGGGCGGGAGGTGCAGCTTCAGGTAGAGACGCTCGAATTCCAATTCGAGACGGCTCTCGACCCTCCAGCGCCCGGCAACGTAATCGGCCAGATCCCGATTGAGTCGATCGGGCAGGTCTTCGCCGATCCGCCGGGCCTTTTCAGGATCCGACTCTCCCGAATCGACGAACAGGCTGTCGGTGTCGCCATACAGGACCTGGTATCCGTAATCTTCGAAGCGCTGCTTGGACCAGAGCAGCAGCTCGCGTCCAAAAGTGGTGATGGCCCCTGCCAGCTGGGGTTCGAAGAAGCGGCAAGCGGGCGTTCCCAAAACTCCGTAGAAGGAGTTCATCAGGATCTTGATGGCGTGGCTGGCCACGGCGTCCCCGGCAGCCTGGGCAGCTTCTCTGCGAGGGAACAGCTCGTCCAGCAGCCCCGGGAGAATGCCCTTCTCCCGCCGAAACTTCGCACCGTTGGGAGCCACGATCAGGTCTGCATCCTCAGCAGCTTCTTCGACCCAGCCCAAGGGGTCGATCTGGAAGGTGCGAATGATGCTCGGGTACAGGCTCCTGAAGTCGAAGACCAGCACGTTTCGATGCAATCCCGGTTGGGGTTTCAGGACGTGGCCTCCTGGATTCCCCGGCGTCGTGTCGCTGGATCCCACGCTGGGCGCCACTACGCGGCGCCTGTGCAGCTCACTCAGGTAGAGAAAGTCGAAGGAGGCAATCGAACCCGCCACTCTCTCCACCGGCAGGCCGGTCAGCCGGCTCCTCTCGACAGCCAGGGCAATCACCTGCAGCCGTTCCAGGATTTCCAGTGCCAGGCGCGCGTCGGTCAGGTTGTACTCGAGGAACGTGCCCAGGTCCTCCTGGTAACACCGCAGGATCTCTTCGGGCCGCCCGTGCCCCGCCAGAACTTTCCCTTCTCCCAGGACTCGGCGGGCCACCGCGTCGAGCGAGTAATCGCCCATTCGCAGAAAGGAGCCCCGCAGCAAATGGATCCCGTCGACCACGACCCGGCCCGGAATCTGGGCCTGCAAGCTGCTCCAGGGGAAACGGGAGGGGCGCAGGCGAAGCGGCCCAGAGTCGCGACCCAGCTGCAAAGAAATCCCTTCCGAGGACGCGATCCGGCTGAGCACCTTCAAGTCGAAATCGACCACGTTCCAGCCCGTGATCAAGTCCGGGTCGATCTGCCGGATGCGCCGCACGAAGGCTTCCAGCAACTCCTTCTGGCTGCCGAAACGATGCGCAAAAGCCGGCGTGGGCCGCGGTCGCGGATCGTGAAGCAGGACTCCCGAGTGCCCGCAGCCGTGCAGTGCGATCGAGAGCAGGCGGCTCGCCTCGGGATCCGTCTCGATGTCCAGAGACAGGACCCGCAGCTCCGGTGTCCAGCCGGCAGGGCGGCAGACGGGGTTTTCATAGAGACGGGAAATCCCTTCCCAGGGGCGCCAGCGCCCCTCGATCTCCAGAGACCCGCGGATCCCCAGGTCGATCAGGTAGCGCATGGCGAAGCGGACGTCGGCTTCGTAGCAGCGAATCCCCTGCCGCCTGAGCCTGATGCGCAAAGAGGGCGTGTCCGAGGGCCTCTCCAGGTCGACACGGGCCATTTCCAGACCCTGAAAATTCCGCCGGGCGGAGGGGCGGACTCGGCTGGCGCCCAGTTCTTTGGCGCGCTCGCCCTGGCGGGCCTCGATGTAAAAGTGGGGGATCAGGCGATCGTCCCGGACCAGGAAGCTCTCGCCACTCTCCAAGAGCCCGTACAGATGGACGATGGGCCGGCGCTCTTCCAGCCGGTAGGTGGGCTGCAGAATGAACCCCCGAACCCCCATGTCTCTCATGATCGCACACTCCGGCCCGGAGCCACTCCTGTCGCCCGACCATCGCCAACGGGACGCGGCGATGGACCCTGAGGGTTCTTGCAGCCCGGATCGTCGGAATGGTAGTGTCGCCGCGATTGGAGTCAGATCGCTTGCAGCTCGTCCCTGAACTGGAACAAGTGCGGCAGGAAATCGAAGCCCTGAACACCCAGGCTTCGGCTCTTTGTGAGGGTCTGACCGAGGAGGAACTCGGCTGGCGACCGGGATCCCGACGCTGGTCGATCGCAGAAAATCTGGTGCACCTCAAAGTCACCGCCGACGTGTTCGTGCCCGGCGCCGACCAGGCCATCGAAGCGGCGCGGCGGCGGCTCTACGCCGAGGGGCCCTTTCGCCTCGGTCTGCTGGATCGCTTTTTTGTTTGGTATGTCGAACCGCCCCCCAAGATCCGCCTACCCGCGCCCAAACCGCTCCGTCCACTGTTGAGAAAATCGGCCACGCAAGCGCTACCCGACTTTCTTGGCTCGCAACGGATGATGATGGAGCGGGTCGAAGCCGCCAACGGGCTGGACCTCCGCCGTGCAACCGTAGTCTCGCCGCTGGCCAGGTTCATCAAGATGAGCCTCCTGGCCTTCTTTTTGGTGTTCACCGGACACGGGCGGCGCCACCTGCTACAAGCCTCGAGTGTGCGCCAACAACTGTACGGCAGAAGCGCCAAAGCCTGACCGCAATGGACCCGTCCGACTTGGGACCTGAGTGCAAGGAAGCTGGTTTGTCAAAGTCCACACGGCGTGGCGTCCGGCCACCCCGATCGGCTCGTGGAGGTTGCCTGGTTCGCTGAACAACCCCTTGACTCGGGAGCGTCGACACCGCTATTCTCGAAGCCTGTCTATGCTTGTCTGATCGCCCAAGGGCTGCATCACTGGAAACCCGGGAGAGATTGCTCAGGGTTTGGCTCGTTCTGCTTCGTTCCAGTGGCTGCGGTTCTCCTCACTGCCTGACTTTGGTCGCGATTTGCCCTCACTTCGAGGCGCAGATCCCGGCAGATGAACTTCCTCACCAAGGAGAGACCGAAATGTCGTGTTTCGACTCATCGAGGCTCGGGCGCTCGAGACTCCGGGGCTGGGGCTGGGACGACGAGCGGGAAGCCCAATTCGAGCCTTTGCAATCGGCAGGGCAGCTACCGGGTCGCGTTCTCAGCGCCGATCGCGGCAGCTGCCGAGTGCGCACGGAGCACCAGGAAACCCGCGTCGAAGTGGGACAGCTGGGGCGATCAGACTCCAATTCCGACATCCAGCCGGCGGTTGGAGACTGGGTCGTCGTCGCCGCCGATTTCGCCCGCATTCTGGCGGTCCTGCCCCGCCGCACCCAGTTCGTGCGCCAGGCTGCAGGGCGGGCCGTCCGGCAGCAAGTCGTGGCGGCCAACGTGGACACCGCGTTCCTGATGACCGACTGCGGTGCGGACTTCAATCCCCGACGCATGGAGCGCTACCTCGCTCTGGCCTGGGAAAGCGGCTCCCAGCCGGTGGTCCTTCTCAACAAGACCGACCTGGCGCCGGATTGGGAACATCGGGTCCGGGAAATGGACCCGATCGCCATCGGCGTGCCTATTCATGCACTCAGTGCGCTCGACCAGTCCGGTCTGGAACCGCTCGAGCCCCATCTGACGCCGGGACGAACGGTTGCGCTGCTGGGTTCATCCGGTGTCGGCAAGAGCACGCTCATCAACGCGCTGCTGGGGAACCCCCTCCAGCCAACCAAGGCAATCCGAGGCCGGGACGGCAGAGGCAGGCACACCACGACCCGGCGCCAGCTGCTGAAACTTCCTTCGGGGGCACTCGTCATCGACAATCCCGGGCTTCGCGAATTGCTCCCCTGGGACGCCCATCACGGTCTGGAGCGTGCCTTCGAGGACATCGAAACCCTGGCGTCCAGATGCCGCTTCGCCGACTGCCGGCACCAGAGCGAGCCCGGTTGCGCGGTCAAAGAGGCGCTCGCGGGGGGCGATCTCGGTCCGGCCCGTTACCAGAACTATCTGCAGCTGAAGCGAGAACAGGCGTTTCAGGAACGCCAGCGTGATGAGCGTCTGGCCCGCGAGGAAAAGCGGCGCAACAAGCGGCTGCACAGACAGGCGCGGCAGATTCTCAGCCACAAACGGCGCTGGAGATGAGACGAATCGTGAAGCCGTCCAGGCCGGTCAGCACCTCCGAGGCCGGCGTTCCCGGAACATTGAACCGGTTCGGCGTGGTTTTCGTAGGAATCGATAATGAAACGATTCGTGATCATTTTCTCGGCAGCGCTGGTTCTGTTGGCCTTGGGCGGTTGGCTGGCAAGGGACTGGCTGGCAGCACAGATGTACCTGCGCACTATGGAGGTGCCGAATCGGGTGGATGCTCTCCAGGTGGACCGGGTCATCCAGGCGTTGAACCTCCGGCCGGGACAGCGCGTCGCCGACATCGGAGCCGGGACCGGCCTCTTTTCCCGTCCCTTCGCCCGGGCCGTCCACCCCGGGGGTGTGGTCTACGCCGTGGACGTCAACGAGCGGCTGCTCGAGCACATTGCGGAGACGGCTGAGCGAGACCAGCTCACCAACCTGCGGGTCGTGCTGGCGGCTCCCGACGACCCGCTGCTGCCCGAAACAGTCGACCTGATTTTCTTTTGCGACGTCCTGCACCACATTTCCAATCGTGGTGCCTACCTGGAGACGCTCCAGCGCTACCTCCAGCCGGAGGGGCGGCTCGCCATCATCGATTTGAAACCATCCTCCCAGCATTTGCTCCCGTCAATGAAGTTCGACGAGCAGGAATTTGCCGAGTGGATTCGAGCCGCGGGCTATGAACTCGAAGCGGAATTCGACTTCGTCAAAGGGAACTTCTTCCGAGTTTTTCGGCGAGCCGGCAGTTGAGTGTTCCGTCTCGAGCAGCTTCCAGCGTCCGGCTCCTGAACCAGCCGTTCAAAAGAACTTCATCACATAGCTCAGGCTCACGCCCCGGCCGATTTCCGGGGCCAGGTCCTTGATGAACGACAGGTGGTTCCGGTAGAGCCGGTCCCCGATATTGAAGACCCGAAAGTTGAGCTGGTGGACGAAGTGCTGCCGGGCCAGCGTGTACGATGCGTCCAAGTTGAACAGGACGTATCCGGCGGTGGGCGTCTCCGTCGAGAAGATATCCTGGCGGTGGTCGGCCAGGATCACCTCGGGACTCACGCTCAGGCCCCCCGCCCGAAGATCCAGGCCAATCCGGCCCCGGGCGGGTGGAATCCGAGGGAGTGACTCCCCGGTGGCGGCCAGCTGGGCGTCCACGGTGTCGAAGCCCAGATTCAGCCAGACCTGCCGGTGCAGTCCGACGTCGAGGCGGAACTCCCCTCCGAGAAAACGGGCGTCCTGTTGAAGATAATCGGCTTCGATCAACCCCTCATTCACCTCCCCTGTGGGAGCCAGGAAGACGAAGTTACGGATCCGGTAGAGGAAAAAACTGGCAGTGCCGTGCAGCCGCTGTCCGTGATGACGCAAGGAGAGATCCAATCCGTTGCTGCGTTCGCCGACGAGTCCCGGATCGCCGATCTCGAAGGTGAGATTGCCCAGATGCGGCCCGAAATTGTAGAGCTCTTCCAGGGCCGGCGCCCGGTGCGAACTCGTGAAGTTGGCCACGAACGCGCCACGCTTCCAAAGGGCCAGGCGCATGCCCATTCCAGCCGAGACGCCCGTAAAGCCCCGATCCGGCAAGGTCACCAGCTCTTCTCCCCCAACGCTCTCGCGGCGGCCCGGTCCTTTGGGCTGATACGAATTGCGTTCCAGGCGACCGCCGAATTGAAGCTTCACCCTGTCGTAGTCGAGTTCCTCCAGTACGAACACGGCGAAATTGGACTGATCGACGGGAGGAGAGAGTGCTTCCTCGCCGCTGACCCGGTAGTCGCGCCAGAAGCCCGACACCCCAAAGGTGCCCGACAGGGGCCCCCGTTTCTGTTGCTCCAGCGCCGCCCGGTAGACCCACTCCTGATTGCGGAACATCGTGCCGATCTCCTCCAGGCCCGCCGGCAGCAGCTCCACCTCGCTGTGCCGCCAATCGGCGTAGTTCAAAGACCAGCTGAGGGACTCGAGCCAGCCTCCGGGCGGCTCACGCAAGCCTGCTTTGAAGCCCACGGCGTGGCGGCGAAAGTCAACGTCTATCCCCTCCAGATCGTCACCCTCGGCCGCGAAGCTCTCGGCGAAGGGGACGCCGTAGCGGCCGTCATTGAGAGCGTAGTCGACCGTGAAGTATGGGTTCTTGCCGTACCACCCAAATCCTGCCGCGCTGTTGGTGACTCGGCTCTTGGAGTTTTCGACCTCCCCCAGCGGGCTGCTGTAATTGTCGTTTCGCTGTCCCCCGCCCCCACCCCAGAAGAGCCACGGTCCCAGACCATATTCCGCCCGAACGCTCGCCCCCAGATGCTCGTTGTTCGAACCTGCCACACCGGACAGCTGGCCTCGCAGGCCGTCGTGGGCTTGCTGGTGTTCCTCCCGGTGTCCCGTGACGGCGTTGACCACGCCTCCGATGGCATTACTCCCGTACAGTAGTGTGGCCGGACCCTTGACCACTTCGAGGCGTTCAATGTTGGATGCGTCGATGGGTTCTCCATGGTCGCCGGACTGGGAGCCCAGAGAACCGATTCGGAGGCCGTCCTGCATGACCAGAACGCGATCGCCGTCGAAGCCTCGCACGACCGGGCGTGCGCTGCCCGGGCCGAAGCTTCGCTTGGCCACTCCCAGTTCTCCGTCCAGCACTTCGCCGATCGAGACCGAAAGCTTCTTGGCCAAATCGTAACTGTCCAGGGAACTCACGACTTGGACCGCCTCGAAGGCCGTCTCCTGGCTGCCACGGGCCGTCACCGTGATCTCGTGCTTGATGGGAGAGATTCGGAGCGCCAGCTGGAGCGTAGTGGTCTGACCCGATCGGACCTCCACTACTTGAGTTTCAGAGTTCAGGGAACCGGTGAAGGCCAACACCTCGTACTCTCCCGGCACAACCCGCCCGAACGTGAATCGGCCCTCCTGATCTGTCTCAGCAATCGCATTCGTCTGCACGATCATCACATTGACGTTGTGCAGCGGGGCTCCCGAGCTTTCCAGGACCACCCGGCCTTCCAGACGTCCGGCAGGCGCCGACTGTCCAGCCAGCCAGCCAAATTGAATCGAGACACAGACCAGAGCCAAGCCGGCGATGGCCCAGTGATCAACCCTCTTCAGGGACATCGTTCGTTCTGTTCCTTTGCCGGCCCCTGCCGCCGCCTGCGGCAACCAGCCTCTGGGACCGGAAGGGGAGCGCCACGGTCTGCCCCCCCTTGGATGGGTGGGAGCGGGCCGTCCAGGGAAGTTTGCGTCACTTCTTTTTACTTCTCCAAGCTGTGAGCGGATAAGTGGTCAGCTCGAGCAAGAAGCCTGGCGGCTCCGACTCGAGCGAACTTCAGTCGCAGCGCTCGCTGCCGGAGGGCCTCTGAGGGGGTGCAGTGCGTCGTGCCGCATGCCCGAGGGGCGAGCCGAGATGCTGAGGAGGATTGTTGAGGGAGCCAGCGGGGTCGAACCGGGGGGCTCCAATCCAGTGGTCACGCTCACCAACTGGATGCAGCAGTGGACGTCATCGGTGTGACGAATTCCCCAAGTCTCGCAAGCGTCGCGGGAATGGGGATCCTGGGCAACCCGAACCAGCGGGTGAACGGCTTCGAATGCCGCCGCTGTGGCGCACAGGCCTGTCAGCAGTAAAAAGGACCCGACCATTGCTGAATTGCGCCAACTCATCCCGACTGAACATCATACCAAAGGCGAGCTGGCTCGGGGGCGAATGAACGAGGGCCGAGCGGTGGCAGGAAGGGGAGTTTTTGAGTCCCCCTAGGAGTGCCCGTCTCGGGACAACTCTCTCATAGAAATGGTCTCACGACCACATAGGTTTGTGCGAAGCCGACCCCCGCGAGTGCGGGGGTCGACCTCCCCTGCGAAGCAAGAAAAGGTTGGTAGGGTGTAGCTTGGTGGGTTCCCTGATGGGACATAGCCTCCTAGCAAGACCCGAAGAGCTCCAATGTGGGCATGAGGGGTGCGGCGGATGCACCCCGTGAAACCCCGCTGGATCTCTTCCTCGCCATTCACCCCATAGGATGAATAACAAGCTTCAAAAAACTCATCTACCCCAAATGCCATCTCCCCTTCCGCTCACCGCTGGCCCTTCATGACCAGATCGATCACAACAGCAGTAAATGCTAAACCCTCCCTTTCGATCTGGTTCACTCGGTGGCTTCCTCTCTCCAGGTGACTAGATTCAGCCCTGGAGCCCCTAGACTTGGAATCAATCGGTAGAGCTTGGCGATCGTACGTTCGTGAGGGTTTACTCGCTGGTTTTCCAGATTCCAAATCGTCCGGGGATCGAGGTCGCAAGCGCGAGCCATCTGTTCGAGGGTCCAGGCTCTTTCGAGCCTGAATCGCTTGACGGCCCTCGCCAGCGCCGCCCGTTTGTTCATTGCATGAACATTAATAATCGAGTTTGTTCGCCCTGTCAACAAAAAAAGAAACTGTCGACATCACAGGCGAAACCGGGTTAGAATTTGCGTAGTTTGAAGTTCAAAGACTTTCTTAACGAGCATTTGGATCAGCGCAGAGGGTTTCATTCCCAACTGGCAGAGATCCTTGATGTCGCCAAATCAACGATCACGGCCTGGCGCCACGGAGCCACCCCGGATTTTGGCAGTTGCCTGAAGCTGGCGGATTACTTTCATTTGGATCCGCTGGAAGTATTCGAGATGCTGGATGAGGCGAATTACACGTCGGTTTATTTAAGGTTCGTGGGCGCAGAACGCACTTCTACAGCTGACCACAAAGCGTCAAGCGTGCAATTGACCGAGGAGGATCTCTATCCGGATGGGCGACACGCCGGGTTGCATCGGGACCTCCAGCGCGTGCTGGAGGCCGCCAGCGGCGAAGCCTCGGCGATCGCCACGATGATCCGCATGGCCGCCCAGCAAGTCCGGACGCGAGGGTCCCAATCAGAACCGCGCCCCGCGGATCCCGTGAGGCCGGTTGGGAACCGCCTCGTCTCCGTCTATCGCACCCTGAGGACCGAACAGGTCGAGGATGTTCACGAAGGTTCGACAGACAGCCCGGGATTACCATTGGCCCGCCATTACCGCCTCCAAGAAAGCTGAGCCCCCTCAGGAAGCGGATCGCCCCGTCGGAGACAGACTCTCTTTTCGCCCCCGGGCCGGAGGGACAAACCGGTAATGGGTGCCTGCCCAGGCTTGCTGATCGTTCCCGATTCCGGCCCCGAGGCTCGGCCTTGCCTGTTTCGGGAAAACACCCGATGAGAGGAGAGGAAAGCGTTGCCTCAGGAGAACGGAAAGCTCACGATTCTCGTCGATCGGTTCGCACGCGCGGAGTGCTCTTGGATGAGCACTGTGAGGCCGGACGGACGGGCCCACTGTGTTCCCGTCTGGCACGTCTGGATGGCGGGGTCCGCCTACATCATCACGCGCTCCCAGTCAGTCAAAGCGCGCAACATTCAGAGCAACCCCAGCGCGGTGCTGGCCCACCCGGACCCTTACGAGCCCGTCATCCTGGAGGGAAAGGCATCACTGGCTCAGGAGCAGCGGGCTCGACTCGCGCCCTTGTTCTTGGAGAAATACGACTGGGAACTCTCCTCCAGCCCCGACTACGATTGCATCATCCGGATTCAGCCCGTCAAGGTGCTGGCCTGGAACAAAGGGGAAAGCCCACGGCGATACTATCCGTGACCCGGAGCTTCCCCTCAATGAACGTGGATCCCAGTCCTTCGTTCCCCGAGCTGGGGCTCGAGAAACATCCTGACAGGATCACTGGCTCGACAGGAACGGGCCGAGCGATTCCGCTACGGGACAATCGACGGACCCAGCCCTTGGATCATCCGGGCACGACCCGTCCATCCGCTCCCGTAGGAGGTGGGTCTCATGAGAGTTCACCTGCGGCACCGGGATCATCCCCCGCTGCCTGTGTTGCGCCTCCTCGGGTCCTTCCTGACGGGTGTCTACCGGGGCAGCCTGCCGGGCGTCGCTGTTGCTGGCGGACTTGGCCGCGCACTTCCGTCAGCCGGCCGGCGCCGACTGTCCCGGGCGCTGGCTGGCGGCTCGAATATAGATAGGGTGGGCCGGCACTCCCTCGGCCGGATTGTAGCCGCCTCCCCATTGATCGGCGCGGCGCCGCTTGTAACTCAGATTCTGCCTCAGCAGAAAGTAGGGAAGCCACCAGCGCCAGCGGAAGGAGCGGACCACCCTCCGGATGATGCGTGGCCACCGGTAAGCTTCTTTCAACACCCAGGCCGCGCCCGCCTCCACGTCATCCACGCTCATCTGCTTGGGCCGGAACAGGCAGCGATCGTGGGCTGCCCAGGCGTTCCAGTCATGGGTCAGAATCCTCCCCTCCTGTTCCAGTTGTTGGAAGACGGGAGTCCCCGGAATCGGGTGCAGGATGTTGATGTTCACCGAGTCGATCTTCGACTCCAGAATGAACTCGAGCGTTCGCTGAAAGATGGCCCGGTCGTCACTATCGAAGCCAAAGACAATGCCGCCCTCCAGGCAGATGCCGCTTCGATGGCAATTCTCGATCGCCTCTTCGTACTGCTTACCCAGGTTTTGCCACTTCTGCATCTCCTTGAGGGTCTCCGGTGAGATCGATTCCAAACCGGTGAAGAGGGCGAAGCATCCGCTCTCTCCCGCCAATTCGATGAGCGATTGGTCCAGGCAGAGGTTGATGCGGGTCTGTGAGGCCCAGAGGATCTGGAGGGGTTTGAGGGCCTGGAAAAGCTCCCGGGCATATGTTTTGTTGCCTCCGATGTCATCGTCGACGAAGATCTGAAACTTCTTACCCGAGCTGCGGATTTCGTCGACCACGTCCTGGACCGGCCGAAACCGCATGGTGCCTGCCCAGAACTCCTTGGTGGAGCAGAAAGTGCAGCGCTGGTAGCATCCGCGTGTGGCATTGATCAGGCGCCCCATCAGGAAGTAGCGGCGGTGTCTGGGGAGAAGGTCAAAACGGGGAGGCGGAATGTTGGAAAGGTCGGGAGGTTGCAGGTTTCGGTAAACTCTCTTCGGCTGGCCTCTCTCATAATCATGGATCACCGACTCCCAAACCCCGTAAACCTCGCCGCAGAAGACGGAGTCGGCATGCTGGAGGGCCTCGTCGGGCACCAGAGTCGGATGGAGGCCGCCCAGAATGACCGGGACTCCCCGCCTTCGGAACTCGTCTGCGATGTCGTAGGCTCTGCCGGCGGTTTCCGTCATGCAGGTAATGCCGACTAGGTCCACCTGCTCGTCGTAGTCGATGCGCTCGAATCGATCATCCACGATCCCAACCTCCACGTGCGGCGGCGTGAGGGCGGCGATGGTGGGCAGTTGCAGGGGCGGCAGAGAGTATTTGTCCCCTTTGTCCTCTTTGCGGTCGTAACACTTGGGCAAGATCAGTTTGAGTTTCATTGCCTCATGCAACCCGGTCCGAACCGCGCTGTTGACATTCAGCCGACGCCCGCAGCGCGGCCCGGTTGCGGGCGAAAGCCTTTTCCTTACGCCAGGCATCGTAGTAAGACCAGGCGTCGTAGGTGATCATTCCCAGCACCTGTGGCCCAAAGCCGGCCATCGAATACGCAGCCTTCAGCTTGCGCCCTATCATTGACGGGGAATAGAGGCTTTTGTAGAGCTGGGTGTAGCCGTCGATCAACTGGTTTGCGCTCATGCGCCGGGGGCGAAAGACCAGGTGCTGGTAGTCGTAATGTTCCCAGTTGGTGTCAATGATCCGGCCGGCGCTCTGGAGCTGATCGAAGAGCCTGGTGTTGGGGTAGGGTGTCAGGACATCTACGATGATCAGGTCGAGCGACGAGTTCTGGTGGAACTCGTAGATCTCGTCGAAGACTTCGGGGCCGTCCGAGTCCAGACCACAAATGAAATTGCCTTCGATTACGATTCCCCGCTCATGAGCCCGGTCCAGCAGCCGCGAAACGCTTTCTCGCACCGAGCCCGGCCCCAGCTTGTTGAGGTTCGAATTCAGGCTTTCAATCCCGACTGTCAACCATTTCACCCCACCTTCGGCCAGGGCGTCCAGCAGCTGCTGGTCTTGAAGCCGCGTCAGAGTGGACTCGACGAGCAGGCTCCTCTCCAAGGGCGCTATTGCCTTCATCAAGGCAGTGGTGTAACGCTTGTTGAGCCCAAAGGTGGCGTCGGCGAAAAAGACCGGTCTGCGCCTTGGAACACGCGCCAGCTCATCATGAACGGTCTGGATCGGCCGCAGCCGGTAGGCACCCTGCATGAAGGGATTGCAGAAGGGGCAATCGTAGGGGCAGCCCAGCGAGGTGGGTATTGACGGCACTTGCCACCAGGATTGGGAGTCGAAGGTCGAATAGAAATTGTCGGGATAGCGAAACCGGTCTTCCCGGTCCACGACGGTAAGCGCCTTTCGGGCGCCTCCAGCTCGGATCTCTCCCCTTTCGACGGCCTCCAGCAGATCCGTCCACTGTTGCCGGCAAATCGAATAGACCAGCACATCGCAGTGACGCAGACCCTCCGAGTTATGGGAGCCGCGAAAATGAGGCCCTCCCAGGATCACGATCTTTCCCCTCTGGCGCAGCTTCACGCTCAGCCGATAGGCGGCCGGAGCAGTTTGGGTAAAGACGCTCAGGGCGACCACGTCGGCGTCGGTGTCGATATCGACGCGGCTCTCTTTGCAGACACACACCCGTGCCTCCCAGCCGCTGGATTGCGCCCAAACCTTGAGCACGTCCACGATCAGGGGATAGACGGCGTTGGCGTAGTCTACATGCCGGTACAGATGGTGGATGTCAATTCGCACCGATCACCCGCCCGTTCCGCTGAGATTAGTTTTGTGGTCTGAGTTTACATATTTTGCATTATGATATCCACAAGAAAAGAGTCAGATCCGTGTCATTTTCCCGAGTACAATTCCAGATACTGAGTTTCATACATCAAGTAAACTTCAGAGAGACGAGTGCAGCAGGGGAGGCAACGGGATGGGGGCAAACCAGGGATGACCAAGGCGCACTCCGAGCAGCAATCGGGTCCCTTGGGACCCTGCCCCAAAAGATAGAGTCGGTGGCGAGATGAACCTGGCCAGCCTGCTCGATCCCATCCTGCACGTGCTCGAGCACGACCTCACCCCCGAGGATGCCAAGGACCACCTCCACAAGAAGATCATTCCCAAGATCAGCTTCTCGGTGACGGAGGAGCCGGTGGTCTCCCTGGGGGGCCCGCTCATCGAGCTCACGCTCGGTGCGAAGGGCACGGTGCTCGACGGCGACTTCTGCCTGCCGGACGGCTCGGCGTGGCGCGAGAA
>JBFKLX010000159.1:0-13126 GCA_041630155.1 Acidobacteriota bacterium
CCGCCACTTGCACAAAGGTGACGGACCGCACCATCCGATCCATCTCGCCGGCTGACAGGGTCTTTGGCTTGATCAGGAGGGTTGCCAAGAGCCGGGCGTCGATGTTTCCGGTCTCCCAGAGAGCCATGGCCAACTCGTGGTTGGTCTTGATCTTCTTCGCCAGCACCCGAAGGTCGCCGAGTCGGACGCCGAACTGATTGTCGCCGGCACCGTTCTTGGTGTTTTGCGCACGCATCTTCTCGCTGCCGAGCGCTTCGAGCTGTGTGAGAGTTCCTTCGAGGGTCATGGTCGTGATTGTAGCACCGGGTCAAAGGAAGATATGCCGATGACTGAATAAGGGAATGCCGATAGGCTGCGGGCGCCGTGGGCGACCGTCAGCTTCATCGGCTTGTTCGAATGCCGCGCAGGAAACGGCCCTCGGAAGTTCCAGACGCTGTCGGCGCATGCAATCAGTCACTTGTTGCTCGCAAGCAGGAGATGCTCTGCGAGATCCGTGATCAGCCAATCTTCCGCGATCAGACCGTCGCGGAATCGACTGGTCACCATGTCGCGCCACACGATTGGACGACCAGTGGCAGGGAAGCCCTTGAAGTCGCCCTTGTGGGTGCCTCGGAGCGTTCTTTGCCAGGCCACTCGGTCCTTGGCCTCCACGAGAATCTCGACTTGGACCTGGAGATCCCCGAAGGCACGCCGATACATGCCCAGGACTCTTCGAATCGCACCGTGACCCCCTGTCATGTCCTGCTCCGTGAGGTGGGTGACATAGTCCGGTGTGAAGAACTCACCAACCGCATCCAGGTTTCCGTTGGCGATGAGCGCCGAGTTGGCTGCCTGGATCTTCGATGCAAGTGACCGGTCCATACGAGGGCTCCTTGTTGTGACACGACGCATGCGGACAGCGCTCGAACGGATTCGCGGGTCGGCTGCGGGCGACTCGGCGCCAGCAGCGCTTCCGGTCAATGAACGATTCACCAAACTCGCCAACCGCACACAAGCCAACGACCCCTGTGAAGACGTCCGCGCCCGCCGGCTGCAGCCGCTTGTCAGACCGCAGGCTCAGATGCCCAGCGCTCGCGAACGCTCGCCTGCCACTCGGGCGACTGCGCGTATTCTGCGACGAAAAGAAGGAAGAAGGCCGACTCCTCGTCGAGCCGATCATAGGTTGGATCGATGATTTCAAATACGAGACGCCCCACGTGGCAATACAGAATTGAGAAGACAACTCGACCCGACTCGAGTACGCGGAAACGTGACAGGAACGGAAACGGGCGGCTGTGGACGAACCGCAACCCAGGCCGGTCGACCTGCCAACGGCGGGCGCCAGCGCTGAAGAACACTGCGTCGCCGCTCCTGAAGAGTGCGAACACCTGTCGGGGGCCAAGGAGACCCCTCTCGAAATCGGCGAAGCCTGTCGGGACAGATGTGTCCGGCCGGGGTGCGCGAAGCTTGACCACGGAAGCCGAACCCGTGCCGGGATCGAACTCGATATCGCGCCAAACGGTGCTCCAGGCGTGGAGGCGCATGAGCCTTTTCCTGCGGCCTAACGGCTCGGCATTCAGCTGCCGGCGAAGCCGGGCGGCTGCAATGCCTTGTTATACGGCGTCTCGATTAGTTCGAAGAACCCGAAACCACTGAAAGTCTGCACGAACTACTCCGCCTTCAGGCGCCCCTTCATATCAGTGTATGCCGTGTCGATTAGCTCGATTAGAGCCGTAGCGTCGACGTCACCGTCGGGCCTCAGTTTCACATGGCGCATGTACTTGCCGGTGCCTTCCAGCAGCTGCGCCGGATCTGCAAGCTCGGCACCATGGAAAAACCCCACGTTGACGTGGGCGGTGAACGCGTTGACGTAGGCGAATGCCGCGTCCGCTACGCATGCGGTCGGATGGCCGTCATGCAATAGTTCTCGAACATCGTCTCCACGCTCGCGCATGACGTCAAACCAATGTCGCGCGATAGCCCCCAACTCACCCGAATGCTGCTTCATCCAGGCATCGATGGCTGGATCCCGCTTGACCGAACTGGAGAACCGGAAGATTTGATTCATGGCTGTTCCCCTCAGAAGCGGCGCCACAACGCCGGAATCCTGACCTTGCCGTCGCCAAGCCGTATGACGTTCGAGTTCAGCCGCCCCGAGCCAAGCGAGCGGTCGGCTGGAGTTCTTCTGTTTCGTAAACTTGCCCATCACTGCGCCTCGCTCGCCGCGCTGATGATGCGATCCCTCTCCCGCGCTCAACGTGGACAACGAAAAGAAGCCGCTCTCGAAGCGGGGTTCCGATCCCGACCATGTGACCTGTTCCCGATCCATCATCGAGATACACGGCAAACAGATCGGCGAAAACCGTCGCCGCTTCCGCAAACGACACGCCATGCTTGGCCAGATTCGACGCGGCTTTGGCGGAATCCCATTCGAAGTCCCTGTCCAATACTCTGGCCACCACGGCAAATTATGGCTTGAATCCCATATCGAGGTCACCTCGCGACATCGTCGCGCCGCCGTCCCGGGCGCCTAACGTTGTGCCGCTCAGCTGCGGCGCGAAGCGTCGCCCGACTGCAGCGGCTTGTTGGGCGGCATCGCAAAAACGGACTAGTTCTTTACCGCGCTAGACCCTGGCATTCGGCCGGTGCTTTGCCCCCAGTAGAATCCCGACCGACCTGACGTCGCCCTTGGTCACAGGCCTGATCCAGAGCCAGCGTCCATCACGACGAGGTTCGGCGTTCACCAGCACATCACGCACGCGCTTGCTCAAGTCCCCAACAGTCTGCTGGGCTCTCTCAACGTCGTTCTTGCCAAGGACAACTAGGACTGTGAAAGACCCGCGCTCCGGATACAGAGTAACGAGTGTCCTGCCACTCCTACGGTAGCGGATAGCCCACCCGTACTTGGTTCCATCGAAGCTCATCTCCGGACTGTGGTCGTAAGAATCGGCAAGGTACTTGCGCAGATCGGACCACAGACCCACTCGTCTGCCAAGAATGGCGTCGATTGCCCTGTCGCTGGGCCGCGCCTGCCCATCGAGCATTCGTTCACCGGTCATCGTGTCCCCCTCCGAGCTTCTCTGCATCTGAGTCCGGCCAACGTTCGGGTTCAGCCGCCACCGAAGGCGGTCAGCTGCAACGAGGGGTTAGACGTCGTTTACTCTAGTGCGCAGGCAAGCGATATGTGAACTCGTAAAAGTGCTTGCCTTCCTCGATGTCGATCTTGAACTCGCCTTCCAGTCCGACCAGTTCCTCGGTGCCTGAGTCCGGAACCACGGTTACTACAAGCGATGGTGCGCCACGATTCATGGTACCGGTGTGTTGCAGAACAAAGGTACCGCGTTTTCCGTTTAGAACACCTGCTACCCGCTCAATTGCAACGTAGCCGGCAGACCCGTTAGTACTGGTCATCGCGCTGAGCATCTGACCCATTGAGCTCGCGGTGAGGTCGCCAGAAATCTGCTTGTCGATGGACATTCGCCCAAGCTTGAACTCCGGGTCGGCGCCCTCAAACGCCAAAGGCTTCAAGGAGACGACGAATTCACCTCTTGCGGTTTGAGTCATGGGCTGTCCTTGTGCTTGTGAGTTACATGGGGCAATCGAAAGCGCCAACGCCATCTGCGCGAGGATAACATGGTAGTTTCCAAGGACAGCTTTTGGCGTTCGGCGCTTGTTCATTCTGCTTGTTGCCTCTGCTTCTGTACGTTTAACGGCTGGCGGCTCAGCGGCCGCGCTTCGCGGTCCGCTGCAGCCGCTTGTTAAGCCGGGTGTTCGGCATTGGGAGCCAATTCCTTCCATGGCTTGATCTTGGCCAGAGTCTTGGCGAGGGCCTCTTCTGCCACCTCGATGTCGTAGGCTGCCTGTGCCCTTAGCCAGTAACCGTTTGAAAGGCCGAAGAAGCGGCACAGCCGCAGATCGGTATCGGCCGTGATGGAGCGCCTGCCAGCCACGATCTGTCCGATCCGCTGAGCGGGGACATCGATCTCCTTGGCGAGGCGATACTGCGAGAGTCTCATCGGCATCAAGAACTCCTCGCGCAGCAACTCGCCTGGCGTTACGGGTTTGAGCTTGCTCACGATTGCTCTTCTCTCTCAGTGATGGTCTACGATCTCGACGCCCTCTGCGCCTGCATCTGTCCAGCGGAAGTACACGCGGAACTGGTCGCTCACGCGAATACTGAATTGTCCTGCACGGCCGCCTTTGAGGGCTTCGAGCCGGTTTCCCGGCGGAACACGAAGGTCCTCGAGCCTGCCCGCAATCTCCAACTGGCGAAGCTTCCGTCTCGCCACCGCCTCGATACTCACGAACCGCTTGACGCGTTGTCCATTCGCGAGGGCCTCAGTGTCGGCGCACTCGAACGAATCGATCACAAGCAATAGTAACGCGTCGCATGATTAACATCAAGCGTGGCGGATCGGCTCTATTTCCTACTCTCACGCAAAAATGCGGCCAAAGACTCCAGTGATAGACCCGGAATGGCATGCTCTTCAATGAAAAAATTCTCTTTTGCGTATAGATTCGATAGAATCCGCCAATGAGTTGTTCTCAGAACTTCCGGAGACTTCGCTTGCTCTAGAAACAATATCCGATACTCCCCTTTCTGGTACGTGGGACCGACCCACGCCGTCTCTGTGAAGCGTAAGTGTTTCCCCTTGCGCAACGGCCCTTTTATAACCTTTAACACCTTTGCCACGGCTACCATCGGTCCATCCGCAGGGGTCGCCGTGTAATCCGCAGAAAGAATTTCAACCGCCACGATGGCTTCAGCAGCGGCAATCAGGCACTCCAGGGAACGCTGCTCCTGCTCCACCGCCCTGAGAGGACAGACCAACCCTAAGATTGCAACCAGTATGACAGTCTTGCTAGATCCCTTTTTCATGATCTTTACCTGCACCTAACAGCCTACCGCTCAGCGGCCAGCGGGAGGCGCGAAGCGGCGAGTGCTGGCCCGCTGTAGCGGTCTGGTTGGGCCCCACGCCATAGTCGAAGCTTCCGTCCCTTCTGGCAGCAGTCTCCCGCTAGAGACCTTGAGCGGCCCAACGATAAGGGGTGTATTCGGGGTGCTCCCGAGATGTCGAAGTCCGTAGAAGTGGGGAGGCATTGCGAATACAACCACCGTTGAACTGAGCCGCCTTCCACGACTATGGGGATTGTATCAGCTCGGCGAGCGAGCGGCTGGGCTGAGCCGACTCCTGGAAGCCGCGTCGGGGCTAACGACGCAGAGAGGCGGCCATCAGCCGTTTGTCGCCGCGGAGTTGGTCCAGCACGAGCTTGCACCTTCTCAGACGTCATCACCACGGGCAAGCGCTTCGGCCTCCGCACTCGAACGACTTCGCCGAGATCGCCGATCTCCCTTCCTGTCCATGGGATGGGCCGTCAAGGCCAGAGGATAGGCCCGACTACCCTTTTACAGTTCCGCCACTGGGCGGCTCGACTCACTGTCTCAGGAATCCAATGGGGCTCACCGAGCCCCGCCTGGGCAGAAAGGAGAGATTCAGGGTCAGACCTCAATCAACGCGGCCGTCATCCGGGCCTCGGAGAAACGTCTCCCTGCTACCTCGGGCTATCCAGCGGCGCACCTGCCACGTCTGGAAATCCTGCCGCCACGAGCTTCTCCCGCAGAGGGACGAGACGGTCTGCGAGCAGCTGATTGAACTTCTCGATGTTCTCGCGCAGGGTTTGGGTCACTTGCTCCAGGGTGCGGCGCTGGGCCCGGGTGGGGCCTTTCGTGGAGGCCTGCAGCTGTCCCAGCAGATCGAGCAACCTGAACTTCTCGCTCCGCCACCCTCCCTGCAGCGGCTTTCGGGTCTCTTCGAGCTGCTGGGCGGTTGCTTTCAGCTCAGTCAGCAAATCACCATGCTTCGATTCGGCTTCCAGTTGTTCAGCCAGCCGTTTCAGCTCATTCAATGAATCTTCGGTCCGTTTGGCGGCCCTGACGAACACACCCAGCAGGGCATCCGTTTGCCGGCTGGCCTCCAGGCGTTCGGCCAACTGCTCGTCCGAGGTGGAGGCGGCGGGGTCGAGTACCACCTGGAACGACTGACGGAGCGTTTGATCTCCCACCGACAGCACTACCTCGTAGGGGCCGGGCAGTGCGAAAGGGCCGCGGGGGGGCCCGAACCAGCCCTCGTCGTCTGCCACCGGCTCGAAAGAGAGTGGATGGCGCAAGTCCCAGGCAATCCGATGGAGTCCCGCCCGCCCGGGGCCCGGCAGCTCGCGCACCAGCTCTCCTGCGGCGTCCCGGATCTCCAGCGTCACCTTGGCGGGTGGGAGCGGCTCCGCTGGGGGCTTGTCTCCCGGCCCGCCCCCGCCCGTGGACTCCGTTTCTTCTTCGGGTCCGGGGCCCGGGCCCGAGGCCTGCTCGCCGGTCTCCTCAGGGGTTGGAGCGAGGTCCTGCGGGAGGTAGTAGTCGATCAGTGCCCCGTAAGGAGGATTCGGACCTGCGAACTCCGAGGCCCCCGGCACGGGCAAGGCGCGGCGCTCGTAGAACTGAAGCGCGGCCCGCACGGGAAAGAGGCGCGGTTCGTTCCGGGGTCCGGCTGCGCCCAGTTCTTCCAGAGCAGCGAGGTCGTCCAGTATCAGGATGCCCCGCCCGTGAGTCCCCAGAATGAGATCGTTTTCTCTCGCATGTACCAGAATGTCGTCGATCGGTACAGTGGGGAGATTGCCTTTGATCCAGACCCAGCTCGAACCGGCGTCCCAAGACGCGAACAGTCCCCATTCGGTGCCGGCGAAAAGCAGGTTGGGATTGTTCGGGTGTTCGGCGATGCAATTGACGACGGTCTCCGGAGGCAACGTGGCGCCCAGGTCGGACCAACTCCTCCCAGCGTCGTCGCTTCGGAAGAGGTAAGGCGTGAGGTCGTCGTCCTGGTGCCCGTCGAAACTGACATAGGCCCGCCGGGCATCATGCGTTGAGGCCACCACGCGACTGACCCAGCGCGGCTCGCTCAGAGGAAAGCGGGAGGTCAGGTCGGTCCAGCCGCCGCCACCGTCGTTGCTTTGCTGGACGCGGCCGTCGTCGCTGCCCACCAGAATCAGGCCCGGCTGCAGGGGAGACTCGGAGATCGTCGTGATGGTTCCGAAATGAGCGATGCCGTCGTCCCGGGAGAGCGTGTCGTCGTTTCGCTCCAGGCCCATCACGGGGAGCTCCTCCCACTTGGGACTGCCGGTCAGATCGGGGCTGACTTCCTCCCAGCTTTGCCCCCGATCGCGCGAGCGAAACAGCTTGTTGCCGCCGTAATAAAGCACCTCCGGGTCATGGGCCGAGATCGCCAGGGGGCTGCTCCAGTTGAAACGATACTCTTCCTCCGGCTGCTCCGGGACCGGCCGGATGCCTCGCTCCTCCAGCGTGCTCATGTCCACGAAATAGAGCCTGCCGTTCTGCGACTCGGTGAACACCAGCGTGTGATCCTGAGGATGCACCGCCGCGTAGAAACCGTCTCCGTAGGCGATGTTGACCACATCGGCATTGGTGATGCCCAGCTGGCCGTGAGTGCGGCTGGGCAGGGCCCAGGTGCCATTGTCCTGGGTCCCCCCGTACACCCAGTAGGGGCTGCGCCCGTCCAGCCCGATGGCGTAGTACTGAGCCAGTGGGAGATTGTCGATGAAGTCCCAATTACTACTGCCATCGTAGGAGAGGTAGAGCCCGCCGTCGTTGCCCAGGATCAGGTGGTCCGGATCGAGGGGGTTGATCCAGAGGGCATGGTGGTCGACGTGGATGTCGCGCGCGGTCTCATCGCTCGTGAAGTTCTTGCCGCCGTCGATCGACAGGTAGAGCGGGCTGCCCAGGACCCAGACCTTGTCCGGATTGTGTGGGTCTACTCTGATCTGGCTGTAGTACATGGGTCGGGGGTTGAGCGAGTTGACTTTTTCCCAGGAGGCGCCGCGGTTCTCGGAGCGAAAGACCCCACCCTCTTTGTGTTCGACGATGGCGTAGACGCGATTGGGGAGGCTGGGGGCAATGGCCAGTCCGATGCGGCCGATGTCGCCCGTGGGAAGGTCCTGGGTGAGCTCTTCCCAGCTGTCGCCTCCGTCCAGAGAGCGATAGACGGCGCTGTGCGGTCCGCCTCCCACGAACCCCCAGGCCCGCCGGCGCCGTTGATAAGCGGCTGCGTAGAGGACACGCCCGTTCCCTTCCAGCGCGACGTCGACGACGCCGGTGTCGGAGTTGATCTCGAGGATCCTGTCCCAGCTGCGACCGCCGTCCCGGGTGCGGTAGAGGCCCCGCTCGGGGTTGGGTCCCCAGAGGTGGCCCAGGGCGGCCACGTAAACGATGGCGGGATTGGTGGGGTGGATCACGATGCGTCCGATGTGGCGCGTTTCCTTCAGACCCATCAGCTGCCACGTGTCCCCGCCGTCCAGGGATCGATAGACGCCGGCTCCCCAGGAGGAGCTCTGCCGATTGTTGGGTTCGCCCGTGCCGGCCCAGACCAGGTTGGGATCCGATGGTGCGATGGCCAGATCACCGACGGACAGCATCCCTTCGATGTCGTCGAAAACGGAGCTCCAGGTGACCCCCCGGTTGCGAGACCGAAAGATTCCGCCGGAGGCGGCTGCCACGAACAGGGTGTCCGGATCGGATGGATGTGCTTCGACGTCGGAAATCCGCCCGCCGAAAGCCGCCGGGCCAATGGCCCGCCAAGGCAGCTCCGCCGTCAGCTCGGCTAAGGACGGCAGTTGGGGCGGATCCGCGAAGGGCGGCTCCAATCCCGCCCAGGAAGTCGCCGTCACGGCTGAAACGACCAGGAACCAAGCAAAAACACGACTCGACATGCACTCCCCCTAGAAAGCTGGTTTCAGGTAGCTTCGACGATACCCCGAGGCGGTCTGCCGGGCAAGAGTGAGCGAGCCGTCTCGCAGAGGGACCCCGGAGTCCGAAGGAGCGACGAAGACAATCCGGCTAGCCACCCAGCCAAGCCAGAAGGAGGGCCGTGCCGAATCCGGTCAACAGGACGATCCCCAGTCCTGCGCCCAGCCAACGGGCGAAGCCGGCAGTGCCGTGCAATCTGGCCAGAGCCATCTTCGAAGCCGCATTTGCCAGGACGCCGACGAGCACTCCCAATGCCGCCTCGCTCGAGGACACTGCTCCCGACTCCAACAGGTTTGCGATCGAGAGGACGACGGCGCTCACACTGGCCAGTCCTCCGAGCAGGCTGGCCGCCAGAATGCCCTGGCTGCCGAACCAGTTCGTGGCCAGCTTCGAAAAGGTCAGAATGGCCACGAAAAACAGCCCGAACTTGAGCGCGGGCACGAACGAGTAGGGATTGCTGAGGACCAGCTGCACCGAGTCCCGGTCCGTTTTCCGAAAGCCGCGCGAGAACAGCCAGGCTCCCAGCAGCGCCGCCCCCAGCATGACCCCCAGGACCGGCAGCAACTCCTGCGTCAAGGCCCAACTGGTGACGCCCGCCAGGAGCAGCAGCCTGGGAAACTGGGCCGCATTGGCCAAGACCGCCGTGACGCCAAAGAATTGTGAGGATTCGGGTGCCGCCCGGGCCCGGTCCGCCAGCGACATGGTCACGGCAACGGTCGAGGCCACGCCCCCCAACAGCGCGCTGAGGTGCAGGCCGCGCCGAGCTCCCAGTAGGCGAATGGCCAGGTAGCCGAGGTAACTGATCGAAGACACCAGAATGATCAGGGACCAGATCTTGGCAGGGTTGAACAGCTCGAAGGGTCCCAGATTTCGATCAGGGAGCAGCGGATAGACCACGAAGACCACCACCAGGAACTTGAGCGTGTCGTAGAACTCCAACTCACTGATGGTTTTCCTCGCGAAAGCGTGAAGCGGCTCCTTGGCGGCCAGTAGAACCGCGAGAACGATGGCGATCCCCAGAGCCAGCACCTCCCGAGTGTGAACCAGGAACCCCAGCCAGAAGGCCAGGAGCGCGGCGGTTTCCGTGGTGATTCCCAGACTCTGTTGAGAGCTTCGAAAGTAGCTGATCGCCAGCAGCGCCGCCAGGGCGAGGAAGACCAGGCCCGTCAAAACGGGCTGCTGGAGCAGCCCACAGACTGCACCCAACACCGCGATTACTGCAAAGGTTCGGACACCGGCCGGGCCCTTCTCCCCCGGAGAACGGGCTTTGTAGCGCTCTATCCCGATCAGCAGGCCGATCGCCAGGGCTTCGGCGAAGCTCTTGAAGAGTTCGAAGGTGGAGGGGAGCGCTTGATCCACTCGTCGAGAGTCCTCGGGTTACGCACGACCACAAACCCCATGCGGTCGAAGAGAAAGTTACTCTGCCGCAGCGCCGATTTCCACCCCGGCTGAGAATTCGTGACGCGCGGGTCAGTCCGCGACAAGCTTTGCGAGTTCCGCGCGGGCCGCCTCGAGGGCTTCTGTAGCCTGCTCGAGTTTCCGGGAGGCAGAATCGGCCACGAGGCGGGCGCGGGCTTGCTCCTTCGAGAGCTCCTCAAACCGTTGGCGAAGCTGCTCCAACCGCTTCTCCGCTTCTTCAATTTCGGATTGGCGGCGAAGCAGGCTCTGCTCCAGTTCCTGGTGGCGGGTCGCGGCCTGCTGGGCCTCACGACGGCAGCGGGCGGCCTCTCGTTCGGCTTTGGCCAGCCGGGCTCGGGCCGCTCTGGAGGCGGCGGCCGGAGTGGCTTTGGCTGGGGTGGTAGGCTTGGCCCCGGGCTGTTTCCGCTTCCTTCGGGACCGGGGTGCCGGCATGGCGGAGGCCATCGAGAGAAGCGCCTCGAAACCCGGGGGTTCCAGCGATCGGATGAGGCGGCCCGCCGGCTCTCCGGGGAGCTGCTCTCCGTAAATCGAAATCGCCTCCAGGGTGTCGTGCACCTGTTTGAGTGTTGCGGCCGCTGCAGCGTGGCCGCCCTCGGTCAGGATCCCCTCGGCTTCCTGCAGGAGTCTGGAGAGGACCTGCCGGCGATGAGCCATGGGTTCGGCCTGCGACGACGCTCGCCCCACCGCCTGGCGCAGCTCCTCCCCTGCCCGAAGCAACCCATCCCAAATGGGCCTTCGCTTCCAGTAGAGCTGGTTCACCACCCAGGCCGCCAGGGAAGGTTTTGCGAGAGCTTTGACCCGCTGCGCTTCTTCCTTTCTTCCCTGCTTCCTCAGATCGGAAGCGATGGCATTGCGCACCGGCACGAACTGGGACAAGGGCGAGCTGAACAAGTGATCGAGTTGCGCTTCGAGCGGCGACGACCCTTCCGGCATCGCATCCATGCTACGACTGGAAGCGGCAAATCCCAAGCTCGGTAACGTACTTGCACGCTGAATAATTCGACAACCCAGCGCAAACCCGCTATAAATCAGCGCGTGTCAACTCTGAGCGGAAACTGGAGCAGCTTCTATGAGTGAAGAAGCCACCGGAAAGGTTCGTATCGCGATGTGGTCGGGGCCGCGCAACATCTCAACGCCCCTGATGCGGTCCTGGTCGAGCCGCCCTGACACGGTCGTCTTCGACGAGCCCCTGTATGCCCATTATCTTCTGCACACGGGCCTTCCTCACCCGGGCAAGGAAGAGGTGATCGAGGCCCACGAAACCAACTGGCACAAGGTGGTGGAAGTTCTTACAGGAGAGATTCCTGAGGGCAAGAGCATCTTCTACCAGAAGCACATGGCCCACCACCTGCTTCCCCACATCGAGCGCGACTGGCTCGATCAGCTGAAGCACGCCTTCCTGATTCGAGATCCCGAGGAAATGCTGACATCGCTGATCAGGTTCACACCCAATCCGAGAATCACGGACACCGGGCTGCCGCAGCAATGGGACCTGTTCGACCGGATGGCTCAACGCACTGGCCAAACGCCTCCTGTGATCGACGCCCGGGATGTCCTGGAGAGTCCGCGTGACGTCCTCGAGACGCTCTGTCAGGCGCTGGGTGTGCCTTTTCTGGAGTCGATGCTGAGCTGGGAGCCCGGCCCCCGCCCCACCGATGGGATTTGGGGCAAGTTCTGGTATTCCTCGGTTGAGAAATCGACCGGCTTTCGGCCCTACCGACCCAAGAACGAAACGGTGCCCGACCGGCTGAAGGAAGTTCACGAAGAAGCCCAGAGGATCTACATCCGATTGCGCCGCTACTCACTGAGAGCTCGTTGAGACACTTTGCCCGCAGAGTTCGAGGTCGATCATGCTGCAGCAATACGATGAGAAAAATCGCAACCTTCTGGTCAATGTCGACGGGGAACTGATCCATCGGGACCGAGCCGGGATCAGCCCCTTCGACAGCGTGGTTCAAGGAGGAGATGCGGTCTGGGAGGGCTTACGGCTCTACCAGGGCCGGATCTTCAGACTGGTCGAACACCTGGAGCGCCTGCGCTCTTCGGCGAAAGCCCTGGCCTTCCAGCAAATCCCCGACAACGAGTCCTTGATGGCGGAGATCCGCAAGACGCTCGAAGCCAACCAGATGTGGGATAGCGTGCATATTCGGCTCACCCTGACCCGGGGCGTCAAGTACACCTCGGGGATGGACCCCCGGCTCAACACTTCCGGGCCCACGCTGATCGTCCTGGCCGAACACAAGGCCCCGGTCTACGACAAGAGCGGCCTGAAGCTGGTCACCAGCACGATCCGCCGTTTTCCGCCCGACTGCCTGGACCCCAAGATCCATCACAACAACCTGATTCAGTCGATTCTGGCCAAGATCCAGGCCAACCAGGCGGGGGCCGACGACGCCCTGATGCTGGACATGCGCGGCTTCGTGGCCGAGACCAACGCCACTCACGTGTTCATCGTGGAGTGCGAGCGGGTCGTCACCGGCCACACTCACGCCTGTCCCGAGGGGATCACCCGCGCGACGATTCTGGAACTCTGCCGCTGCCACGAGATCGCCCACCAGGTCCGCGACATCTCCCTGACCGAGGTCTACCGGGCCGATGAGATGTTCTGCAGCGGAACCATGGGAGAGCTGGCCCCGGTCCTGGAAGTCGACGGCCGGGTGATCGGCGACGGGCAGCCGGGGCCCATGACGCAACGGCTGTCCGAGCTGTACCGGGAAGAGACGGCCAGGGCGGGATACCCGTTGCTGGACGAGCGGTCGGCGGCGAATTGAGTTGGAACCGACCCACGCCCCGCGCGGCCCCGGGGGGCCGCTCGCGGGAAGCACCAAATTCCAAGCACCAAGCCCCAAGGAATTCGGGAAGGCCAAACGAGGCCAAACCACAGGCCCCCAGACCCCGAGACCCGCGCCCGCCCACGCC
>JBFKLX010000160.1:0-13095 GCA_041630155.1 Acidobacteriota bacterium
CATGACTCCGAAGCTGAGCCAGGGCTGGCCCTCTCTCCTGGCAAAGCCGGGGATGATGGTGTGAAACGGTCGCTTCCCGGGAGCGTAGACGTTGGCATGCCCCTCCGCCAGGTGGAACAGGGCGCCCCGGTTCTGCAGGACGAATCCCAAGCCGTCCGGGACCAGCCCGCTGCCCATGCCCACGTAGTTGCTCTGAATCCAGGAGACCATCATGCCGCGTTCGTCGGCCACGCTCAGGTAGATCGTGTCCCCCTCCTCCAGGCGGGGATCATCGCCGGAAATGCTGAGCAACGCCCGCTCGGGGGAGATTTGCCGGCGCTGGCTCGCCGCATGCTTCTTGGAGAGAAGGCGCTGCAAGGGGACCTCGTAGAAGCGTGGATCGGCATAGTGGCGGGCCCGGTCTTCGTAGGCCAGTTTCTTGGCTTCGATCTGGAGGTGGAGCGTGGCGGCCGAATTGTGACCCAGGCTTTTCAGGTCGTAGCCTTCCAGGATGTTGAGCATCTGCAATGCTGCCAGGCCTTGCCCATTGGGGGGCAGCTCGAACACGTCGACTCCCCGGTAGCTGGTGGAAATCGGTTCCACCCACTCGCTGTGGAAATCCGCCAGGTCCTGGCGGCGCAAGTAGCAGCCGACTCGCCGGCAGTAGGCATCGATGGTTTCGGCAATGGGGCCGTCGTAAAACGCGTCCCGTCCCCCCTGGGCGATCCGCTCCAGGGTGCGGGCCAGATCGGGATTGCGAAAAACTTCGCCTTCCCCAGCCGGGGTGCCCCCCGGCGTGAAGGTGTCGAACAGATTCGCCGACTCGGTGAGTTGGTCGCGGTTCCTCTCGAAACGGCGGAAGTTGGCTGCCAGATAGTGGGCAATGACTTGCGATACGGGAAAGCCTTCCCGAGCGTAGCCGATGGCCGGCGCCAGGACTTCACTCAAGGGAAGCCGCCCGAAACGCTCGTGCAGCGTGACCCAGCCGTCCACGGCCCCCGGCACGCTGATCGGCAGTGGTCCGAAGAGTGGGATCTGCTGGCGGCTGCCCAGTTCCCCTTGCAGCTTTTCTCGAGTCAGGGCCTGCGGTGAGGGGCCGCTGGCATTGAGGCCGTGCAGCTTGCGGCTCGCCGGGTCCCAGACGATGGCGAAGAGATCGCCCCCCAGGCCGCACCCTGTGGGCTCCATCAGAGCCAGGGCCGCGTTGGCAGCGATGGCGGCGTCCACGGCACTGCCGCCTCGCTTCAAGATGTCGATGGCGATCTGGGAGGCCAGCGGCTGGCTGGTCGCAGCCATGCCGTGCCGACCCAGTACGGGGCTGCGGGTGGCGAAAGGTCTGCCGCTGACACGGTCTCCTCCGCCCTCCGGACCCGACCAGGCGGTCAGCAGCGGCAGAGAAAGGATGAGGAGGGAGATTCCAGCGACTGCCCAGGCTTTCATGATGACCCCTTTCGGCTCGTCTGATTGGTGCTCGGGTTTTCTCGCGGCCTCGGGCGAGACCTCCGCGGCGGCGCCCCAGAGCCTCAGTGATCGCCCCGATTCCGGGAACAACCCAGCCTAGCTGCACTAACTGCACTCTAGTCTTGCCGAAAAGGTCCAGGAGGTGCAATCCAATCGTGTAACAAATCCAGCCCACATTTCAATGGTCGATTCGCCGATTGGTGACGCTCGTCACTGAGCCGGATCGGGATGGAGTTCGATTGGTTCCGGGCAGCGTCAACGATCTGACGTGCCGAGGGCGGGGGGCTTCTCACCAGACAGGCTGTTGCCCTCAGTGCGGGTCGATGTTGCAGGAGCGAAGAAAACGCTTGTCTCGCTCGCTGAGGCACCAGAAAACGGGCAATTGCTCGGTGGCCTGACCGGCCTTTTGGGATTCTGCCTTTTGTGCTTTCTTTTTCACGGCTAACTCCCGACCTCGAGAGAAGCAATTTTGGTACCGGAAGTGGGGACGCGAAAGCCACTCTCGCCCCAATTTCTCATCAGAGTCCTTGCGCCGGAGGTGAGTTCTCGTGAGACGTGGGGCTCCCGGCGACTCCCGTCTCAGTGCGTCGAGTCCGCGGGCGCGCAGGTGGGGCTCAGAGGGAGGCTCTCGCAGTCGGGGCATTCTCCCTCTTTCAGGCGGTAGAGGACTCCGCAGCGGGGACAATAGCTGCGGGTATGCTCCGTCGCTTCCGGAGGCGCCAGCAATTCTTGCGGTTCGATTCCGCGGCCACGCACCACCGGGAACAGCCCCGCTTCCAGCCGCGGTGCGAACCACCGCCAGACGGCCTGGACGTCCGGCCGTCTGGGGCGCCGGGAGGGAAGTGGAGTTCTCAAATCGCGCAGAATTGCGGTCGCGAGATGCCGGAATTCGTCATCTGGCAGGATTTCGGCGGCAACCGCCAGGGGATGGTGATCGTCCAGAAGATGCCGGGCCAGCAGGTCACGAGCACGCATCGCTACGGGCGGGGCCAGCCCGGCGACCAGGGTGTGCTGCCAGCGCTCGAGGCGGGCCTCTGGAAAGCATCGCCGGTGAGCTCGAAACGAGAAGAACGCGATCGTCCCCAGGGCGGCCAGAAGGCCCGCCAGCCACACGGGCCAGGCGGGCAGGTGGCCGTAGTGCAAAACCAGCGGAGGCATCAGCACGAAGCACCAGGCGAATAGCCCGTTGCAGGCCCATGACAAGGGTCTGACGAGATTCTGGAACTGCGCCAGCCGTTGTTGGACGCGCCTCCGGTCCGTCTCCTTCGAGATCCATGCCTCGATGCGCCGTGCCCGCTGCGTCTCGTTCGAGGGCCGCAGCTCCTTTAGACGGCTGGCCCAGACTCGTGCCGACTCCGCGGTGCCGCAGAAGGCGAAGGTCCCGTTGTTGATGTACAGGTCGGCGCCACGGGATTCCACCCGCTCGATCCGGGTGAATTCGATCGAGGTTCCCGAACTGGCTGCGCACACAGCCTCGGGGGAGAGCGCCACCGGCCAGGGGCGGCAGTGGTGAGCCCACCTCGAGGGGGGGAGGGGATTGGCCATCGAGAGCCCGCCGGAGGACTCCGAGAGCCAGCCGGTGGGAGGGACCGGCCGCCAGCCGCCCAACCACCGGCGGTGAAAGACGAGGGTGCCGGCCGGACGCCAGTAGATGCACTCGAGCAGATAGAGCGCCACCAGCAGCGCCAGCAGGCTCTCCCAGGGGGTCATGGCGCTCAGGAACCCGAACCGTCCGCCGGTGACCCACCCCGCCCCAGGATCTTTTTGATGACGGCCCCCGCTCCCACGACGACCACCAAGATCAGCTTCCAGAACGACTTCAGAAGGCTCGAGAGGAGTCCGGTCTTGGCTGCTACGGCAACCGCCCCGCCGGTGACCAGCGCCGCCAGCCCGTACTGTGCCAGCTTGTCTCCCGGGCGGTACTCGGCGTACTGGTGCCCCCTCTGAAACTCATAGCTGCTCAACAGCGTCCCGTAGCGCGGCAACAGCCATTCGAGTTCGTCGGGGCCCGACACCAGGCTGACCCGCATGACCCCCCGACGGCCCAGCAAGCGGGTGTTGTAGTTGACCACCTTGCTGCCCTCCGACTCGCCCAGCACGGCCCATTCCAGATTGTGGGTGGCCTGGTTGTAGTTGGGGGGCCTCAGCCAGCCCAGGATCTGCAGGGTAGCCCAGCCGCGGCTTCGGCGCTCCTGATTGGCCGCCTCGTTGCCCGCTTTGATCGACTCCAGAATGGCCTCGGCGTCGAGGCTGTCCTTCTCGTCGTCCTTCACGAAGCCGATGTCCTCGAACTCGAAGACCACGAACCAGGTTTCCTCCTGCGCCGCAGGCACCAGCAACCCCACCTCGGTGTCGGTGGGGGGGTTGCCCGTGAGCTCCATGAACCTGCGGGCGTTCTCGCCGTCGGCGAAGAGGTAGTTCTCAGGAATTTGAATGGTGGCATAAGGGCCCAGATGAGCTTCTCCGGGCCCCCCCACCCAGGCGATCAACGGCTCCCCTTCGGAAGCCTCCTGGGCATGGGCGTGATTGGCAGCGGCCGCAATCAAGACGAGGGCCGCAGCCAGCAGACAGCTCACAGTTCCGTTCCGATGCGACATCTGATCACGAATCCTTTCTGGCCCCATCGGGCCTCCGAGGAGAGATCCGGACTCGCGAACGGCGCCCCGAGTCGAAGTGCGCGCGCGCCGGAGAAAGACCTGCCCTCCACGACGCTGCCTCCAGAGGAGAAATGAACCCTGTCGCCGTTCCGGCAAGTCCAGACTCGGATCGACATTCTCTCATGAGAATGGTCCGGCAGGAAGATTCGCGCATTCTCCCGTCCATGGTATCCGATCCCGTTTGTAACGGCCCCTCGCGGCGTTCGGGGTGAGCCCGGTCACAAAAGGCTGGAAAGCCGCGGATGCGTCGGCTACATTCCACAGTGGCCTGGCAATTCGCCCTCAGGATTCGCACCTGACAGACGACCCTCCATTGGGGCTGAAGAAGGAGCGTTGGGATGGGATTGGAAGCGACCTGCAGCGTCCGTTACGAGGAGGAGGAGAGCTCCGGCCGAGCCCGTCTCGAAGACGAAACCTTGCTCTTCAAAGGAAAGTTTCACTTGAAAATCCCTCTGCAGGAGATCCGCGCTCTCGAGGTGTCCGCCGGTGTGCTGACGGTGAGCTTCGGTGAGCGAAGAGCCGTTTTTCGCCTCGGCTCCGCGGAGGCTCAGAAGTGGTACCGAAAGATCCGCTACCCGCGGCCGCTGCTGGACAAGCTGGGTGTCCAATCTGGGCATCGGGTCAGCCTGGCCGGAGTGGACGATCCGAGCTTCGTGAGCCAGCTTCGTGACCGGGCCGAAAAGGTCTTCCAGGAGCCACACCCGGACTCCGACCTGATCTTCCTCTCGGCCGAACAGAGTGCAGACCTGGAACAACTCCCGTCGTTGCGTGACCAGATGGTCCCGGCGGGGGCCATCTGGGTGCTCTGGCCCAAGGGACGGCAGCGCATCAAAGAGGGGGACGTGCGCCAGGCAGCCCTGGCCACGAAACTCGTGGACGTCAAGGTGGTCAGCTTTTCGGAACGGCTGAGCGGGCTGAAGTTGATGATCCCACGGCATCTACGCTGAAGGGGCCGAAGCGCCCCACGCCATCCCTGGAACGCGTCAGCCTGAAATCGGCGCAAGGATCCCTGCGAATCGGCTGGCGGCTGAGCGAGTGCCTGACGCCCGCCCAGTGCAGCTCAGGATTCGCGGTCCGGAAACTGGTCGAGTCGCCGCTTGCTCTCGATCTTTTCAAGCCAGTTCTGGCGTTGAGAGCTGGCCTTGGATTTGAAGACGGCCAGCGCCGAAGCGCCGGTCAGAACGCCGACGATACCCAAAACAGTCAAGACATCCGCAGTCACTCAATTCGCTCCTTGTCGAGGCGGTCGGAAAATCGCTGTTGGCCGAGGCCCACCTACGCGTTTGCCTCGTGCAGATACAAAGACGCTCGGGAGTGCCCAGAGGTTCAAAAGGGTGGAAATGTCTCGTTGCTTTGCCGACTCGCGAGCTTCAGATCCGTTTGAACCCTCGCAGCACTTCCTCGATGTTGAGGCGCAGTACGATGGGGCGGCCGTGGGGACAGGTGTAGGGGTTCTCGCAGCGAAACAGTTCGTCGATCAGCCACTGCATTTTTTCCGAAGAGAGCGGCGTGTTGATCTTGATGGCGGCGCGGCAAGAGAGGCTGATCGCGATCTTTTCGCGAAGCCTGCCCAAAGCGGTTCCGTTGGATCCCTGCGGGGGGTAGCCGTCCAGGATGTCCTGCAGCATCTGGGGAATGGCGCCCGAGCGAGAAGCCAGCTGGGGGACCCCTTTGACGGCCACGGTGCGTTCGCCGAACCATTCCACCTCGAAACCGTTCTGGTTGAGCTGCTCCAGAATCTCCTCCATGACCGCCTTTTGAGCGGGAGTCAGCTCCAACGTCTGAGGAATCAGCAGCCGCTGAATCAGCGTCCCGTCCGCGGAGGCCAGTTCCCGCAGCGCACGGTCGTAGAGAATGCGCTCGTGGGCCACATGCTGGTCGATCAGCATCACCCCTTCGCGGTCCGCAGCCACCAGGAAGCTCTCCACGAACTGCCCGAGCACCACGGGTACCGGCGACAGATAGGCGGTCTCAGGAATGTTGGAGGCGTGCGGGTCCTTGCCGGGCGAAGGCGCGGGAGGCGCAGCCTGCCCGCGGTCGAAGGCCTCGGAGGGAGGCCGGCGCAGCTGGGGAAAGCCCAGCGAACTGTCCGGGTTGCGCTGAAAGAACTTTTCGATGCTGCGGGCCACTCCCTCGCCGGCCTGCTCCGCGCCGCCTCTCAACTCCAGGCGCCCGGCGGGCAGGTCGCGGGCCAAACTGCCCAGAGTGGTGCGGCGCAGCAGCAGCGCTTCCTCGACAGCGTGAAAGATGGCCCGGTGCACCTGGTCGGCATTCTGAAAGCGGATTTCCGTCTTGCACGGATGGACGTTCACGTCCACTTCCAAAGGATCGACTTCCAGGAACAAGAGAGCTACTGGATGGGCTGAGGCCGGGATCAGGTCCTGGTAAGCCTGGCGGATCGCGTGGGCGATCACCTTGTCGCGCACCACCCGGCGATTGACGAACAGGTAGAGATAACGGGCGCTGCTGCGCTGCTCGTGAGGAAGGGACGTGAACCCATGCACCCGCACCCCCTCTTGCCGATAGTCGACCGGAACCAAATTCTCCAGGAAGGACCCACCCAAAATCTGATAGACGCGGTCCTCGAGCGAGTGAACCGCAGGCGCTTCGATCAGAGACCGGCCCTGGTGGTCCAGCTGGAATGCAACTTCGGGGTAAGCCAGGGCGTAGTGCGTCACCTGGCGGCTGATATGCCCGCTTTCCGTCGGCACGCTCTTGAGGAACTTTCGGCGTGCCGGCACGTTGAAGAACAGGTCCGCGACCACGATCTCCGTGCCCGCCGGCCAGGAAATTTCCTGCCGCGAGCGCAACTGGCCTCCCTCGATGCGAATCTCGGTGCCCAGGGGCGCGGCGCCCTGCGCAGCCTCACGCTCGACGGTGCGGAGCTGGAGCCGGGCAACCGCCGCGATCGAGGGCAAAGCCTCGCCCCGAAAGCCGAGGGTGCGAATCGCGCTCAGGTCCTCGAAGCTCGAAATCTTACTGGTGGCATGGTGCTGGAACGCAGTCTCCGCGTCTTCCGGACTCATCCCCGTCCCGTCGTCCCGTACCAGCATCGAGCGCTTCCCCCCCTGCTGGACCTCGACCTCGATACGGCGAGCCCCGGCGTCCAGGGAGTTCTCCACGAGCTCCTTGACCACCGACGCCGGCCGCTCCACGATCTCACCGGCCGCGATCTGATGTGCCAGGATCTCCGGCAGCACGCACACCTTGCCCATGATGTCCCGATTGTAGTCGGCGACGCTGACACTTCCGGCCGCCCCATCTACCGGGGCGCGAAAGCGCACGCGCAGAGGTCGAGGCCGGTCAACTTCCGTGCATCGCCCGACTCCCATCCTTGCACGCCTCTGCGACGCCCCCTACAATCGGGCTTTTCGCCCGACCGCTCGAAAGGAGTCGAGAGAATCGATGCCGCAGGAGGGTTTCAGGGCCCCGGTGATGCTGATCGTCATGGACGGCTGGGGAGAACGGGAAGAGGCAGAACACAATGCGGTCAAGCTTGCCGCGACACCCAACTTCCAGCGCTTGAAAGGCCGCTATCCGCACACCCTGCTGCGCACCAGCGGGACCGACGTGGGCCTGCCCAGGGGCACCATGGGAAACAGTGAGGTCGGACACTTGAACATCGGCGGTGGTCGCGTGGTCTGGCAGGAGTTGATGCGAATCAACTACGCCATCGCCGACGGCAGCTTCTGCGAAAACAACGCTTTGCGGGGGGCCTTCGAGCAGGTTCGGCAGAACGGCACGCGCCTGCACCTGTTCGGCCTGGTCAGCACCGCCTACGTCCATTCCTGCGACGAACACTACTTCGCACTGGTGCGGTTGGCACGCCGCTTCAAACTCGAGCGGGAGCAACTGGTGCTGCACCTGTTCACGGACGGGCGCGACACCCCGCCTCGCTCCGGCCTTGCGGCGGTGGCCGATTTGCAGCGCAAACTCGACCTCTACGATTGTGGGGTGGTCGGCACGCTCATCGGGCGCTACTACGCGATGGATCGCGACAAGCGCTGGAAACGGACCGAACTGGCCTTCAACGCCATGGTAGGGGGTGAGGCGGGATTTCGAGCCCGCAGCGCCCTCGAGGCCGTTCGAAACGCCTACGCGCGGGCTGATGGCCATTCCAGTGGGGAGGACTACCCGGCCGAGACCGACGAGTTCATCCGCCCCACCCTCATCCTTGACTCTGCAGGCGAGCCGCTGGGGAGAATCCGCGACGGGGACGCCGTGATCAGCTTCAACCACCGCTCCGACCGGCCACGCCAAATCGTGCGCACCCTGATCGAGAAAGATTTCGAAGAGCGGACCGCTGATGATCCTCATCCCAGCTTCCGACGGCAATGGAAGCCTCGCGTGCACCTGGTGACGCTGACCGACTACCGGGCTGGGTTCGACTGCCCCGTCGCTTTCGACTCGAACCCCCTGAGCGGCACGCTGGGAGAGGTCGTCAGCCGGGCAGGGCTGCGCCAGTACCACACGTCCGAGACTGAAAAATATCCGCACGTCACCTTCTTCCTCAACGGAGGACGCGAGGCCCCCTTCGAAGGAGAGGAACGCTTCATGGCAGACTCGCCCGCGGTGGCGACTTATGACCTGAAGCCCGAGATGAGTGCCCGGCAAGTGACCGACCGGGCGCTCGCGGCGATCCACTCCCGCAAGTTCGACTTGCTGGTGCTCAACTTCGCCAACCCCGACATGGTCGGGCACACGGGTGTTCTGAACGCTGCCGTGAGTGCTGTCGAGACAGTGGACGCTGCGCTGGGCGAGCTGGAAAACGCAGTCCTGGAGCAGGGAGGGGAACTGATCGTCACGGCCGATCACGGCAATTGCGAGCAGATGTGGGACGAAGATTCCAACGGCCCCCACACCGCTCACACCACGAATCCCGTGCCCTGCATCCTGGTCTCTGAACGCCGCCGGGACGCAAAACTGCGGCCGGGCCGGCTGGCCGACCTGGCCCCAACGCTGCTCGAGCTGCTGGGTCTGGAGCCGTCCCGGGAAATGGACGGCCGCAGCCTGTTGAGGGCCTAAGGGCCTAGTAGGGGCTAGGGGACCTGACAGCGGTAGACTGAAAGACCTGAGTCCCCGACGCGGATTTGTCAGTGACACCGGCATTTTACCGGTGATTCCCTCAGTGGGATTGAGAGGCTCGGGGGGTGGGGCCTGGGCGTGAATGGAACGGCTGCCGCCCGCCTGAAAAGCTCGGCGGCAGCGATCCGTCGACAATGGCGCTCAACCGGCCTTGCGCCACTCCATGGGTGCGAACGCACGATCGAGTGGTGTTTTGGCGATGTGGTTGGTGTAGTTGGAGAGCGTCTTGAGGCCGGCTCCCAGGATCACCTCGAGCAGGTTGGCGCGCGTGTAGCCGGCTTCCCTGAACGCTTCCACTTCGTCATCGTCGAGCCGGCCCCGCTTGCCCACCACCGCGATCGTGAACCGTCGAAGCGCCTCGAGCTTCCCGTCAGGGAGCTCGGCGCCGGCCCTGAGCGCTTCGATCACTGGCGCCGGGACTCGCGCCCTCCGTGCGCCGCCGGTGTGTGCTGCCACGCAATAGTGACAGTCGTTTTCCCGGCTCGCGCTCAGCAGTACGACCTGCCGCTCGACTGGGGTCAGGGTCGTTTTCTCGAACAGACTCGACAGTGTGAAATAGGCCTCCGCCAGAGCAGGCGACTCCGCCATCGTCGCCATCAAATTGGGCAGGAAGCCGTAAGCGGCCTCCACCTGCTCCAGGGTCTCCCGCGCCGCCTCAGGAGCCGACTCTTTCGTGTGAATCGTGAAATCGCTCATGTTTCTCTCCTTTCCAGTAGTGTTCCCTTTGTTCAATAGGTGGTGGGGTCGAACACGGGCGGAGCAGCCCTCTGAGAGCTGCTCCGACCCAGCGCTGAAGCTCCAACTACGACACCCCTCTTGGCCGGGAGTGTCGAAAAGTGCCCGGCAACGGTTTCCGTCGCAGTTTTCGCGGACATTCTCTTCTCGTTCCTTTCCCGCTGTTTTTTACTAATGAGTATAAAATCAGCGAAAAAAACCTCAGTCACGCACCACACGCCAGGAATCCAGTTGCTCCAGGAGGAGGTCGACGGCGTCCCGGACTCTGACGCTGGTTTCCGGATTGCGTCCCAACACGGCCAGCCCCTGTACGAACGTGAGGAGATAGGCTGCCGCGGCCTGCGTAGGTACCTCCGCCCTCAGTTCCCCGGACAATCGGGACCGCTCCAGAGCTCCGGCGAAGAAATTCTCCATTGCCTGGAAGTGTTGCCGCACCAAGTCGAGGACTTGCCGGTCGAGATGGGTTTCGTCGATCGAGGTATTGACCATCAGACAACCAGCCGGCCAGCCGCTGTCTTGTGCCGCCAGTAGGCCCTGGAAGAAGCTGCGGATCGCGTCCAGACCTCGGGAAGAATCACGCAAGGGCGCCGTGCGTCCACTGACCACCACTCTTCGGTAGCAGCGCAGGGCTTCGAGAAACAGCTCGCGTTTGTCGCCAAAGGCATTGTACAAACTCACGCGTTTGAGCCCGGTCACTTTCTCCAAATCGTCCAGCGTCGTTGCGCTGTAGCCGGCTTCCCAGAAACGGACCATGACCTTCTCTAGTACTTCCTCGCTGTCGAAGCTGCGTGGCCGTGGCATCTGATTTCTCCTGCTTTTTATACTACGCAGTAAACTATCCTTTGGTTCCCGATCGGGCGGGAAATGCCGGCAAGGAAGAATCAAGACGATCGGCCAGTTCATCGGTTGCCGTAACCCCGCCCGGAGCCTAAGATGTTGCGGAGGTTCGTTTCTGCGGCAGGTGCAGATGATTGTGGCATCGCCGGAGCGGCCTTTCCGCAGGATGAATCGAGCGGACTCAGGGCTGTGTGTCCGAAGGATCTGAGACATGCGCGCAACCACATCACCTCACGAGATCACGTCCGATCTTCCGATGACCAGGTGGAGAGCATTTTGGCCTGAGCTGCAGCATTTGAGGCAAGTTCGGCTCATGAAGCGGGTAGCGGGCATTACCCGCCCCATGCTCGCCGTCATGCCCTTGTTGTGGGTACAGGTCAGTCAGGAGCTACCCGAATTCGTTGAGACGGAAGTTGCAGGCATCAGACTGAGTGACCAGGCCAGCGCCGAAACGCTGCTTGGTCCGTCGCCCGTACCAGACCAGGAAGAGTTTGGCTTTGGCTACTACCGGTTCACGAACACGTCTGGATCGGAGTTGCTCACACTCGTGGTCCACCCGGGTGGTCATCGGCTGGAAATCGGGGAATTCCATGTGGGCGCCCCACCGGATGAACACAGTTTCCCAGTATTTCCGGGGGCGGAAACCTTCTCGACTGGAAAAGGGATCAGGCTCGGGATGCTCCAATCGGAGCTAGTCGGAATCCTGGGGGAGCCCCATCGAAAGAAGGGAAGTCAACTCGCCTATCATCTGGAGGGGGAGTCTGCTTTTCTTCGTCGCTACAACATGCCCTCCTACCGGGCCACCTATGTCTTCGAAGGTGAGTTCTTGAAGGAGTTCTCTTTCGGTTTCGATTATCCCTAGTCCTTCGGTTGACAGAGAAAAAAACAGCAGCCTCTCAGGCGGCGCCTGTGATTGGGTTGTAGGCCTCTTCTGCTAGAAAGAATACACCGGGTTGGCCGGGCGGCTTCTATCGAAAGACGCGTCCGAAGCCGCTCCCCGTGCCGACCAACGGAGTAGCGAGCATCTCGAACAGCGGGAATCCCGGCGGTCGAGAGGGGACATAGGAAGCGCTGTCCAACATGCCTCGCGCGGCACCCGCTACCCGCCACGCATCGAGGTCGCACCCATGGCCCAGCCGTGTCGCCGGAAGCACGGCTGCAAGCCCGGCCGCAACGAGCAGTAATTTGACGGAACCCTTCACGGCCGGCTCTTATATCGCGAGGCGATGGCTACCACCAGGAATTGGGGAACGGGACTGGGGACGGGGTGGCTACTCGAACCGGCGGGCAGCTACTGATGAAACCTGCTCGAGGGCAACGCTTCCTCTCCCTTCGCCTAGGGTATTTCGATGACCCCCGAGCACTCACCCGAAGAGGATGTCACACCCGCGGTGACTTTTCCAATCACCCTGCAGGTCACCGAGCCAGTCGAGCCCTCAAAGCGTCCGCTTCCGCCCACGAAGTCCGCCGTCTGCTCGACCGTGAAGCGCAGGAAGTTTATGGGGTCGTCCGGGTCCTCGACGTTGATGCAGGTAGTGCTGGACGTCAGCTCTGTCTGCAGGAGACTCCCGTCGTGGTAGCGCGAAACGAAGCTTGCCAGACCGCCCTCAAACTTGATCTCCAATGGGGAAAGGCTGCAAAAGGAGACCCCGTCCCAGGGCAGGCCCTCAACGAAGCCACCGCCTTCGAAGGACCCAAGGTTGGACTTGCCTTTCGACCACGTATGGCCTCCAGTCACTCCATCGCCGTTGGTATCCAGGGCCGTTCCCAGGGCCCAGCCCGAGAACTGGCTTTTGAAAGGTCTCTCCGCGGCGCTCAGATTCACCGCGAACGGCGCGAGCAGCAGGATCGTTCCGAGTACGACCAGCTTCAGGGTCACTCTGTTTTTCATACGGCTCATTCTTTACTACTCCTTTTCTCTCCGGCAATCGACGATTTAGTTCTCTTGCTGCGAGCGGGTTTCATGATCGAGTCTGATATTTCGGGGTCTGACTGGCGTCACCTTGGACACGAACTTGAATCCAGCATATTTATCGGAAACGGGTGGTGACCCGGCTTGATCGAGGCCTGGGAAATGCTGATCGATTGTTCGCGTTTCCTGAGGAACGCGCAACTCCAGAAGTTGACAATTCTGTCAATAAAGGGCGCTTGTTTCCCATTCCGAAGCAAGCAGTCCGAACTTTGCTTTCCAGCTCGAACTTGGAAGTGGCTCCTCAGGCAGGACTCGAACCTACAACTGATCGATTGAGACAAGTCAGACGTCCAACGACGCCCGATCAACGATCTCATGTAATAGGAGTGTACCTGGCGACCGTCGGCGTGGCCCAAGTGCCCATCATCC
>JBFKLX010000161.1:0-12964 GCA_041630155.1 Acidobacteriota bacterium
GAGAACTTCGCCACTCAGGACCGGAACCAGGATGGGGCCGTGAACGACCTGGACATCCCCATCGCTGCCTCGATCATCAGCGCGGCGCCGGTTCGGCCGCCCTTCGTGCCGGACATCGACAACAGCTATTTCGGTTTCTACGCTCAGGACGACTGGAGGCCGCGACCCAACCTGACCTTCAACCTGGGCCTGCGCTACGAGTTCGACACCAATATTTTCGGAATCGGCGGCGCTCATCAACCTTGTCCGGACATTTCCCAGCCCTCCCCGATTCCCTGCGTCTGGCTGGCCGGGGTCCTGGGGCTGGAGCGAAACCGCGGCCTCGACAACTGGGGACCGCGCGTCGGCTTCGCCTGGGATCCCTTCCAGAACCGCAAGACCGTGATCCGGGGCGGCTACGGGATCTACTACGACCGGGTGGTGCTGGAAGTCCGGTTGCTGGAGCTGCTGCTGGACGGTCGCATCCTGGCCTTGGACGTGGTGGGCGGTTCGACGCTGGACGCCAACGGCAATTTCCTCCCCGATGCGATCACGGGACAGGTCGTCAACCTGGCCAATCCCTTCGCCGGACCGACGGCGGCCGTACCCCTGGGCATCAACGTCATCGACAACGCCACGGCCCACCCCTACGTCCAGCAGTTCTCGCTGGGAATCCAGCACCAGTTTGGCACCGACTGGGTGCTGTCGGTCGATGGTGTCCACAACTTCGGCCAGCGCCAGCTGATCGGCCGCCTGCTGCGCGACCAGAACCTGAGTCTGGTCACGGTCACCGATCCCCTGACTGGCCGGACCGACAACATCGTCAACATCGAACCCTCGGCCAAGTCCTGGTACGACGGCCTGCTGTTCAGTCTGCGCAAGCGCCCCAGCCAGTGGAGGGGAATGACCTACGGGTTCAACGTGAACTACACCTTGTCCAAGACCCTGACCTATTTCGACGACGATCAGATCCCGTTCAACGTGGGGGGGCAGATCGACCTGCTGCTGGGCGTCAACAATCTGGCCTTGGAGAAGGGCTATGGCCTGACCGACGAACGGCATCGATTGAGCTTCTATGGACAGTTCGACTTCCCCTGGCGAATCCGGGTGTCCCCGATCTGGACCCTGGCTTCGGACGTGCCCGGCAACCTTTTCGTCCCCCAGCTGAATACGCGCCTGCCCCTGTTGGCACGGAACGCACTGGGCCGGTCGGTACGGACGGGGGCCGAGCTGAACGAGGTGATCCAGGCCTGGAACGCCGCCGGTCCCACGATTGGTCCGACCCTGCCACTGGTCAATCCGAACCTCCGGTTCGGCGACACGTTCAATGCCTTCGACCTGAGGCTCAGCAAGACCATCGGCGGAGACCGCCATCGAGTGGAGCTGATCGGCGAGGTGTTCAACCTGTTCAACATCACGAACATCCGCGGCTTCAACAACAACAACTACTTCGGATTCAGCACGGCGCTGGGCGCCGACTTGGGGGCGCCCCTGCGTACGGCGGGAGGGTTCTTCGGCTCGGGAGGACCCCGCGCTTTCCAGCTGGCGGTGCGTTATCAGTTCTGAGCGGTGACGCCCGAGTGTGACGGCGCGCCAAGCTGAAGATTGGAATCACCGGCGAGAATGCCGGGGTCATCGGTGTCAGGGGAGGCGGACCGCACGAATCCGGTTGCGTGATCCGTCCACGATCAGGAGGGCGTTGCCGACGACCACCAGGCCGCGGGGTCGCTGCACGGACGCTTCCGCGGCCAGGCCGCCGTCGCCCAGAGGCCTGGACGAGCCGTTGCCGGCGATGCGGCGGAGGATGCCTTGTGCATCGATGTGCAGGACGCGGTCGTTTCCCGTGTCAGTGATGTAGACGTTGCCTGCCGGGTCGACGGTCACGTCATCCGGCCTGTCGAGCTGAGCCTGGGTGGCCGGGCCGTTGAGGCCGCGCTTTCCGGGGACTCCGGTTCCGCAGATCGTCTCGATCCGTCCGCTGGCGGGGTCGAAGCGCCGCACGGCGTGATTGCCGTGGTCTGCAATCAGCAGGCGGCCTTGGGAGTCGATTGCCAGTCCTGAGGGGAGTCTCAGGCGAGCGAGCCGAGCCGGTCCCTCGTCGCCGCTGAAGCCCGCTTCACCGTCTCCCGCAATGATCTCCAGATGGCCCGTTGGTAAGTCCAGGCGGTGGACGGTGTGAGTTGCCGTGGCGGAGACGTAGAGCGAGCCGCCGGCCGAGAAGGCCAGTCCCAGAGGGAGTGAGAGGGCCACCGTACGGGCGGGTCCTTCGGCGGGCGAGCCGGTTTCGCCGTTGCCGGCGACGGTCACGATGCGTCCAGTGGACAGGTCGATGCGACGCACCCGGTGATTCCGCGTATCCGCGACGTAGAGGCCATCCTGATTGTCCAGTGCCAGGCCGAGCGGCAGCGAAAGTTGGGCCTCCCTGCCGTCCCCGCCGTCGCCTGAGAAGCCGGTTTGTCCGGTGCCGCCGACGCTGAAGACACGGCTGTTGGCAGCCTCTATTTTCCGCACGAGTTGGTGCCCGGAATCGCTGAAGTAGAGGTTGCCGTCGCGGTCGGCGATCAGGTCCGCCGGGTGATTGAGGACGGAGTACACGCGCTCGATCGCGTCGCCAATGAATAAAGGGCTGCCGTTGCCTCCCACGGTTTCCAGGATCTTTCGCCGCGGTCCGACGCGACGAATGCGCGAATTGCCTCGATCCAGGATCGTCAAGCCTCCCTGGGGCCCGAGCAGAACGCGGGTGGGCCGGAAGAAATCTCCCTGCGAGGCGCGCTGGCCGTCACCCGTGAAGCCGGGGTTCCCGGTTCCCGCCACGGTGGTGATCAACCCGGTGGCAGGATGAACGAGAAACACTCGGTGAGCTCCGGCATCCGCAATGAATAGCGCGCCTTCGGGACCCAAGCCGATGCCCGTGGGTTCCACCAGCGCCGTTTGGATGGCCGGCACGCCCTCCGTCTGCGGGCCCATCTGTCCATTTCCAGCCTCTGTCTGGATGAGCCCATCCGAATCGACGCGGCGAATCCGGCGGTTTCCGGTGTCGGCAATCCATAGCGCCCCGTCGGCGTCCAGCGCCAGGCTGACGGGAGACTGCAGGGACGCCTGCGTGGCCGGCTCCCCATCTCCGGCATAGCGGGGAATGCCGTCCCCTGCAACAGTAGAAATCTCTTCGTTCTCGAAGTCGATCAGGCGCACCCGGTGATTGCCCGTGTCCGCCACGTAGAGATTCCCAGCTGCATCGACCGCCAGACCCCGCGGCGAGGCCAGCTTGGCGTCCAGGGGTGAGCCTCCGTCGCCCCCGAAGCCTTTTTTCCCCGTTCCCGCCACGGTTTCGATCAGGCCGCGGCCCAAGTCCAGCCGCCGGATGCGGTGGCCCGACTCTTCGGCGATGTAGAGCACGTTACCGCGGCCCAGGGCCAGAGCGGACGGTGAGCGGAAGGAAGCCCTCAAGCCGAGTCCTCCGTCTCCCGAGGATTCGAACTCGCCGGTTCCGGCAATGGTGGTGGCGGTCCGGGTCGTGGGGTTGGATCGCCGAATGCGGTTGTTGATGGCGTCGGCGATGTAGAGGTTGCCCTCCTGGTCCACCGTGGCGTCGGAAGGATCGATGCTGATCCTCAGCAGTGGCAGGCCTTCGCCGGCGAAGGTGGAGCCCCCGGCGAAGGTCGTAATCGAGCCGGCCGGCAACTCGTCCAGGCTTGGCGGCTCCACATCGAGCGAGGTCTGGGCGATTCCACCCCGGTTCAACACCGTCAGAGTGAATCGTCCGCTGGGCAGCACCGGTGTCTGGAACGAAATGGTTCGGCTGTCGCGGACGGTGGCGTCGATCCGACGGCCTCCCAGCAGGACGAGAGAGCCTGGGGCGAAATTTCTGCCTTCGATCAAGACCGTTTCGTCACCTTGGGTCGAGACTTGGACAGGATCCAGCTCCTGGATTTGGGGTGGGCCGAACACGATTTCCTGGGCCAGGTTGGCGCCATCCGCCACCAGCACCCGGCCCCCGTCCGCCACGGCCAGGCCGCGAGGAAAGGCGAAGCGGCCGCGCTGAACCAGGGGCAGGACTTGACCGTTCTCCAGCATGATGAGGACGCGTCCCGAGCCAGGCTCGCTGACATAGACGTTGCCGAGAGGATCGGACGCAATGCCTGCGGGGGATTCGAACGCCGGACCCGCGGCGCTCGTGGAACGCTCGCGGGTCGCGGCCGGAAGCGTGAGGCCCAGCGTCTCGACGGTGCCGTCTTCGTGAACCCGCCGGATCGCGTCGTTGCCGGCGTCGGCCACCAGCACTCGGGTCGACGGCGGGGGCAACCCGTTGAGTTCACGATCGAGCTGGGAGGCCAGAGATTCGACCTCCAGAGCGATTCCCACCGGAGAATCGAAGAGCGCGTCTTCGCCGAGCCCATCCCGAAGCCCTGGCGTGCCGGGCCGGCCGGCCATCGTTTCGATCGTACCCGCCTCCAGGTCGATGCGGCGGATCGTGTGGTTGCCGGAGTCCACCACCCAGAGCCGTCCCGACTCGTCCAGGGCCAAGCCCTGGGGCTGGTTGAACTCGGCTCCCACGAGGTCCCCGTCACGATTGCCGGTCTCCCCCGTCCCCGCCAGCGTGATGACCTGGCCTTGGGCGCCGGGCGTGATGTGTCGGATCCGATGGTTAGCCGCGTCGCTGAGGTAGAGCACGCCGGCCGCCTGATCCAGTGCCAGAAAAGCCGGCTCGTCGAACAGGGCCATGTTTCGCAGGGCATCGCGAAAGCCCGCCATGGCCGGCGTTCCAGCATACACTTCAGGCTCGGCTTCGAGGTTTTCCACCAACAACACGGTGTGATCCCGGCTGTTGGTGAGGTAGAGGTGCTGCGCCAGGTCCGCCACCACTCCACTGACTTCGAAGCCGGCAGTGCCGCTGTTGATCGAGATCACCGACAGGGGAACCGCCTCCACGAGTCCGCCGGCTGCGATCGTCAGCGTGGTGAAACCAGGCTGAAGGCCTCGGATCGTGCCGTCTGGACCAACCGTCGCGACTGTCTCGTCCAGGCTGAGGAATTGAAACTGGACGTCGTCTCGCGCCTCCTCACCGTCCAGCACGTACGGGCGCAACTGGAGTCGCTCGCCCGCCACAACGGTCAGCTCCGCGGCCCCCGGGTCGAATGGGTCGACGACGATTGCCGAGGCCGTAACCGGGTCCTCTGGGCGAATCTGGGTAGCGGCGCCTGCATTCAAGGCAAAATCCAGCTGGCCGGTGCTGCCTGAATCCAACTCCAGCGAGAGGACGGAGCCACCCTGATCCAGAAAAGTCAGGGTGCCGGAGGCCATTCCCCCGTCTCCGCTGATCAGGATCAGGCGGGTGGAGACGCCGAGTGCGAAGCCGATTCGCGGAAACACCAGCAGTCGGGCCGTGCCGGGGGCGTCCAGATCGGCCAGCGGCAAGGTGGTCAGGATCAAACGGCCCAGCTCGTTGGTCGTCAACTTGAGGGTGATCGGGACCACGGCCCGGGGGCTCGTGATCTCCAGGACCCCTGTAAATCCAGTGGGCAAATCGCTGAAGAGTTCATGGGCGAAGCGGGAAGTGTGGCCGCCCGCCGGGAGGACCACCTCGGCCGTCGCGATGGGGAAGCCGTTGCGGTCGGCCAACTCCAAGTCGACCGTCACCGCGTTGGGGTTCGGGTTGGCCAGGGCGACGCCCGTCTGCGTCCCCACATTGTCGACGAAGATGCGGGCGTTGCGGGTGGGAGTGATTGCTCCCACACCGGCCTCGGAGATCGAGGCGCCCCCCGAAGTGAAACGGAAGATGGCCGTGCCCGAGGGAAGAGGACCGCTGGAACTGGTCACCACCGCGTAGCCTTGCTGAATTCCGGTGCTGCTGGTCAGATCGAAGGTTTGCGTGCCGTTGGGCGCCAGGCTGAAGGCCAGCTCGGAGGTGCTTGAACCGGCCACTTCCAACTCCAACGGACCGCCACCCGACTCGATCAGAGCCACTTGCCCATCGATCTGTTGGTCGCTGGGGTTGATCAGGATGATCTGAGTGGACAGGATCGAACCCGCGCCCAGGTGGGGGAAGATGAGCGAGCCTCCCCCAGGGGCGGCGTCCAAATCGGCAACGGGCAGGGTCGCGAAAATAGGGTCCCCATCCAGGTTTGTCCCCACCCGCAGCGTGACCGCCGCCAAGCTGGCCGAGCCAGCCCGAGTTTGAAAGGTGAGGCTGCCGGTGAAGCCGGCCTCCACGGCTGGAAACAGCTGAGAAACAAACTCGGCCAGGTTCTCGCCCGCTTCCAGCCTTCGGCTTTCGATTTCCCCGACCTGGTTGCCGGCGGAATCCCGCAAGGTCAAGTCCAAGTCGACGGCGCCATTCCCCGCATTGCTGATGGCGACGCCCGTCGAGCTGCCCCGTTCATCGACGAACAGGCGGCCCCGGGCAATCGGCTCGACAGCAGCCACTGCAGCCTCGGACAGGAGAACACCGTTCTGCCGCAGGGCAAAAAGCGCAGTCCCCACCACCACTCCGGAGCCCTCCTCGAGCGACAGAAAGGCGTGGCCCAACTTGACCTGCGTTCCAGGGTGTACGGTCAAGGCGGCCAGCGCGGCCAGGATGCCAGCCCAGGCGACGGGTGTCCTCGCCGCTGCGGTCTTCATCATCCGATCAGACTCCGGTAAACGATTTCCAGCCAGCGATCCGTGGCGATGAAGCCGGTGCCCCAGTCCGCGTAAACATCCGGCAGTCCTTCGGCCTGGATCTCCTGCAGGCTCTTCCCTTGCCGCATCCGCCGCCGCACGATATCGGTGGTTTCGAGGATCACACGGCGAAACTCCCTCAAGTCGTCCAGGTTCGACAGCCGGCCGTGTCCCGGGATGATCTTGACGTCGGCCGGAAGCAGGTCGATCACCTTGCCCAAATTGTCGGCATAGCCCACTGCGTTCCCGCCGCTTCCGAGATCGACGAAGGGGAAACGGCCCTGGAAGAACAGATCTCCCATGTGCACCACATTGGATTCGGTGAACCAGATGAGGCTGTCACCGTCGGTGTGGCCGCGGGGAAGGTGAATGACGCGAATCTCCTCACCGTTGAAGTGAATCGACACCGACTCGTCGAAAGTGATGACCGGCCAGGCTTCCGGTGGGGCTGCCGAAACGATCTGCCCGAACAGTTCCTGGTCACTGGAGAGCCGCTTGCGGACGTTGGTGTGCGCAATGATCGTCGCCTCGGGGCCGAATACTTCGTTCGATCCCGTGTGATCGCCGTGCCAGTGGGTGTTCAGAATGAACTTCAAGTCCCCTGCCTGGATCCCTTGCAAGGCAGCGCGGATCTTCTCGGCGAGCGGTTTGAATTGATCATCGACGATCAAGATGCCGTCCTCCCCAGCCGACGCTCCGATGTTTCCACCCAAGCCCTGCAGCATGTAAATTTTCCCGGCCACGGGAGTCGCCGTGATCTGGACATTGTCAAAGTCTGTCTGCGCCGGCAGCGGGACCGACGAGGCCAACAGGATGGCCAATGCCCCCAGCGTGCTTCGCATGTTCTGTTTCCTCCTTGCCAAGTGCGATAAATTCCAGCGGTAAGGCTTTCGATCTTAGCAGTTTTTTCCGCTTTGGGCCCAAGACTGGGGGTCTGACCGAGTGTCAATCTCTTGGCGAAGGCGCCACTGTACTGTCTCGAAGCCCATCGATTCGCATTCCGCGCAGAGGCGATTCCCCTTACTCACGGACCTTGCGGGCTTTCCCCGGTTCTTGGCACGAGGCTTGCTTGCCGTCCCTGGGAGAGATGGTCAGTTCTGTCGTGGCGCCGGGAGCACCTAGCTGTTCCCGGCTCGGGAGAGTGGGTTCCTTCCCCGAGCCTCACTCGCCGGGGAGCTGGTATCCTTGTTTGAGGATTCAGCCTCGCCGGACCGACGCCAGGCGGTCGCTGACCGACTGGAGTGCGTATTGAGACCGGCGGGTCACCAGGGTTGGGGGCCCGCCGGAGGCTGTTTCGGAGCGGCCGATACGGCTGCTCGCGCTGGACTCCGAAGAGGGTCTTCCCGGGGGGCCCCGAGCCGCGGAAGGAGAGGTCATTGGCGACAAGGACCGAGGTGATGTCTTGCTAGCCAAGGAAGCGCCGGCTCAGACTGAAACGTGTCCGCAACTGCTGTTCATCGATGACGAGGAGGGAGTTCGCCGCTTCATCGGCCGCAGCCTCCCCGAGTTGGGCTACCGTACCTTCACAGCCAGCCATTGGGACGAGGCCAAAGAGCTGTTGCACAACCGTCGGGTGCAACCCGACATTGTCTTTTTCGAGCCCTGCCTGGGTGGAAAAGCCGATCTTCAAGGTTTACGGAGCATTCAGGAGTGGATCGACGAGATTCCCGTGGTCGTGATCTCGTCGGAGCGCCGGCCGGGGCTGATAGTCGAAGCCATTCAGAACGGCGCCTGGGACTACCTGGTCAAGCCGTTCGGATTGGAGAGCCTGCGGCGGATCATCGACCGGATCCTGGAAGCGCGCCAGGAAGAAGCCGGATCAACCCCTCGTGAGCCGGCGCTGCCGGCAGAGGACTTCGTGGTCTGCAATCCTCGGATGATCAAGATCCGAGACATGATCCAGCGCATAGCGCATTCCCGCGTCCCCGTCCTCATCGAAGGGGAAACCGGGGTGGGCAAGGACATCATCGCCCGCCAGATCCACCTGGCCTCACGCTGGAGTCACCGGCCCTTCGTGAAGGTCAACTGTGCCGCCCTGCCGCACGACCTGACCGAGAGTGAACTCTTCGGCCACACCCGCGGCGCGTTCACGGGAGCACAGATGGACCGGGTTGGCAAGTTCAAACTGGCTGATGGCGGCACCATCTTCCTGGACGAGATCGGCGAGTTTCCCCTGGGAACTCAGGCCAAGCTGCTGCAGGTTCTCCAAGACGGCCACTTTGCTCCTCTGGGGAGTGATCAGGAGACTCAGGTCGACGTGCGTGTCATCGCCGCCACCAATCGGAACCTGGAGGAGGCCATCGCCCAGAAGCAATTCCGCTCGGATCTGTTTTATCGCCTCCATGTACTGGGCATCCAGGTGCCGCCATTGCGCGATCGCACCGATGAGATCCCGATGCTGTGCCGCCACTTCCTCTCCAGACTGAGCGAAGAACTCGGCGAGTCGGCGGCGGAATTGCCCGAGTCCATGCTCCAGGCCTTTGCCTCCTATGACTGGCCCGGAAACGTTCGAGAACTGGAGAACCTGGTCAAGCGTTTCCTGGTGCTTCGCGACCAGGACGCCATTCATTCCGAGCTGACCCTGAAATCGTCCCGGCAGGTCTTCGAGAGCGTCGATGAACTGGCCGATCAATATTTGAACAAGTTGGATCAGGGAGTGAGCCTGAAACTGATTGCGAAAGAGGCTGCCGCTCGCGTCGAACGGAGCGTCATCGCCACCACGCTGGCCAGGACTCGCTGGAACAAGTGGCAGGCGGCCAAGGAACTGGGTGTCAGCTACAAGACGTTGCTGACCCGGATTGAAGACTATGGAATCAAGCCCTGACGCCACGGGCAACAACGCCCGGGGAGCGGGGTATCGAGTTGACCGCGCTCATGATCCTACCGCGGAGCTGGTGATGAGCTGGGAATAGCGGCCCCGGTTTACCAGATCGAGTAGATGAAGACATTTGTGCGGTCCAGGGTCTCCGGCACCCCCAATGCCGGAGACCCTGAGTTCGGAGAGCGAGGAAAGGCCCTTGCAGAAGGTTGTGGTACGGCTCAAGGACGGCGAAGTCCTGGCTGGATTCGCCGCTCGCGACGAGATCAGGGAGGACTTCCGGATCCTCGATCGCCGGGGGAAGCCCAAGAACTTCCAGCTCAAAGAGGTCAAGGCACTGTTCTTCGTGAAAGATTTCCAAGGGGATCCCGAGTATCAGGAAATTCGATTTCTCAACCGGAAGCAGGGAAGCGACGCGGTCTGGGTGCGAATTCGATTCGGTGACGGTGAGACGCTCGAGGGGCGGGTCGAAAACAACTTGCACCTGGTCGCGGCCCCCGGGTTCTTTCTCTGGCCTTCCGACTCGGAGACCAACAACGAATGCGCTTACATCCCCAAAGAGGCCCTGGTAGAGTTCTCCATTCTCACGGCTGACTGAAGCGTGCTGGGTCTTTCGCATGCCTCCCTGTCGGGGCTCTCGGGGCGCCCGATCTCACGCTCAGCACAACCCCTCCCGACTCACTCCCGCACCCGAACCACCAACAGAGTGGCATCGTCTTCGGGGCGGCTGTTGGGAGAGAAGCGGACGACCTCTCCGGCCAACCGCTCCACCATCTCGTCTGCCGAGGAGGCTCTGAGCTGTCTGACCAGGCTTTCCAAGCCTTCTCCCCCCAGTTCCTCGCTGCTGTCGGTGCGGGCTTCGGTCAGGCCATCGGTGTACAGAATCAGCCAGTCGCCGGACTGCAGGCGGACACGCTGTTCGGTGTAAGTGGAGCTTCTGAAGCCACCCAGAATCATGCCCCCTTCGGCCAGCCACTCTGCCTTTCCCTCGGCTCGCAAGAGCAGGGGCGGATTGTGGCCCGCGTTGCTGTACGTCAAGACTCGCTGATCCTCGTCGAACACTCCGTAAAAGGCTGTGACGAAATGGCTGGGGTCGGTCGTCTCCCAGAGCAGCCGGTTGACCTTGCCGAGAATCGTCGAGATGCTGAAATTGTTCCGGATTTCGGCCAGGAGCGCGGCCCGGAACGCAGCCATGACCAAGCCCGCCGAGATGGCCTTGCCGGTCACATCCCCAATCACCATGCCCCATTGGCCCGCAACGATGGGGATCAGGTCGTAGCAGTCTCCGCTGACCAGGCGTGAGGGCACGTTCCGGGCAGCCAGCTCCAAGCCGCGAATTTGGGGCATCCGGCCCGGCAGGAAGCCCAGCTGAATCTCGCGGGCGATCTTCAACTCCTGCTCCAGCTGCGCCTTCTCGATGACCGAGGCGTGGGAACGGGCACGTTCGATGGCCAGCGAGATCTGGTGGCCAAATGACTCCAGCAGTTCCAGGTCGGTCTGAGAATAAGCCTGCTCCTCGTCGCAAACCAGTGTGAAGACACCGATCAGCTGCTGTCGGCTGCGCAGGGGGATCAGCATTTCCGAGCGGGTCGTCGGGCGAATGGAGCGATAGATCTCGCCATAGTCTTGCGGCGACAAGAGGCGGGCTTCTGGGAATCCCAGGCTCCACTCTTGAAAGATCTGGTGGGCCTTCTGCTCCAGCTCGATCTGATCTTGGAGATTGTAGCCGTACACGGCCAGCTTTCGGGTGCCCTCGTGCCCGGCAGCAGGCCGCAGAATCATAGCCGCGGCATCGAATTCGATCACTTCCCGCACCCGGAACAGGATCTCCTCCAAAATGTCATCCAGGTCGAAGGTGGAGTTGAGGCTGCGCGCAATCTCGCGGAGCTGGCGCTCCTCCCTGCGCCTGCGGTCGGATTCCTCGGCCAACAGGAAGTTGTTGAGCGACATCGCCATGTGGTGGCTCAGGGCCTCCAGGTATTCCTGATCGGCACTGGAAAAGTCGCTTCCGTCGGATCGATTGATCAGTTCCACCACGCCGACGATCCGGTCCTTGCGGATCAAAGGAGCGACCAAGACGCTTTGGAGGGGGGACTCGAGGGCTTCCCGAGCCCGATCATCTTCCGGTTGCAGAGGGGATTCGATCAAGAGACAGTGGCGGGCCCGGATGGCCTCAGCCGCAAACCCGTGGGCTGCTGAAATGCGTCTTCCCCGCAGCCATTCCGGGTTCTGGTAGAAGTAGTCCTCCCTGCGGATGTCCCACACGGAAAACAGGACATGCAAGGCTTGAAACTCCCGCTGCAGCAGCCGGGTCAAGGCCTCGAACAGATGTTCCAGCGTAGACGCGACATAGAGCTCCTGCAAGTCGCTCAGAAGAGCGACTTTTTTCCGCCAGAAGCCCGGATAGCGAAGGCGCCGATGTGTTTTTCCCTCCAAGTTCAGCCTCCCAACCGCAGCGACGCGGCAAAATTCCCCTAGACTTTACCCCGGATGTCCGACTCGGTGTGACCGGAGAGTTCGCCCGGGAGGCGCGGAGGAAGGTGGTAGGGAGCCGGCGCACGACCACCTCTCGACTGTTCACCCTCGTTCCCTCGCACTGCGTGCTTCGAACTTCGCCGCTTCGATTTGGCTATCCCGGCAAGCGGTGGGTCTTGTCAGAAGTCTTTCGTCCTCGGTCGCAGCGCCCGCCAGCGGGGCGCTTCCGGCGCCTCGCGACGATCCTCGAGAGAAACTCGGGCTCGGAATCCCCTTGTGAGTTTTCTTCGGCTATGTTAACAATTCGAGTCGTTCTTCACGAGTCTAGTGGATTCGGTCGAAGAGCGTTTTTGGGAAAGTTCTCGAGGAGGCCACTCATAATGTCTGAAATACCCCCCAACACACCAGAATCGGGCGGCACGCCGCCCCCTCCACCCAGCAGCACGCCGCCTCCCGGTTCCAGTCCGCCACCGCCCTCGGGTCCGGCGCCCAGTTCCACTGACAACACCGTGATGTTGGTGTTGAGCTATCTGTGGATTCTGGCACTGATTCCGCTGTTGACGGAGAAGGACAATCAGGACGTTCAATGGCACGCCAAGAACGGCATTCTCTTCCTGGCCGCTGAATTCGGTGCCTGGGTGGTACTGACGATCGTGAGTTTCCTGCCCGTCGTGGGGTGGATCGTCGGTTGCGGGCTGATTCCCATCGTTTTCCTGGGTTTCCTCGTGGTCAGGATTCTGGCCATCATCAAGGCGACTCGGGGCGAGAAGTTCAAGCTGCCCATAGTCTCCGATTACGTAGAACAGTGGAAATAACGAGCCGGTTTCGGCGGAGGGCCTTTTGGTCTGTTGCGTTTCTGCTGCTGCTGGTCTTCATTCAGAGCGGCTGGGCCCTCCGTCTGGAGTTGGCGGGAATTGGACTCTACCAACGAGTCTGTTCCCCAGTCGTCAGCCAGGTAGTGACCTGCCGGTTCGAACCGACCTGCTCCCATTACGCCGTTGAGGTGCTCCAACGGAGCGGGTTCTGGGCAGGCAA
>JBFKLX010000162.1:0-12920 GCA_041630155.1 Acidobacteriota bacterium
CGCAAGGGGGGAATCTCCAGAGTCACGACCTCGAGCCGGTAGTAGAGGTCTTCACGGAACTTGCCGTCGCGCACCATCTGGGGGAGGTCCTGGTGGGTGGCGCTGATGATCCGGACGTCCACCTCCAGTGCCTCGGTTCCCCCCACGCGCTGAATCCTGCGTTCCTCGAGGACGCGCAGGATCTTGGTCTGGGTGTCGAGCGGCATGTCTCCGATTTCATCCAAGAACAGCGTGCCGCCCTGGGCCTGCTCGAATTTGCCCGCTCGCCGATCGAGGGCGCCGGTGAAGGCGCCCTTTTCGTGACCGAAGAGCTCGCTTTCGATGAGGTTTTCGGGGATGGCCGCGCAGTTGACGCACACCAGCGCCCCTTTGCGACGGCTTCGACGGTGAATCTCACGGGCCACCAGTTCCTTGCCGGAGCCGCTCTCACCATTCATCAGGACGGTCACGTCGGTTTCCGCGACGCGTTCGATCAGCGAAAAGACACGCCGCATGGGCTCGCTGTCCCCGATCATCTCGCCGAATCCGCTGAATCGTTCCAGCTCGGCCCGCAGGTTCAGGTTCTCATCGCGCAGCTCGAGCTGGCGGCGGACGTTGCGGCAGGTCAGGCGCAGCTCTTCGATGTCGAACGGTTTGGCCAGGTAGTGATAGGCGCCACGTTTCATGGCATCCACGGCGATGCGTTCGTTGCCGTGGGCGGTGATGACGATCACGGCCGGCGGAGGCTTCAGCCGCTGGGTGTCTTCCAGGAGTTCGAACCCGTCCTCGCCTCCCAGGTTGAGATCCAGAAGGATCAGGTCGGGGGGTTGCTCGGCCAGGAGCTTGCGGGCCGCCGCCAGGCTCGGAGCTTCGACGAATTTGTCGGATGCCCCCTGGAGGGCTTTTCGCATGCCGTAACGGGCGGTGTCTTCATCATCGACGATCAGAATTCTCATTCGGCTTCATCCCTTGCTGGAGGTGCTGGCGGGGGCTGAGATGGAAGGCGGTCCGGCAGGCTGTTGGGGCCCGCGCCGCACGGGCAGCCGGATCGAAAAAAGGGTACCGGAGCGGCCGCCGGGGGTAGTCAAGCGGATCTCGCCGCCCAGCGATTCGACCCTGCGCCGGACGATCGCGAGCCCCAGCCCCGTGCCTCTGGACTTGGTCGTCACAAAGGGCTCGAAGACCTTGTCACGGATCCCCGCCGGGATTCCCGGCCCAGTGTCCTTCACCGTCAGCACCAGCTGTGAAGTCTGGCGTCGCGCCGCGACATGGATACGGTCACCCCGGCTGCAGGCTTCCAAGGCATTGGCCACCAGATTCTCCAGGATGTCCGAGAGGCTGTCCGGGTCGGATTGTACCAGCGGATCTGCCATCTCGAGTTGGGTTTCCAATTCGATTCCGCGGGCCGTGAGATCGCCCCGAAACACCGTCCGGAGGCCGGCCAACAGATGATCGAGATTGACCGGTCGAAGATCGGCGGGGAGCGGCTGGCTCTCCAGTCGCGAAAACGCGAGTAGCTTCGTGATCGTGGACGAAAGCCGGTCCAGCTCTCCGATCATCATTCCCACCTCGGTGCGCTGTTCGGGCTCGAGATTCTCGGCCTCCTGCATCAGCTGCAGGAGCGTCTTCATGGAGCTGAGCGGATTCTTCACGTTGTGGGCGACGGTGGCGGCCATCTGGCCCAGTTCCTCCATGTGAGACTTGCGCGACAGCTCGTGCTCGAGGCGCAGCCGGCTCTCCGTGAGCTGGCTGCGCTCCAGCAGGAAGGCAATCTCATTGGCCAGCAGGCGCAAGGCTTCCTTCTGGGCCGAGTCCGCCACGAGCCCCTCGATCTCGAGCCAGCCCACCGACCGTTCGCCGGTTTCCAGGGAAAAGACCGATTCGCCGGATCGCGGTGGGCTGTCGGGCGGGTGAATGCGCACCTTCGGCCCGTCCAGTTCTCGCTGCAAGGTCTCCTCGATGAACTCGCGAAAGAGGTCGGGCCCCAGATGCCGGGGAGAGACCCGGCCCAGGCTTTCGGCCAACTCCCGAAAGCGCCGCATCTGGCCGCTGAATATGCGGCCGGCGGAATGCTGGAGCCAGCGGCTCAAAGTGGGAAAGATCAGCAGGACGGCCGCCAGAAAAACGCCTTCCACGAGAGGCGCCGGGGCTTCCAGTTCCTGCTGCATCCAGAGCGCCAGGCGCCGAACTCCCACCAGGTAGACGGCCAGCGTCGACAGGATCAGCAGCAGCGTCGAGAGGCCTTTCTCCACCACGATCTGCAGGAAGCCGTGCCGGTAAATGTAGTAGATGATCAGGAACCCGGGCAGCAGGGAGCTCGAGAGGGCCAGGATCGCCCACAACTCCCCCCAAACAGGATGCCGGCTGCCGCCCCAGGTGAAGACGTAGAAGTTGAACACGGGCATCAGCAGAAAGACGATCACCAGTTTGGAAAAGAGGGATTTCTCGATGGGGTTGCGGCTGCGCTGGAGAATCCGAAGCTGGATGGCCGCCGAGGCATAGTAGGCCACGGCCAGCAGGGTGAGAAAGGGCGTCGAGAAGGCCCCCAGCTTTTCGATCGGATTGACTCGCCCCGCGGGGAAGAGCTGTTGCAGCGCCCAGGGGAGCAGCGGTAGGGGCAGGTACAGCATCACCATTAGCGAACGGGCAACCAGGATCTCCCATCCGGCCGGGCGATGCTCGCGCTGGTAGTACAGCCAGTGTGTATGAAACAGCAGGGCGGGGAGCAGGGCCAGTCCGGTGAATGCGATGGCGTCGACCGCCGCCAAAGTCCCGGCCACTTTCTCCACCGCCATCTGGCGCAGAAGCTGCGCGATGAAGTTTCCGGCGAACCAAACCTGGAGTCCGCCCAGCAGAAGGAGCAGAATCGTCTCCAGGCGCTGTCGCGGCTGCCGACGGCGCACCACCCAGAACAAGAAGAAAAACAGCGCCGCCCCTCCGAAAAACGCGGCCAGGCCGAAAGCGGTGAAGAAGCTGCGCATATGTCTCCCAGGATAGCCAATCAGGAGTTGATCGTGCATCAGAAGAGCGAATAGAACCGTGGATCGGGCCGACTCGGTGGCTCTGCACTCGAAGGGGTGATTTTTCCACCCACCCCTGCAGCTCGGCCGGAGCCGCGACGCCGCCGGCGTCCCGCCGACTATAATGGGGAAAGCGAGATCGACAGAAAGGATCGCGACCTCTTGGATGACTCTGCGCAAGATGCCGGCTGCCATGAGGTGATCGAGAAAACCACCTGCCTCCATTCGGGCAGTGACTGAGAAACTATGAGCATCTTCACCGTGCCGGTTATTCTCCTGTTGGCCACGCTTCCGGTTTCCCAGCAGCGCGAAATGACGTTCGAGCGGGCTTTGCATCTGATCGAGCGGGGTATTGAAGCGCTTGGCGCCGATCACCGCGAGGGTTGGGAGGCATCCTACGAGCTGTTGCAGATTTCCCGTTCCGATTCGGACCGGATCGCGCCCTACCGGGAGATGATCGTCGCAGAGATTCAGAAGCTCGACCGATGGGACTCTTTCACCGAGCTCACCGGGAGCTACAAGCTCAACCTCATCAAGAGCCTCTTTGGTTTGGCCGATCCCAGCCTGGCGGAGCTCTTCATCCATCAATGTCAGCACGGGACTTTTGCCGCAAAGGGGCTGGCCCGGATCGGCGCGCCGGCTGTTCCCCTCTTGCTGCAAGACCTGGGCGAACATTCCACTTGCCGGCTGGCCGCGCTGGCCAGCATCGCCGAGAGCTGGCTCGGTCCTGACTCTCCAGCCTCAGACGGCCAACGAACGGAGCTCCAAACCCAGTATCGGAAGGTCGTGATTCCGGCGATTCGGGATCGGATCGAAAAGCTGGAAGAAATGGCCGGCCGGGAGCCCGAAGCAGGCTCTCGTCTTTCGGGGGAGAAAGCTCGCGAGACCCTCGCCCGCCTGGAGGCGATCCTGTCCTCATCTCGATAGCAGTTTGGAACAAGCCGTCAACGGGTTCCGATTTCAAGTCATTCGATACTCACTCTTCACGCTTCACGCCCCGCGACCACCAGTGTGCGCCATGTTCCGGCTTCGCCGGTTTGACGGGATTACGGGATGGACTGGATCGGGGACTGGGCATTCCCGCGTTCTCACCGGCTGGGCAGTGGCTCGCCCTCCGGCGTCTCGAGGAGCAGGTCGCGCACCAGCGCAAAGGGCATCGAACCCAGGCCCAGCAGGCGGTCGTGGAATTCGCGCAGGGAGAACTCGTCCCCCTTCATTTGGCGGTATTCCTCCCGGAGCCGCATGATCTCTTTGAAGCCCAGCAGGTAGGAGATGGCGTAGCTGGGGCGAAAGACGTAGATATTGACCTCGCCGGCCGTGGAGCTCTCTTCGAAGCGGACCTGCTCGACCAGGAAGCGACGAGCTTCGTCGTAGGTGATCTGTCCGGTGTGCAGGCGGGCGTCCAGCAGGATGCGTGCGGCGCGCCACAATCGAAGCCTCAGCTGGGTCACGCGAGCCCTTTGAGCGTCACGGAAAAAGCCGCTTTCGTGAGCCAGTTCCTCGCAGTAGAGGCCCCAGCCTTCGGAGAAGATCGGTGCCGAGTAGACCTTGCGAACGATCCGGGGGTTCTGCTGAGCCTTCAGCGCCTGCAGATGGTGCCCCGGGTAGGCCTCATGGGGAGCGATCACGGAGATCCAGGTGTAATCGTGCGCCCGAAGCAGCGCTTCCTCTCGCGCGGGCTCGAGTCCGGGCTCGATCGGGTGGAGGATCAAGTAGCCGATCTTGGACTCGGAGAAAGGCGCAGGGGTTCGAAAGTCTCCAAACGGGGAGAAGGCCCTCTGCCCGGCCGGCGTGTAGCGGCAGCGGACTTCTTCCCCCTCGGGGACGGTCGCCAGATTGTTTTCCAGAACGTGCTGCCGGCTGCGCTGGATCTCGCCGCAATAGGCGCCCAGGAGTGTTTCGCGGCTGGGGTGGTGGTTGCGGATCTCTTCGGTGATCTGTTTCCAGTCCTGGTTGGGATCGATCGTCTTCGCGGCCTCTTCCAGTTCGAGGGCGGCCTCGGTGAAATAGTCCTCCGCCTTGGCGATCAGAGAGTCGGCCGTTTCGTCCAGCAGATGGAGTTCCCGCAGGTAGAACTCGTAGATCTCGCGGCCCACGGCCAGATCGCCGTCCGACCGCGCTAAGAGGTCTTCGTCCAGAAAGGCGAGGTAGCTCTCGAGCGCTTCTCGGGCCTCTTGATTGGCCGACAGGGTCTCCTCGCGAAGTTGGGGCAGCGCCGAGGCATATTGGGGAATCGTCTCCTGGAAGAGCACCTGCAGACTCCGGGCGCTGAGAATGGCGGTTTCGGTGAGCAGACGGGGGGGACGTTTCAGGTTGGTCGTGCCGTCCGCCAGCAGGCGCGGGACTGCGCGTAGCCTGCCGATCAGGGAGCGAGTGCGCTGGCCTGCTTCGACTTCCGGGTCGGTGAGCAATTCCTGGAGGCCTTCCAGGGGGAGATACCAGGTCGGGTCTCTTTCCCATTGCCGCAGCAGGTCCAGTTCCATGCGGCGGACGCGGATGTCGGACAGGAGCAGACGCCGATCCACCCGCTGGTCCGGGCTGAGGCTGGCCTGTGGAAGCGCTTCTAATCGCCGCTCAAACTCCCCCATTTGGTAGGAGATGGCCTGGAAAGCCCGGGCACTGCTGGGGGCCAGCTGGCTGTCGAAGTCGTGAATGCCCATGGCCGTGGCCGCTTCGGGCCGGATCTGCCAGTAGTAGTCGAGGTAATCCAGGATCAGGGCCTCCAGCTGCTCGCCCGCTGAGGGGGCGTGTTCCGGCTGCCGGCAGGAGATGCCGGAGATGAGGTGAACCAGCATTACGAAACCGACCATCCGGCCACCCCGGGCGGATCTGTCAAGACGCTCCTGCATAGCCGTTTCACGTTGGCCGCAGTCGGAGAAACTGTCAAGAGTTGGGAAGCTCGAAAGCGCAAAGATCGAGCTTGAAACAAATCTCGAGTTCGCAAATCCCAGTTTCACACCCTGCTGTGGGGTGATGAGGATGTGATGCCGGGTTAGCGAGACGGACCCACTGAGGAACCCCCCTCCAATCCCGGTCCTGTCCATCCTGTGATTTTGGCCAAACGAGGATCGGGTTTCCAGGAATCTGGGCAGGGTTACAGAATCTTCAGGTCATTTCTTTTGCGGGCAAGCCCGGAACCCCGGGTCGAGCCAGTCGTGCGGTGTCCCCAGATTGTTGCCACTTTGACTTTGCATCTTGAAACCCCCGAGAAGGCTTGAGACTCGAGATTTGGCACCTTGAAGTCTGTTTGAGCTTTGCACTTTGAACGCGGAAAATTTCCTGGGCCTCGCCGCGAGGCTCGGGGTCGGTGTCTGGTGGTACGATTCGGCTTGGGAAGAGGCTGGAACGGATGAAGAATTTGACGGTCGGCCGGGTGATCGGCACGGAGGACTCCACGCCGCTGGAGTTCTGGGTTGGGATTGCGCCGGGCCAGTATCTGCAGTTGGATGATGTGGTGGCCCTGGAGCGCGAATTGCCGGACCAGGACCCGGTCAAGCTCTACGGAATCGTGACGCAAGTTCGGGCGCGCCATGAAGGAGCCCGCTTCGACAGTGACGTGTTCTTGATCTCTGACGGGGTATTGCCGGCCGAGGTCTCGGAGTCGGCCCAGGTAGCGGCGACCCGCTTCGAGCCGGAGGTCTTCGTCCCTCCCCGGCCGGGCCAGCCGGTGCGGCGGGCACGCCAGGAGGAGTGGAGCAAGGCGCTCTTTTTCGACCGCATGGAGAAGAGGCTGCCGGTCGGTCTGTCGCGCGATGGAGAGCCCCTCTACGCCAACCTGGAGTTTCTGGACGGCAACCGGGGCGCCCACGTCAACATCAGCGGCGTGTCCGGCGTGGCCACCAAGACTTCCTATGCCACTTTCCTGCTCTACAGCCTGTTCGGATCAGGCATTCTGGGGAGCGACGCCCTGAACACGAAGGCGCTGATCTTCAACGTCAAGGGCGAAGACCTGCTCTTCCTGGACCGGCCCAACCGCCGCCTGCCCGACATGGAAGGGCAGAGGGAGAAGTACGTGCGTTTGGACCTCGAGCCCGGGGCGTTTCGGAGCGTCGAGTTCTGGGCGCCCCCGCGGCGGGACTCCAGCGCCGCCCGCGCTGACGTCGCGAGCCGGCCCGACGGTGTCCAGTCGTTCTTCTGGACGCTGGAGGAGTTTTGCCGGGACGACCTGCTTCAGTTTCTCTTCGCCGACGCGGAGGACGAACGCCAGCAGTACCCCATCGTCATCTACAACGTGATGGCCCAGTTGCGCCAGGCAGTCTCTCTGGGGGATGGAGGAGTGAGGATCGGGGACCGCGAAATCCGTGATTTCAAGGATCTGGCCGATGCCATCGCCGAGCACCTGGACGACGAAGATCCCCAGGAGCGGATCCGCTGGGCGGGCCGCGCCATCAGCCTGGGGACCAGCAATGCCTTCGTTCGGCGCCTTTACGGGGCGGTGCGGCATGTCCGGCATTTGATCCGCGCCGACGTACCCCGTCCCGAGGAGCACCAGATCCGGCGCCAACAGCAAGTCACGGTGGTGGACATCCACAACCTGAACGACCGCGCCAAGCGCTTCGTGGTGGGTGTCGTGCTCAAGCGCGCGTTCGAAGAGAAGGAGCGGGCCGGCAGCCCCGATCCACGCTGGTTCGTGGTGCTGGATGAACTCAACAAGTACGCGCCTCGCGAAGGGTTCAGCCCCATCAAGGAGATCATCCTGGACATCGCCGAACGGGGCCGCTCACTGGGGTTCATCCTGATCGGGGCCCAGCAGACCGCCAGTGAGGTGGAACGCAGGGTGATTGCCAACTCGGCCATCCGGGTGGTGGGCCGTCTGGATAGCGGTGAGGCGGAGCGCGCCGACTATCGCTGGCTGCCGGCCAGCCAGCGCAAGCGAGCCACTATACTCAAGCCGGGAACCATGATCCTGGCCCAGCCCGAACTTCCTATCCCCCTGGTTCTGGAGTTCCCGTTCCCGGCCTGGGCCACCCGGCCGGGCGAAGCGCTCGAAGCGCAGCCTATGAGAGATGGGGGCGCCGATCATTTCGAAGGCCTGGTGGATGAGGATGTCTGATGAAGATCCTCCATACCGCCGACTGGCACGTGGGCCGCACCATTCGGGGCCGCAGCCGCGCCGACGAACACCGGGCCGTGCTCGCTGAGATCGTCCAGATCGCGGACGACCAGGAGGTCGACCTGGCGATCGTGGCTGGTGATCTGTTCGACAGCGCCGCTCCCTCTCCGGAGTCGGAAGAAATCGTTTACGCTGCCCTGCTGGCGCTGGCCGACAGTGGCGCCCAGGTGATCGTGGTGGCGGGCAATCACGACAACCCCTGGCGTTTGAAGGCCGTGCAGCCACTTCTGGACCGCGCCGCACAAATCCACGCAGCGGCGACCCTGGCGAGGCCCGATCAGGGCGGAGTCATCCAGGTCGAAACCCGCTCCGGACAGAGCGCACGTGTGGTGCTGTTCCCCTTTCTTTCCCAGCGCCAGATCGTGCGAGCCTCGGATTTGATGGGAGAAGACGCCAAAGCGCACGCCGAAAGCTACGACAGTAGATGCCGGGGGCTTCTCGAGCAGCTCTGCGGGGGCTTCGACGAGAGCTGCGTCAACCTGGTGGTGGCGCATCTGATGGTTCAGAAGGCGGAGCCGGGCGGCGGCGAGCGAAGCGTCCACAGCGGCCTGGACTACCAGATTCCAGCCGCTGCCTTTCCCACCCGGTTCGTTCACTACGTGGCGCTGGGTCACGTACACAAGGCCCAGTCGCTGAACGCCAACATTCCAATCTGGTATTCGGGTTCCCCGCTGCATTTGGATTTCGGAGACACGGACCGGCTCAAGTGCGTGCTCCTGATCGAAGCCACTCTACAGACCCCGGCTACGACCCGGCGGGTTTTTCTGGAGTCGGGGAGGCGCTTGCGCGAACTCAAAGGGAGCTTCGCCCAGCTGGAGCAGCAGGCCGAAGGAGTGGGCCAAGAGTATCTTCGGGTGGTTCTGGAGGGGCCGCCCCGAGTCGGTCTGGCCGATGAAGTGCGCGCACTGCTGCCCAACACCGTCGAGGTGCGGCTGGCGGAGTCACCGCAGGCGGGGTCGGTCGTGGACTACGGGCCGCCCGCCGATCGAACGCCCCAGGAACTGTTCGCCGAATTCCTGCAAGAGCGAGGCCGCCAGGACGAGCGGCTCTCCAGGCTCTTCGAGGAACTCCTGGAGGAGGTCTATGAGGCCGAAGCGTCTTGAGCTCGAGGGCTTCGCTTCATTCCGGGAAAGAGCCGAGGTCGATTTCGGCGAAGCCAGTCTCTTCGTCCTGACGGGTCCTACCGGGGCGGGGAAGTCCAGCCTGGTGGATGCGATCACCTTCGCTCTGTACGGCTGTGTGGCGCGCTATCAGGACAAGAGGCTGGTGGCGCCCGTCGTCACTCAGGGCCAGCTGGAAGCTCGGGTCCGCCTCGATTTCTCGATCGGCCAGGAGGACTTCACCGCGGTTCGGGTGGTACGCAAGAACAAGGACGGCGGCGCCACTACGTCGGAGGCCCGGCTGGAGCAGGGAAGCCGGGTCCTGGCCGGCAGTGAGTCGGAGCTGTCGCAGCGGGTCGAAGAACTGATCGGCCTCAGTTTCGAGCATTTCACCAAGTGCGTCGTGCTGCCGCAGGGAGAGTTCGCTCAGTTCCTGCGCGACAAGCCCAAAGATCGGCAAGCTTTGCTGGTCCGTCTGCTGGACATCGGTGTCTACGGCAGAATGGCCCATCTGGCGCACGCCCGCCACAAGCGAGCCGCCGAGAAGGCCGACCTGAATTCGGACCGCCTGAAACAGGATTTCGCCCGCGCCACACCCGCCGCCCGGCGCGAAGCACGGCAACGCGCCGCAGATCTGGAGAAGCTCAGCCGGGAGGTGGAACGAGCTCAACCGGAGCTGGTGGCCCTGGCCGAGAAGGTGCGGGTGACCACCCAGCGGGTCAAGGAGATCGAGTCGCACCTGTCCCGTTTGCGCCAGTTGAAGCCTCCCGCCGGCCTCGACCAGGTGGCCGAGCGGCTCACCCAGCTGGAAGCGCTGGAGGACGAACAGCGGCAGCAGTTGGAAGAGGTGCTTGCCCAAGCCGCCCAACTGGAAGCTCGCTTCGAGGAACTCCCCGACCAGGTCGAGCTGGCCCAACTGCAGAAGGCCTGGAACGACCACGCGAACCTGTCGGAGCGCCTGGTCGGGGAAGAAGGGGAGGCAAAGGTTGCGGAGCAAGCACTGGCCGCGCAGCAAAAGGTGCTGAAGCTGGCACAGGAGCGGCTGCAGGTCGCCGAGCGGGAGCTGGAGCGTCTCAAGGACGCCCACGCCGCCGCCCATCTGGCCGGTCGGCTCGAGGTGGGGGCCGCCTGCCCGGTCTGTGCCCAGCCGGTGAAGCGGTTACCGGAGATCGAGAAGCCTCGAAACCTTGAGGAGGCCGAGCAGGAAAAGAAGGAGGCCCGTCTCTCGCTGCAAAGCGCCCAGGCGAATCAGGAGAAGGCCAAGGGTCGGCTCGGCGTCGTGAAGACGCAGCGCGACCGCACTCAGGAGCAGTTTTCGAAACTCGAAGAGCAATTGTCGGGGCAGCCGTCGCTGAAGGAAGTCCACCGGAAGCTCGAGGAGTGGGCAGCCGGTGAGGCTGATCTGAAGAAATCACGAGAGCGAGAGAAGCGGATCCGGGAGGCAGAAAATCGGCTGCGAGCCCAAAAGACCGATCTGAAATCAGAACTGGCCAAGGCCCGCAAGAGTTTTCACACCGCCCGCGACGCTCTGATCGCCCTCGAGCCTCCGGCCGTCGAGGAAGCCGGACCGGCCGAGGCCTGGGCCCGTTTGCTCGAGTGGTCCGAGCGCCAGATCCCGCTGCTGGAGCAGTCCGCCAGGGAGGCCCGCCAGGGAGCCAAGAATGTGCATCAGCGACGAGACGAGCTGGAGGAGAAGCTTCGGGAGGCCTGCCGGCAGGCGGGACTCCAGCCTGGCGACCGCCTTCTCATGACGGTCTGCACGGAGGCGCTGACCAATGCGCGAGGGAGTTTGCAGCGAATCGAGCAGGACCTGAAGAGAGCCAGGCAACTGCGCGCCGAAATCAAGTCCCTTCGTGACGAGGCGACCGTCGCCAGAGAAATGGCTCGGCTGCTGGGCTCGCGAGGCTTCGAACGCTGGTATCTGAACCGCGCACTGCGGCAGCTGATCGCCGGGGCGTCGCAAATCCTTCTGGAGCTGTCCTCTTCGCAATACTCCTTGACGTTGGACGAGAAGGGAAGTGACTTCCTGGTGGTGGATCACACCAATGCGGACGAGCGCCGCCTGGCCCGGACACTCTCCGGGGGCGAAACCTTCCTGGCCTCGCTCTCGCTGGCCCTGGCCCTGTCCGAACACGTCGCCGGACTCTCTGCCCGCGGGGCGGCTCGGCTGGAAGCGATTTTTCTGGACGAAGGCTTCGGCATGCTCGACCCGGACACCTTGGAGATCGTGGCCACCGCCATCGAAGCACTGGGGAGCCAGGGCCGCATGGTCGGACTGATCACTCACGTTTCCGAGCTGGCTCGGCGGATTCCGGTGCGTTACGAGGTGCGGAAAGACGCCCAAACATCCAGCGTCAGGAAAGTGTTGCAGTGAGCGTCTCGTGGGGACACGGGGCCGACGCCCATGTCCCCAACCCCATTGGTCACACGCCGACCGCCGTCTCGATGCCCAGTTGCTCGAGTTTCTGCCGGATGGTGCTGGCTTTGACCGCGAAGTTCCTCTGCTCGTAACGGCCGGCGTAGTGGAGTGCCACCGCCTCGCCGGTCGCGAAGTCCAAGACCGCGGATCCCGAATTTCCGCCCAGGGTCGAGCAGTCATGGTTCAGGAATTGGTCCCGAACGTCCATGATCTCGCCGGGATGGAGCCGTTTGACTTCGTAGACCGAGTCGAAGATCCGGTCCATCACCTGGCGATCGTTCCGGTCGCCGTCCCAGGCGGCATAGCCCACGGCGCCCACGACCTGATCCCGATCGGCGTCCCTGGCCGCCAGCGCAATGGGCGCCGGCAGTTCCTGGTCGTCCTGATCCCGTGAAGCGACACGCAGCAACGCCATGTCGGGGCTTCCGGAAGCCTCGTCTTCGATGTGGAGAATCTCTTTCACCTGGAACTCGCTCTCGTGAGTGCGCTCGAACTCTTCCGTGAAGTCGACGCGGGCGCGGATACTCCTCCCTACCGGATCGAGGCGAAACTCGAAGCCCTGTTTGCGGCGGCGTCCGAAAATGACCGCCACGTGTCGGTTCGTGACCAGCACGCGGGGAGCTACCAGCCAGCCGGTCCCCACCCAGGGAAACCTCGGGTGGCCCCGCAGCTCGATCCGCCCCACGCTGGGGATGACCCGTTCCAGCTGGGCGCGGGCGGCGGCCAGACGCTGTTTCCAAAGTGGCAGCACGGGTTCCTGGATCTTCCCGTCCTGGATGTAGAGGACCGGCCTGCCAAACTTGCGGATAATCGCTTCCAAGCCGGGGTCGATCGTTGCTTCCTGGCCCCGTGCCAGGCTTTCCACGCTGGACTTCAGCCGGTCGGAGTCGACCCGGGTGCGCTCGAGAGACTCGGCCCCCTCGTCAGACTCCAGATGACCCAGCAGTTGCTCGACCAGCTGCTGGTCTCTCAAGATGTGGTTCAGTTCAGATGGCATGATTTTTCTCCTCTCATAGGTTCGGGTGTGGAGCCCACAGGGGCTCCGCACCCCTGGATCAGCAGGTCGAAACACGCTCCGCCCGAGTCGCGATCGGCCACGCTGCAGAATGAGTCCGAGTTTGAATTCGTTGACACCATGATCCATCATTCTCAGGGCCAAAGCAAGGAGTTGTGGGCCGAAACCGATGCGTTTCACCGTTGAATCTTGGGACCCTGCGTTCGGATCTCCCGTCGAGGGGAGCGTCGACGAAACAATTCCACCCAGCGTCGATCTGGCGGTGGAGGTGCCG
>JBFKLX010000163.1:0-12771 GCA_041630155.1 Acidobacteriota bacterium
GTTCGCCGTGGCCGGTGAGGAAGTAGACCACTTTCAGTTCGTCCCGCGTCACTTTGATGATGGCGTTGGTGATGTCCTGCTCGTTGACGCGGTTGACTTTCTGCGTCTTGTCGGCGCTGGCCACCACGATCTGGTCGCGGCGGTCCACCTGATATCGCTCGACTCTGGCCGGATCCTTCAACGGGTTGACGACTTGGTACCCGATTCGGGAAGACGCGAATTGGTATTCCTTCATCATGTCCTCGAATTCCAGAGCCTCTCCCGGGTCTTCGAAGAACCCCAAGACTTCCACCCCCCGGTCCAGATTGAGCGCCACTTTGAGCGACTGTTCCGACAAGCTGTTGAGGTTTCCCTCACTGAGGTCCCAGCGCTGGTGGCGCCGGTAGTTGAGGAAATTGACCAGCACCAGGATCCCCACCACCAGCAGCAGCGAGATCAGCGCGGAACTCCCCTGCTTCCCTCCACGCGTTCTCAGAGCCGCGACGAGGTTCGGGATTTGGGCGATCAGATAGGCGCCCATCAAGGCCAGCCCGCCGTATACGGCGATCTGCACCCCGAGGTTCCACACGCCCTGGAAGTTCCAGATGAGCAGGCCCACCAGGAGGGTCAGCCCGCCGACAAAGCCGAGATTGTCGAGAACCTTCTTCACCACTTCACTGCCTCCATTTGACCGAATCGAGGGACACCGCGGTCAGATACAGGCCCAGCGCCATGAAGGTCAGGTAGAACACGACGTGCTGGCTGTCCACGATCCCTCGAGTGAAATCGTCGTAGTGGTTGAGAACGGAAAGGTACTGCAGGACTTGGTTCAGCGTCGAGGTCGAGCCTCCCGACTGCGGACCCAGGATCCACAGTGTCAGGAAGATTCCGAAGGTCAGAACCCCGGCCACGATCTGATTCTCGGTCATCGACGAGACGAACAAGCCCAGGGCCACCAGTGCGCCGCCCAGCAGGAAGGCGCCGGCTACGCCCGAGAAGATCGGCCCCAGAGGCGGCGTCGGGTCACTGTAGAGATACACCACGATCAGATAGGCCAGCGAGGGCAGGAGCATCACCAGCAGAACCAGCAGGACGGCCGAAAACTTGCCCAGAATCAATTGCCAGTTCCGAATCGGCGACGTGAAGAGCAATTCGATGGTTCCCCGGCGTTTCTCCTCCGCGAACACGCCCATCGTGACCATGGGAAGGACGAAGAGCATGATGGTGCTCAGCAAACCGAAGTAAGAGCGCGTGATCAGGGACGCCATGTCGACGGGAACGGGGCCGCCGAACTGGTTCGCTCCCTGCAGAGCCATCTGCGTGATGGCCGCCTGGAGGATGATGAAGAAAAACCAGCCCGTCACCCCGAAAAACACGAAGAGAACGACGTAAGCGATCGGGCTGATGAAAAGAGTCCGCAGGTCCTTCGCGAGTATGGCCAGGAAGTTCCTCACTGCTCTGCTCCTTTCTCCGTGGCTTCATCCATGGCTTCAGCGACTTCGTCCAACTGGCCGGCCGCCTCGGCCAGATCGGCCAGTTCCGGCTTCTTCTCCTCGGTTGTCAACTCCACGAAAACTTCTTCGAGGCTCATGGTCCGGCGATCCAACTCGTAGAGGTCCAGGCCGGCCTCGATGACGGTCCGTGCCAGCAGGGGACGCAGATCCCGTTCACCCCGCACCGCCACGGTCACCCTGTGGCGCCCGTCGCCGGAGGCCTCGGGCTTGACGGTTTCGACTTGCTGCAGCGACTCCAGCATGGAGGTCAGACTCGCCAGGGTCTCGCCATTGGACGGCGAACCCACCAGCATGTCGATCCGGCTGACTCCCTCCCCGCGGCGGCCCAGATTCTCGGGTGTGTCCATGGCCGTGATCCGGCCCCGGTTGATGATGATGACCCGCTGGCAGGTCATTTCCACCTCGGGCAGGATGTGCGTTGAGAGGATGACGGTATGATCGCCGGCCAGGGACCGGATCAGGCTGCGAACTTCGATGATCTGGTTGGGGTCGAGGCCGACGGTCGGCTCGTCCAGGATGAGCACCTGCGGGTCGTGAATGAGCGCCTGGGCCAACCCCACTCGCTGGCGAAAGCCCTTGGAGAGGTGCTTGATCAGCCTGTGACCCCAGTCCTGAAGTCCACATCGCTCTTTCACATATTGCAGACGCGATGGGACTTCCGTCCGCGGCACGCCTCGGATGGAGGCGGCGAAACGCAGGAAACCGTCGACGTACATCTCCTGGTAAAGGGGTGGATTCTCGGGGAGGTATCCGACCCGGCGTTTTGCTTCGATACTCTGATCGTAGACATCGAAACCGGCAACCCGCGCGGTCCCCTCGGTGGCTGGGAAGAAACCGGCCAGGATTCGCATCGTGGTAGTCTTGCCGGCGCCGTTGGGACCCAGCAGCCCCAGGATTTCGCCCTTTTCCACCCGGAAGGTGACGTCTTCGACGGCGGTGACATCGCCGAAGCGTTTGCTGACGTGTTCAACTTCAATCATGGCTGTTGTCTGCTCCCTTGGCTCCATCTCCTGGCAGCCTCGCGGGTCCGATCTCTCCTCAGCAACCTCGGCGACCCCGCCGGAGCCGTGGTCCAAAATAAAGGTTCGGGACCTGCCCGCGCGCCCTTCCGGCTGCTTGCTCGTTCTCGGGCGGGCAGCTGATTCTCGAAAGAGTCGCCCCCGGGATTGAATCAGTGGGCTCTCACGGATGACGTCTCCCGGCTGGCGAACCTCTTGCCAACATAGTCCTCAAGTATATCCAGAAAATCCTCGGCGATGCGCTCTCCCTTCAGCGTGGTGAAGTGGCGGCCCTCCACGAAAACCGGAGCCTTGGGCGACTCTCCCGTTCCGGGCAGTGAGATCCCGATGTCGGCGTGTTTGGATTCGCCGGGCCCGTTGACGACGCAGCCCATCACGGCGACGCTCAGTTGCTCCACGCCGGGCCGGGTCTTCTTCCACTCTGCCATTCTCCGGCTGAGATGGCTTTGGATCTGTTCGGCCAGTTCCTGGAAGAAAGTGCTGGTCGTGCGTCCGCAGCCGGGGCAGGCACTGACTTGAGGCGCGAAGCTGCGAATCTCGAGCGACTGCAGAATCTGCTGCGCCACCACGACTTCCTCGGTTCGCTCGCCTCCCGGCCGGGGCGTGAGGCTGCAGCGAATCGTGTCGCCAATGCCCTCACACAGCAGAACCGCCAGCCCGCAACTCGAGGCCACGATCCCTCGGCTGCCCATACCCGCTTCGGTCAGGCCCAGGTGCAAGGGAAGCCGGCAACGCCGGGCCAGTTCGCGATACACACACATCAGATCGGGCACCTTGGAGACCTTGGCGCTCAGAATCATCTGCTGGTCGGCCAACCCATACTCTCGCGCCAAATCCGCCGACCGGATCGCGCTCGCCACGATCGTCTCCATCAGGACGTCACGGGCTGAGCGGGGTTCCGGGAGGCGGGCGTTGGCCTCCATGAACTCGTCCAGCAGGGATTGATCCAGCGAACCCCAGTTGACCCCGATTCGGACCGGCTTTCCCTGATCGAGCGCAACCCCGATCAGGGTGCGGAAGTTCTCGTCCCGATGGCGACCCATGCCGACGTTACCGGGGTTGATCCGGTACTTGCTGAGGGCGCGCGCACACTCGGGGTAACGGGTCAGCAACAGGTGTCCGTTGTAGTGGAAGTCCCCGATGATGGGGACCCAGCTTCCCCGGTCTTTCAGATTCCGCACGATTTCCGGAACGGCCCGGGCCGCCTTTTCGGTGTTGACCGTGATGCGCACCAGTTCGGAGCCCGCCCAGGCCAGCTGCTCGACCTGCTGAACCGTTGCCGCCACGTCGGCCGTGTCCGTGTTGGTCATGGACTGTACGACCACCGGATGCCCCGACCCGACTGGGACTCCTCCGACCTCCACGGTGACCGTCTCTCGCCGCTTCACCATAAGCTTTCTATTGTAACGATCGGGAGTGAAGCGGGGCAAATGGAGGGCCAAGGAGAACCATCAGACTCCATAGGCGCCGAACAACTCGTAGTCCTTCTGCAGCCGCCCCAGGAAAAATGCGCAGCCAACCAGGAAGCGGTCTTTGTCCTGAAGTTTCGAGTTCTGGTGGCAATCCACCGCCGCCCTGACCAGCAGCAAGTCGTAGCCTCGCCCCATCCGGCCGTCGTTCTTGGCCGCCAGCGTGGCCAGGCTCTCGAACAGCTCCCGGCGTTTCTCCTCGCCCATTCCCAGTATCGCGTAGACCGCCGTGGCCGACGCATACGGGTCACTGTGGCTGACCACACTGCGCAGCGTGTTGAAGGTGTCCAGGGGACAGAGGCGGCGCGCCACCTCCTGAAGGTCGCGAGTGGTCTCTGAAGATCGGGTGCGCAGCGAGGCTCGGTACAACATCGCGGCGCAGTACAGGGCGACCTTCAGACCATTCCCGGCCTCGGCTTCGCGAAACCTCCGGCGCGACAGATAGGCGAGCAGGAAAGCCCGCATCGGCCAGACCCAGTGACCCGACCGCGCGTTGGACAGCGCTTCGACGCCGGACAGGAGCAGGCCGTCCCAGAGTCCGTCCAGGCCCGCCATGGTGGCCGTGTCGGCGGCACCCTCGAGCGCCTCCTCCAGCTGCTCTCCAAACAGGAGACTATGCTCCAGGGCGCGGTAGGCGTCGGCCTCCAGGGGACGATCGACGCCGGCCTTCGCGCCCCCCGCCGCGTACTCCTCGACCGCCCGGGCCAGCTCAAAACTGCGTGGGCTGAGCGCCAGAAAGTGAACGATGGGAATCAGCAGTGGACCGTCGGGACCGTCTCCCACCTGATTCATCAGCTCCAGGATCTGGTTGACGTAAACGAAATCCAAGCCCGCTCGAGCCGAGTCGTGCAGGGCCAGATGCAGGACCCTGTCGCGAAAGAAGTCGAAATCGCCGTTACAGAAGCCCCGCGCCAGCCCAAAAGCCCCCTCGAAGTCCTGCCCGGCGACCGCCTCTTCGAAACGCTTCCAGCGCTGGTCCACACTGCCCTCACTGGAAACCGGGAAGGCCTGCCAGTCCAGAGGGCTGCGCCGGCGGAGGTTGGCAGCGTACCAGGCCTGCTGCACGCAGGGCCACCAGGCGCGCTCGGCGGGAAAAAGCGGTGCAGCTTCGGCTGCAGCGGCCAGCCCCGGCAGACACAATGGGGTGTCCTCGTCATAGTATGGCTGGTAGAGGCGCGGCGCCAGGTAGGAGGCCGCCTCCTTCACGAACACGGAGGGTTCTCCCCACTCCTGCTCCAGCTCTTTGAACTGCTTGACAAAAGCCTTCACATCCCGGCACTGCAACAAGCTCTCGAGGGCCTCGCTCATCTTCGGGAACTTCTCCTCTCCCCTCTCATCCTTCACGAATCCGGCGGGGCGTGTCCAGGCGCCCGGCCCCAGCGCAAGCGCCCATGATAAATCAGCCGAAGGTCGGCTTCCAGCCGGAGTGTGCGCTCCCGGGGCGAGGATCGGATGTGGATCGTCAATTCGAAGGCCCGGGTTGCCGAGTCTCGAAAATGAAAACGATCCGTCTTTCCCCTCTCGAGGTTCACCCCTCGGACCCCGACCAGGGACGACAGGTCGGATACCCGCTCTACGGGCCCCCAACCCCCGCCTCAACCCCCTGTGCGGCCTCGGCAAACGTGACTCCTTCGAGGGAAAGACGTACTCTTGGGGCCATGATCCGAGTTGGCCTGGTTGTGCTGGTTGCGGCCGTCGTCCTTTGGTTCCTGCTGGGCCGCTTGGAGCAGGCGGCGGTATTCCAGCCCACCCGACCCTGGGACATCGACCCGGCCGTGGCCCCCCCGGCGCAGCCCCTCGAGTTCTCGAGCGCCGACGGAGTCCTGCTCTCGGGCCTCTGGATGCCCGCCCCCGAATCGCGCGGCGTGCTGGTCTACGCACACGGCAACGCCGGCAACCTCTCTCACCGCATTTTCACCGCCGACGCCTGGAGACATCGGCTCGGCCTGTCGATTCTCCTGTTCGACTACCGGGGCTATGGACGGAGCGAGGGGAGACCCAGCGAAGAGGGAATCTTCGAGGATACTCTGGCCGCCTTCCGGGAAGGCCAGCGGCTGGGAGGAGAGGCTCCCCTTCTCCTGGGGCGAAGCCTGGGAAGCGTCCCGGCAATCCGCGTGGCTGCCCGGGAGTCCCCGCGGGCCCTGATTCTCGACTCACCTCTGGCCAGCGCCGCCGCCATGGCCCACCGCGTCCTTCCCCTGCCGGGAATCGGCTACCTTCCGTCGATGCGGCTGGACAACCTGAGCGAGATCCCAAAGGTGCAGTGCCCGCTCCTGGTGCTGCACAGCCCCCAGGATCAGGTGGTGCCCGTGGAGCAGGGGCGGCAGGTGTTCGACGCGGCGACTGCGCGCACCAAGTCGTTCATTCTCCTGGCGGGGGAGGGACACAACGGGGAGCGAACCAGCGAGGAAGTGCTGAATCGCATCGAGAAATTCCTGTTCGGCGCAGAAAGCTAGCCCGGACTTCTCCAGGGGTGAGCCCGGCGCCGCAGTGGAATCTCGTGAAAAGGCGACCGTCTCATGCGAGGTAGGCCGCCGCCACTCCCGACAGCACGATCCCGTCGAACGTCCCCGCGCCACCGATGCTGAGCATCCCCGTCGAAGAACGGTTGAGTGCGCCCAGGTTGAACAGGTCAGCGCCCACCAGCGGGCCCATGACACCGGCCACGAAGGCTACCGGAGGAGCATAGGCAGGGGCCAGGAGCAGAGCTGTAGCGGCCGCCACGAAAGCCGGCACCAGGGCCGGCATGACGATTCCCACTCCCGGCATCGGACGCGCCACCAAGTAGCAGGCGACCACATTGATCACGACCGCAATCAGCAGCGCAGCCGTGAGGGCCAGTCCCTGCCGCATTACGTGCACGAATTGGTACACAGCCAGCAGCGCCGGAAACACGCATCCCCCCAGATTCACGGCAACGATCGTTTCGGAGCGTTGACGTTGCCAGCGCGGAAACAACCCGCCCAGGCCGAAAACCGAAAGAGGATCCACCAGGTAGGACTCCTCGCGGACCACGCGATGGACGGGAACATTGATCAGCCCACCCACCAGAATCCCCATTGCCGCCAGCACCGCCGCCTGCGGCGAAAGGCTGAGCTTCTCCAGCGAAACCGTCAGAAAGTTCCAGAAGAAAATCGGCAACAGGAGCAACAGCACACTGAAAAGCACCAGGCTGAAACAGGACGTCATTCTCATGCCGAATCCGCTCCATCTTGTCGGATTCCCGGAGCACTGGCAAGGGGGTTCAGGAGGCGCGGGGCTCGGGGCTTCCAGGATCTATCCCCGATGCCCCTTTCGTCGTCGGAATCGATTACCAGCAAGACCCAAAGACCCACGCCCCAAGCCCGAGTTATCCTAAGCATCGTGAGAAAGTCTGCTGAGTTCCGCTTGGAGTTCTCGGAAGAGGTGGCCGAAGCGATCGATTCTCAGCGAGCACTGGTAGCTCTGGAATCGACCCTCCTGGCGCACGGCCTGCCCCGCCCTCTCAACCTGGAGGTGGCTCGGGAAATGGAGGAGGCGGTCCGTCAAGAAGGGGCCACACCGGCAACCATCGCGGTCCTGGACGGTCGAGCCTGCATCGGTCTGAACGCCGATCAACTGGCCCGGGTCGTCTCGGGGGAGCTAGCCAAGGCGGGAGTGAGAGACCTTGCCGTCCACCTGGCGAGCCACACTTCAGCGGCAACCACCGTCAGCGGCACGCTGCGGCTGGCCGGAATGGCCGGCATCCCGGTGATGGCCACCGGCGGGATCGGTGGAGTCCACCGGGAGGCGGCGGAGTCCGGCGACGTGTCGTCCGATTTACTGGAGCTGTCGCGCTCGGCAGTCGCCGTTGTCTGCTCGGGTGCCAAGTCGATACTGGACCTACCCCGTACCCTGGAGTGGCTGGAGACCCAAGGGATACTCGTGGTCGGCTATCGGACCCGCGAATTCCCGGCCTTCTACAGCCGCTCCGGAGGCCTGGCCCTGGAGCACCATGTGGAGGAGCCCGTGGCGCTGGCTCGGATGATCGGGGCGCAGCGGCAGTTGGGAGTGACTGGACTGCTGGTCGTTCAGCCCGTACCGGAGACTTCGGAGATTTCCGGGGACCGGATGCAAGACTGGCTCGACTCGGCACGGCAGGACGCACGGCGGGCGGGCGTCCGCGGCAAGGCTGTCACACCGTTTCTGCTGGAGAAACTGGCCGTGATCAGCAGAGGTCGAACCCTGGATGCCAACCGGGCGCTGGTTGTCGAAAACTCCCGCCTGGCCGCACGCCTCAGCTGCGCGCTGGCAAGGGCTCAGGCCCACTGAATTCGAGCTCCGGAGTTCCGGACCTCGGGGGCTCAATCCCCTTGTTCTTCGAGGATTCTCAGGATCTCGTCGATCTCTCGCCGTGCCTTGGCCAAGGGCTCGAGCGGGTGATCATCGGGGGAGTTGGAGAAGAGCGGAAGCTCTTTGCCCCCGCTGAGTTCCTTGAGGCGGCGCCGGGCGCCGGCGATCGTGTAACCCTCTTCGTAGAGCAGGACCTTGATCAGCTGGATCAATTCCAGATCGCGATCCCGGTAGATGCGCTGTCCGGCGCGGTTCTTGGCGGGAGAGAGGATGGGAAACTCGCTTTCCCAGTAACGTAAGACGTGGGGCTGCAGTTCACACACCCGGCAAACTTCCCCGATCTTGAAAAACAATTTCTTCGCTGCGCGCTTCATCGTCCGGAACTAAAAGACTTTGCGCGAGGGTCGGAAAGTGATGTAGCGACTGGGACCCAAATGCAGGCGGTCGCCGGTCTGCGGATTTCTGCCTACCCTGCCCTTGCGGTTGATGACGTTGAGGGATCCGAAGCCCGAGAGTTTGACGCTGTCTCCAGCAGCCAGAGTTGTCTTGATCCGGTCCAAGACCAGATCGACGATTTCCTTCGCTTCCCGATAGGAAATCCCACCGTGCGCCTCGTATACAGCTCGAGCCAAGTCCGCTTTGATCACGAATTTCACCATATTCGGCGGCGGGTTATAGACCGAACCGGATTGAGGATCACATCATATTGGCTGGGTAGCAACCTGTCAAGCATCGCTTGAAGATTCCTACCGCAACCGGTGCGGATCAGCCTCGGCCCGCCCGGCGCAAGCGCTGACGAACCACGATGGGGGTGGCGTAGAACTGATAGCGGTGGCGCAGCCGGTTGATCAAGAATCGCTCCATCGAAAAATGCAGCTTTTTCCGCGTGCGCGTGAACAGGACGACGGTGGGAGGGGCGACGGCCACCTGCGAGGCATAGATCACCGGGAACTTGCGCCGGCTGCCTGCCGCCCTCAGACGGGGCTGGACTTCCTGCTCGACGAACTTGTTCAATTCCGCCGTGGGCACGCGGATCTGGCGGGCTTGAAAGGCTTGCTCGACGTGCTCCAACAGCTTGAATACCCGCTGTCCCGTCTTGGCCGACACGAACACCAGGGGCGCATAATCGAGAAACTTGAGCCGCATCCTGAATTCCTTTTCCAGCAGGATCGCGGTGTGGCTGTCCCGCTCGATCAGGTCCCACTTGTTGACGACGATGATCACGGATTTTCCTGCGTCGTGGGCGTAGCCGCCGATGGTGGCGTCCAGCTTGGTCGCACCCTCCGTCGCGTCGATCAGGAGGAGAACCACGTCGGCCCGCTCGATGCTTCTTCGGGCCATCACCACACTGAGTTTTTCGACCAGCCCCGAGGTCTTGCCCTTGCGTTTGATCCCGGCCGTGTCGACCAGGCGGTAGCGCCGGCTCTGGAATTCGATGATGGTGTCGATGGCATCGCGGGTGGTACCGGGCACTTCCGAGACGATCACCCGTTCCTGACCGGCCAGGCGGTTCAACAGCGATGATTTGCCCACGTTGGGCCGGCCGATGATTGCGACTCGGATCTCATCCGGGGGAGGTTCCCCAGGGGTTTCGGGGACCCGCTCGAGGATCTCGTCCAGCAACCTGTCGATGCCCAGGGAGTGCTCGGCGGACACGGGGTAGATCTTGTCGACTCCGAAGGCGTGGAACTGGTAGGCGTGGGGTTCGACCGAGGGAGCATCGATCTTGTTGACGACCAGGAGGAACTCCTTGCCGCTGGACCGCAGCAGTTCGTTGAGTCTCTGATCGATGGGAGTGATGCCGTCGCGCCCGTCGACCACCAGGAGTACCAGATCGGCTTCTTCCAGAGCGATCTCGGCCTGCCGGAAGACGCTTTCCGGAAGCTGTTCCGCTTCGCCGGGCACGATTCCGCCCGTGTCGACGACGCGAAAGCACCGGCCTTCCCAATCGACCTCCTGGAAGAGCCGGTCACGAGTAATACCGGGCAAATCTCCCACGATCGCCTTGCGGCTGCGGGTGAGGCGGTTGAAGAGGGCGGACTTGCCGACATTGGGACGTCCGACGATCGCCACGGTATACATTCAACTGGCCTTCACGAATTCCCGGAATCGCTCGAGGTCGGCGGGCGTCAGGGCCACTCGCAGATGGATCCCGTCTCCGGCGTATTCCTCGGACTGCACACGGGCGCGTTCACGCAGTTGCGACACCAGTTCCCCACGATCGAAGGGTATGGTCAGGTTTACCCAGCGGCTATTGCGATTCAGCTCCTCCTGGAGCTGCTCTTTCAACGGATCGATCCCTTCGCCGGTGAGGGCCGAGACAGCCAGCCAGGGATGGGTGGTGTCGGGGCGAGGCGGGTGGAGCAGCAGGTCGATCTTGTTGTAGACCTCCAGGACGGGAATGCCGCCGCACCCGATCTCATCCAGGACGCCATAGACGGCAGCGGCCAGCTCCTTGTGCCCCGGGTGGGAAGCGTCGATCACGTGGACGATCAAGTCGGCTTCGACCGTCTCTTCCAGGGTGGCATGAAAGGCCACCACCAGCGAATGCGGAAGACGCCGGATGAATCCCACCGTATCGGACAACAGGACCTCCTGTCCCGAGGGCAATTCCAGGCGCCGCACCAAGGGGTCCAAGGTCGCGAACATCCGGCTGCTGGCATAGGTTTCGGCTTCGGTGAGCCGGGTGAAGAGGGTCGACTTGCCGGCATTGGTGTAGCCGACCAGGCTGACGGTCGGGATGGGCACGCTCTGGCGCTGCGCCCGATGCAAGGCGCGCCGCTTTTCCAGCTTACCCAGTTCGCGCCGAATCCGGGTGATCCGGGTCCGGATCTTGCGCCGGTCCGCCTCCAGCTTGGTTTCACCGGGTCCCCGTGTTCCGATTCCACCTCCCAGCCGGGACAGTGCGGTCCCCTTGCCCGTCAGCCGCGGCAGCAGATACTCCAGCTGAGCCAGTTCGACCTGCAACTTCCCTTCCCGGCTGCGCGCCCGTTGGGCGAAGATATCGAGGATCAGCTCGCTCCGATCGACCACCTTCAAATCGAGGAACGCCTCCAGATTGCGGGACTGCGCCGGGGTGAGTTCACGATCGAAAACCACCAGATCGGCTGCCCGGAACTCGGCGGCCGCCGCCACTTCGGTCAGCTTGCCCCGGCCCACCAGGGTGGCGGGATCGAGGCGGGCACGTTCCTGGATGAAAGACTCCACCGGCCGGCCCCCGGCACTCGAGACCAGCTCGGCGAGTTCTTCCAGAGACTCTTCTTCCAGGATTCGAGACTTTCCCGCCTCGAACACCCCCACGAGAATGGCGCGCTCCGGGCCGTCCCGAACCGGGTCGCTGGTGTCGAAGTCCTTCATGACCCCAGTATTGTGGGCCAAACGAGGTTGGGAATGCCAGCCTGGACAAGGATCCGAGAACTCGAACCCGACAGCGCAATCAGAATCAGCAATCCGGGCTAGGTCGAAGAGGGAGCGGTGGCCGGCTCGGGCCAGTGCCGGAAGATCTGTTCCCCGTGAAAGCGACCGTTTTCGATGAAAATCCGGTTGGTCATGCGGCCCGAGACGATGGCTCCAGCCACGTAAATGCCCGGCACGTTGGTCTCCAGGGTTTCCGGATCGTGGGCCGGCTCGAAGGTCTCGGAGTCGACTTCGATTCCCATGGCGTTCAGGAAGTTGGTGTCGGGGTGATAGCCGGTCATCGCGAGCACGAAGTCGTTCTCCAGGACACGGCGGCCTTCGGGTGTGTCCAGGACGATCTCGCGTTCCCGAATCTCCACCACTTGGGTCGAGAGGAAGGCGCGGATCTCCCCGCGGGAGATCCGGTTCAGGATGTCGGGCAGGATCCAGTACTTGATGTGCTTCCCGAGCTGCTCACCGCGGTAGATGAGAGTGGCGTCGACGCCGTTGCGGTAGAGCTCCAGGGAGGCCTCCACTGCGGAATTCTTGCCTCCGATGACGGCGACCTTCTTTCCGAAATAAGGGTGGGGCTCGGTGTAGTAATGGCTGACCTTGGGCAGCTCTTCGCCCGGGATGTTCATCGGGTTGGGGTTGTCGTAGTAGCCGGTGGCCACGATCAGCTTCCGGCACAGGTACTCATGCTCCTCCCCGAAACGGTCGCGGGTGCGGACGCTGAAGTTCCCGTCCCGGCCCGTGACCGAGAGCACCTCTTCGTAATCCCTCACGGGCAGCTGGTAGTGCTGGACCACCCGGCGGTAATATTTCAACGCGTCGGCGCGCTTGGGCTTCTCTTCGCTGGACACCAGGGGAATGCCGCCGATCTCCAGGAGATTGGCGCTCGTGAAGAAGGTCATGTTCACGGGAAACCGGTAGATCGAGTTGACCACGCAGCCCTTGTCGATGACCTGGAACTCGAGCCCGCGTCGTTGAGCCTCGATGGCGCACGCCAGTCCGGCGGCACCGGCACCGATCACGATCAGATCCAACTTGTCGTTCGTTGACATCAACTCTCTCGCTTCAATA
>JBFKLX010000164.1:0-12730 GCA_041630155.1 Acidobacteriota bacterium
GTCAGTTTCAGCCAGAAAGAAGTCACCGAACTTCCCATCTTCGAGAGGAATTTCACTGAGTTTCTGTTGCTCTCGCCAGGCACGCAGTCGTTGGCCTGGCAGCACGCTTCCAGTGAGAATCCACAGGGAAGCCGCCAGATCATGGTCAACGGCCAGCACTTCAGCGGCACCGGCTTCGAGCTGGACGGCACCAGCAATCGTGATCCGATTCTGGGGATCATCGTGATCAACCCCACGCTCGAAGGTGTGACCGAGGCCAAGGTCACGGCGCAGAACTATGACGCCGAGTTCGGCCAGGCGACTGCCGGCGTGGTGACGGCCCAGACCAAGTCGGGAACGAACGAGTTTCACGGCAGCGCGTTCCTGTTCCGGCGCAACGACGAGACTACGGCTCGCAATCCGTTCACACAGTCCAACCCGTTGAGCGCCGACGAACCCGATCGCTTCATTCCCGACACGTTGTGGAACCAGTTTGGCGGCTCCATCGGCGGCCCGATCGTCAAGGACACCGCCTTTTTCTTCTTCGACTATCAAGGGACCCGGCGCAAGAACGGAGGATCGGTGCTCACCACCGTTCCCACCATGGCGGCCCGGGGTGGCAACCTCAGCGAGTACGTGGCTCTGACCGGGAATCAGATTTACGATCCCGCCACCGGCGACCCCTTGACGGGTGCTGGGCGGACCGTTTTCGCAAACGGCATGATTCCCGCCAACCGCCTCTCGCCTCAGGCGCAGGCTCTGCTCAACCTGTTGCCCCCGCCCAATCTGCCCGGCATCGAGAACAACTTCACGGCGGGTGGCATCGAAGCCTTCGACGACGACGCGTTCAACGTTCGCGGGGACTGGTCCTACTCGCCCAACCTGCACATTTTCGGCCGCTACAGCTATGCCGACTTCGAGCGCTCCGGCCCCGGTGCATTTGGAGAGCTCGTGGGAGGCCCGGCCTTCGACAACATCTTCTTCGCCGGGTCGTCCCAGGTTCGCAACCAGAGCATAGCCACCGGCTTCGACTACACCTTGACGCCCACCACCATCACCGACTTTCGATTCGGATTCTTCCGCTATCGGGTGAGCGTGTTGCCGGGCGGCGTCGGGACCACGCCGGCCGCCGACGCGGGCATCCCCAACCTGAACTCGGTCCCCGGATTGAATCAGGATCCGATCTTCACTTCTGGGATGCCGTTCTTCGATATCGGCGGATCAGGCGGATTCCGGTTCGGTTATTCACTGGGCGCCAACCAGTGCAACTGCCCGCTGGATCAGTCCGAGCAGCAGTGGCAGTGGGTCAGCAACTGGATCCACAGCCGCGGCGACCACACCCTGAAGTTCGGAGCCGACATCCGCTGGGCGCAGAACCGCCGCATCCCGAGTGACTCACACCGGGCCGGCGAGCTGTTCTTCCGTGAAAACGCCACGCGGGCGCCGGATGGCACCGGTGGTCTGGGCGTCGCCAGCTTCCTGCTGGGAGAGGTGAGCAGCTTCGGGCGCTTCGTCAGCGAGACCACGGATGCTGAGGAACGGCAGAAGCGCTGGTTCTTCTATGGCCAGGACACCTGGAAGGTCAATCGCAAGCTGACGCTCAACTACGGTCTGCGCTGGGAGATCTACTTTCCGGAGACCGTGACCCTGGCTGGCCGTGGCGCCTGGTTCGACGTGGCGACCGGCGAGCTGCGGGTGGGCGGAATCGGCGACATCGGCCTGGATGGCAACGTCGAGAACAGTTACACCAACCTGGCTCCCCGCTTCGGCCTCACCTACCAGCTGAACGACGACGCCGTGTTGCGGCTCGGTTACGGCCGCAGCTTCGACCTGGGCGTGTTCGGTTCCACTTTCGGGCACGCAGTGACGCAGAATCTGCCGGTCCTGGCTCAGCAGAACCTGAACCCGGCCAGCAATTTCGCCAACGTCTTCAACCTGGCTCAGGGACCTGTGACGCCGCCCTTCCCCGCCCCCGGGCCGAACGGCCGTTTCGCAGCCCCCGACGGAGTCACCTACTTCGTCAGGCCCGAGAAGACGCGCCTGCCTACTCTGGACGCCTGGAACGTCACCTACCAGCAGGAGCTGCCCGGTGACATGGCATTCGAAGTCGGTTACGTTGGAAACAAGGGCACCCACGTGTTCGCGGGAGACGGGCCCGATTACAACTTCAACGTTCCGATCATCGATTCCAACCCGGCGGGCCCCGGCCAATTCACGCCCACCAACACCCGGCGGCCCTTCTTTGCTGGACCGATCAACGGGTTTGGAGAGGCGTTCGGCTTGAGCCAGTCGTTCCGTTACTTCGGAAACGACGCCTCCAACAACTATCACTCGCTGCAGACCAAGCTGGAGAAGCGTTTCTCCAGTGGCTATTCGATTCTGGCCCACTACACCCTGGCCCGCACCTATGGCTACCAGAACGACTACTACATCTGGAATGCCGACGTGGGCTACGGCCCGGCCAGCCATGACCGGACCAGCGTGCTGGTGATCAACAGCCTGATCGAGTTGCCCTTCGGCCGCGGACGGCGCTATGGCACCGACGTGAGCCGTGGTCTGGACCACGTGGTTGGCGGTTGGCAGGTCAATTTCACGACCAACTACAGCAGTGGGCTGCCCTTCGATGCTACCCACAACAACTGCGGCGCTCTGCGCGACACCGGCCCCTGCCGGCCCAACCTGATCGGCGACGCCGGGACGGGCGGTGACCGCAATCGATGGTTCAACGTAGGCAGCGGACCGGGAACGCCCTGGGAGATCCCGGCTCCGGGAACCTTCGGCAACCACGAAGAAAACAGCCTGCGCGGCCCCAGTTTCTTCAATACGGATTTTTCAATCTTCAAGAATTTCAGCATCACTGAAGACGTCCGATTGCAGTTCCGGGCCGAGATCTTCAACCTCTTCAACCAGGTCAACCTGGCACGGCCAGGCGGCGGACGCTTCAACGGCGGCGCTTGCGTCGACTGCAACCCCGCCGAGGACGGCCGCATCACCGGCCTGCCTCAAGGCGCAACCATGCGTCAGGTGCAGTGGGCGTTGAGGCTGGAGTTCTAAACCAGGCTTTCCAGCCGAATCTCAGGCCCGCGCTCCGGGGAGTTTCCCCGGGGACGCGGGCCGTTTCATTTGTTGGCAAGGCGCATCCCAATCCAGGCTCTGTTGCAGATCGAAGGCAAGGGCGTGGGCAAGGGGCAGGCGATCCCAACCCGCGCGCTCGACACGACGCCACCCTTGACGGGTGACCCAGAGAGCTCCAGGCCGCCCTGAGTTACAATGCTACCGGATGCTTCTGAGAACCTGGGATGTTAGAGTCACTTGCCTGCTGCTCGCCGGTGTCGCGATGGTCCTGTGGGCCTGCAGCCACGCTCCGGCGGGTTCCCGGCTGGTGCTCGAGGCGCTGGACGGCAGCCCCGTGGCCGTCTTCGCAGACGACTCGGTCACGACCCGGGTCTTCCTCTTCACCCGCACCGACTGCCCCGTCTCCAACCGTTATGCACCCGAAATCCAGAGACTGGCCGCGGCCTTCGCGAATCCGACGACGCGCTTCTGGCTGGTCTACCTGGACCGGTCCGAGTCGCCCGAGCAGATCCGCGGTCACCTCTCCGAATACGGCTACGGCCTGGAAGCTCTGAGAGATCCGCGCCACCGGCTGGTAGAAGTGACGGGTGCTCGAGTCACACCCGAAGCGGCAGTCTACGCTGGTTCCGAACTCGTCTACAGGGGTCGGATCGACGACCGCTACGTGGCCTTCGGTCGAGCCCGCCCCGAGCCGTCGACGCGCGATCTCGAGCGGGTGCTCGAAGAACTGGCGCAGGGCCGGGTGCCTGAAAAGAGAACCACCGAAGCCATCGGCTGTTACATTTCGGATCTGCGATGAGACGGCTGTGGAGATTGATTGCGGCTGCCCTGCTGGCTTCGACAGCTCCAGCGTGCGGAGTGGCTCCTGAGCGAACCACGGCCGCCAGCCCGAGGCTGAACCCGACCTTTGCCGACGACATCGCCCCGCTCCTCCATCGGAACTGCTCCGTCTGCCACCATCCCGGCGGCTCCGGGCCTTTCCCTCTCTTGACCTACGAAGATGCCCGCAAGCGCGCCAGCCAGATCGCCGAGGTCACGCGCAGCCGCTTCATGCCGCCCTGGCTGCCCGAACCGGGTTACGGCCGGTTCCGCGGGGAGCGCAGGTTGACGGAGGAGCAGATCGCGTCCATTTCGGCATGGGTCCAGCGTGGCGCCCCGCTGGGAGAGCCGGATCGCGTTCCCTCGCCTCCCTCCTTCCCCGCCGACTGGGAGCTGGGCCCGCCCGACCTGGTCCTGGAAGCTGAGGAGGCCTATACTCTGCCTTCCGCCGGGCGCGACGTCTTCCGAAACTTCGTTTTTCCGGTTCCGCTGAGCGGGGTGAGATACGTGTCAGCAGTGGAGATCTCGCCGGGAAACAAGCGCGTCGTGCACCATGCCAACTTGCTGCTGGACCGCTCGGGAGAAGGGCGGCGGCAAGACGCAGCGGAGCCCGGGGCCGGTTTTGAGGGGATGGACCTGACGCTGGAGTCGGAACGCTTCGAACCCCAGACGCACTTCCTGTTCTGGAAGCCCGGCTCCCGGGTGGAGCGCGAACCCCCGGGAATGGCCTGGATGATCGACGGCCGGACCGACTTGATTCTGAACATGCATCTGCAGCCTTCCGGGAAGCCCGAGCCGATTCGGCCTTCCCTCGGCCTGTACTTCGCCGACTCTCCTCCCGACCGCTATCCCATGCTGATCCAGCTGGAGAACGATCGTGCCCTGGACATTCCACCGGGTGTCCGCGACTTTACGGTGAGCGACGATCTGGCCCTGCCCGTGGACGTCCAGGTCCTGGGAATCTACCCGCACGCCCACTATCTGGGGCAGCAGCTCGAGGCTTGGGCGACGCTGCCCGACGGCAGCCGCCGCTGGCTGATTCGGATTCGGGACTGGGACTTCAACTGGCAGGGTGTGTTTCGATACCTGGAGCCGCTGCACCTGCCCCGTGGGACCCGGCTCTCGATGCGCTACCGCTACGACAACTCCAGCGAAAACGTCCAGAATCCGTACGATCCACCCCGCCGTGTGACCGCCGGCAACCAGTCCACCGACGAGATGGCCCATCTCTGGCTGCAGGTGTTGCCCGATCGCCGGGAGGATCAGTTCCTCCTGCAAGAAGCCTTGATGCGGCATCGGTTGGAACGCTATCCGGGAGACGCCGTGGCGTGTGCCAACCTCGGCTCGGTGCTCCAGTTGCAAGGCCGTTTGGAGGAGGCGATCGTTCACTACCGGCGAGCCGTGGAACTCTCTCCCGACGACGCCGTCACTCTCAACAGTCTGGGCGCCGCCCTGCTGGCCTCCGGACGAAGCCTGGACGCCATACCCTTCTTCCAGCGCGCGATCCGCCAGCGAGCCGATTACACGGTTGCCCACTTCAACCTGGCCAGCGTTCTGCTGGCGGCGGGGCGGTTTGCCGAAAGCGTCGAGCATCTACAGAAGGTGGTCCAGCAACAGCCGGACGACTTCGAAGCGCAAGCGCGCCTGGGTTTCGCCCTTGCCGAAGTGGGACGACTGGACGCATCCCTGGCTCACTATCGGCAGGCGCTTCGCATCCGTCCCGAAGACGCCGAGGCTCTGAACGACCTGGGCACTGTCCTGGCGCGCAGCAGCCAACTCGAAGAGGCACGCCTGGCTTTTCAGCGATCCTTGAAGGCCGCCCCGGAGCAGCTCAACGCTCACGCCAACCTGGCGATGCTCTACGCGAGGACCGGCGACTTGAAGCAGGCCATCGAACACTTCTCGCGGGTCGTCGAGCTGGACCCCGACAACGCTGACGCTCACAACAATCTGGGAATCGCACTGGCCCAGGCCGGCCGGATGAGAGAAGCGGTCGCTCAATTCGAGCGTGCCGTTCAACTGGCCCCCGGCCATCCCCAGGCCGGCCAGAACTTGAGCAGGGCCCGTGCACAACTGGGGAATCCCTGAACGGCTGGCCGACTCGCCGTCTCACGTTGCGGGCGGCCACCACTGAATAGGAAACAAGAGTTGTCGAGCAAACGCTTCGGAGTGAGAAAGCTGGTACTCCTGCCCCTGCTGGCGGGGCTGTGCGGGGGTGCCGCTTGGAGCCCGGTTTCCGACTGGCTGCGCCGCCTGGCGGAAGGGGCCGACCCTGCCGCCAACATCTTCCTCAACCAGCAGCGGGCCGAAGCGCTCCGCTCCCGGCTCGGTGAGGAACGAGAGCCCGTGCAGCAAATGATCCTGCGGGTGAAACTGGCTTGGGAATTGCTCTGGGCCGGGCGCTCTCGGGAGGCGATCGACCAGGCGGCCGAGATTCAGGAGAGGACCCGCGACTGGCCCATGCCCGCCGATTCTCCTGTGAGCCAGTCGCTGCAGGAGCTTCTGGCCCTGGCCCATCTTCGTCTCGGCGAACAGGAGAACTGCCTCACGACGCACTCTCCGGATGCCTGTCTGCTCCCCATCCAGGAGGGTGGAATTCACCAGCGCAGGCAAGGTTCCCAGACGGCGGTTGGCCACCTCTCGAGACTCCTCGATCAGAATCCTGAGCATCTCGGCTACCGCTGGCTGCTCAATCTAGCCCATATGACGCTGGGTGATTACCCGAACGGGGTGCCCGCCAAGTGGCGCATTCCGCCCAGGGTCTTCGAGTCGGAGGCGCCCCTGCCCCGCTATCCCAACATCGCGCATCACCTGGGACTGGACCTGAAAGGCCTGGCCGGAGGCAGCATCCTGGAAGACTTCGACCGGGACGGTCACCTCGACCTGGTGGCCTCCTCCTGGGGCCTCCGGGATCCCTTGCGCTACTTTCACAACAACCGGGACGGGACCTTTTCGGAGTGGACCGGACGGGCGGGACTGGACCGCCAGTGGGGTGGCTTGAACATTCTGCAGGCCGATTACGACAACGATGGATATCCCGACGTCCTGATCTTGCGGGGAGGATGGCTCGGCTATTTGAGCCCCGCGCTGGGCAACCACCCCAATTCCCTACTCCGCAACCGCGGAGATGGCACCTTCGAGGACGTGACGGAAGCTGCCGGGCTGCTGAATTTCCACCCTACCCAAACGGCTGCCTGGGCCGACTTCGACCTGGACGGCCGGCTGGATCTGTTCGTGGGAAACGAGTCCAGCGCTGGGGACCGCCACCCCTGCCAGCTCTTCCGCAATACCGGCAGCGGCCGCTTCCTGGAGGTGGCCGAGCAGGTGGGCCTGCAACACACCGGATTCGTCAAAGGTGCCGCTTGGGGGGACTACGACGACGACGGCGACCCCGACCTGTATCTGTCCCAGTTCGGCGCCTCCAACAAGCTCTATCGGAACGACCTCCAGGAGAATGGCCGGCGCGTCTTTCGCGACGTGACGCGCAGGGCCGGGGTTGCCCAACCCCAGCTCAGTTTTCCCACCTGGTTCTGGGACTATGACAACGACGGCCACGAAGACTTGCTGGTCGCCTCCTTCACCAGCTACTCCGGAGACGAACTGGAGCCCATCGTCGCCGACCTCCTGCGCCGGGCCGGAATTCCTCTGCCGAAATCCAAGCGCTCGCTGGCCGCTGAGCACTCCCGGCTCTACCGCAACAGAGGGGACGGCAGCTTCGAAGACGTGACCCGGCAGGCCGGCTTCGACAGCGCCCTCATGGTGATGGGCGCCAACTTCGGGGACCTGGACAACGACGGTTTCCTGGACGCCTATTTCGGCACCGGACAGCCCCGCCTGAGCACGCTCATTCCCAACCGCATGTTCCGCAACGACCGTGGGCGCAGACTGCAGGACGTCACCTCCAACGGCGGTTTTGGCCATCTCCAGAAGGGCCACGGCATCTCCTTCGGCGATCTGGACAACGACGGCGACCAGGATGTCTACGCCGTTCTGGGAGGCGCCTACTCGGGCGACCTGGCGCCCAATGCCTTGTTCCTCAACCCGGGCAACTCCCATTCCTGGGTCACATTGCGGCTGGAGGGCCGACAAGCCAACCGGCTCGCGCTGGGCGCTCGGGTGAGGATCCGCGTCCGGGAACCTTCGGGCCTGCGACAGATCCATCGAACAGTGTCCAGCGGCGGCAGTTTCGGGGCTTCCAGCCTGCAGCTGGAAATCGGCCTGGGACGGGCCACCTCGATCGAGTCACTGGAAATCCGTTGGCCCGATGCCGCTGGGACGGTTCAGCGCTGGGAGCGACTCGCGGCGAATCGAGTCTACCGGATCCGACAGGGAGAAGAGCCTGCGGTGGTCGATGCAGCCGGCATCCGGCTGATTCCAGCTGGCTCTTTCCAATGAATCGAGGAAAGCCCGTGGTGGGGAATCCGCTTCGGGACTACCGGCCGGCCAGCCACCTCGAGGCGCGAAGCGGCCCGTGAAGGGTAGAATTGGACCCGAGACGAATGGCCTCTGGGAAACGGAGCGGTCGAGGAGAAATGAGAATCATGCGGTCCTTGATGGCGGGAGCATTTTGGAGCCTGCTCTTGGCGCCGGCTTCTCTCGCGTCGGTTCAGACTCCCTCGCCCCCGCAGGAACAGCTTGCCCAGATTCGGACCGACCTGGACGCGGGACGGCTGGATGAGGCTCGCCGGGCCCTCGAGCATCTGCGCGATGCGGCAGCCGACAATGCGGATGTGCAGGCGCTGCTGGGGGAAACTCTCTATCTCGAGGGTCAATTCTTCGAAGCAATCGAACCCCTGGAGGAAGCGCTCCACCTCCAACCGGAGCATCGCCGAGCGACCCAGTTCCTGGGCGCCGCTCTCTACCAGCTGGGCCGGCTGGAAGAGGCCTTGCCGTATCTGGAGCAGGCGCTGGAGTGGTTCCCCGGCAACGTCAATTTCCGCAACATCCTGGGGTTGTGCTACGTGCAGACGAGGCGCGTGGATGGTGCACGGCGCGTCTTCTCGGAGATCTTCGGCCTTTCCCCCGACTCCGCCCAAGCGCACTTCCTCAACGCGCGAATGTTCCATCAGCAGGGGATTCGAGAACAGGCGCGCCAGGAATATCAGCAGGCCCTGCTGCTGGATCAGCGGTTGCCCATGAGCCACCTCTATCTGGGTGAGCTGCTGTTCGAAGAACGGCAGCTGGAGGCGGCGCTGGCGGAATTCACCCTGGAGATCGAGCAGAACCCGGGAATGTGGATGTCCTACTTCCGGACAGGTGAAGTACTTTTCGAGCTGACGCGGCCCCAGGAAGCCGTTCCCTACCTGCAGCGGGCCACCTGGCTCAACAAGTTTTTCGCCGGGCCCTATCTGCTGCTGGGGCAAATCCTGCTCCGCGAGAACAAACTGGAACTGGCCATCGACAGCCTGCAGCGAGCCGTCGAACTCGAGTACAGCAACGCCAACGCACATTATCTGCTGGGCCGCGCCCTGGCGGCTGCCGGCCGCGCCGAAGAAGCCCGCCAGCAGTTCGAGCTCTCGCGGCAGTTCCGTGAAGAGGGGCGCGTGAAATGAAAGGGCGGGCCGCGGTGAGGCCGCTGGGGGTGTGTTGCCTGGCGTTGCTGTTGCTGCTCTGCGCCGTGCCTGGACTGCCGATGGCAGAGCAGCTCGAGTCCGCAGCTGACCGTCTGGCTGCCGAGGTGCGAACGGCCATTTCACAAGGGAGCTGGGAGCGGGCCGTGCGGGCGGCTCGCCGGCTGGCCGAACTGGAGCCCCAACAGGCCTCGTCTCACTTCCTGCTGGGCCTGGGCCTGCAGAGGAGTGGAAGGCCTGCGGAGGCGCTGGCGCCGCTCGAGCGGGCCGTCCAGCTGGAGCCCCTCAATCCCGATTATCAGTACGCCCTGGGCTTCGCACTCGCCCAACTCCAGCGCTATGCAGAAGCCATCCTTGCTTTCCAGGAAGCCCTCCAGCACAGCCCCGAACACGCCGAGGCCACCTTCCACCTGGGCATCGCTCGCTGGCTTTCCGGGCAGCGCGAGCCGGCGCTGAAGGAGCTCCAGCGAGCCGTCGAGCTCGCGCCCGACAACGCCAGGGCTCACCATTTCTACGGAGAGGCGTTGCGCATCAGCGGCCGGCAGCAGGAGGCGCTCGCCCACTTCAAGGACGCCGTCCGGCTGGCCCCTGAAGAGGCTCCTTACCTGCTGAGCCTGGGACTGCTGCAACAGCAGCTGGGGGACGTGGCGGGCGCAATCTCGAGCTTTGAGAAGACGCTCGAGGCGAATCCAGGGTCCCGCGAAGCGCGCAACAATCTGGGCCTGGCTCATCTTCAGCAAGGCGAAGGCGCCAAGGCGATCGAGCAGTTCCAGGCGGTGCTGGCCGAGCAGCCGGGCAGTGCGATGGCGCATCACAATCTGGGTTTGGCCCGTCTCCAGCAGGCCGACCTGGAGTCGGCCGCCCGAGCCTTCCGGGAGGCCATTCGCCTGAAACCCGATTATGCCGACGCGTACTACAACCTGGGCGTCGCACTCAAACAACAGGACGACTTGGAAGGGGCCATCCAGGCCCTGAACCAGGCACTACGCTGGAAACCGAGTTTGATCGAAGCCTATTACACGCTGGGGGTCGTTTACTGGCAGTTGGGCGACACGGAGCGGGCCGGGCGCAACTTCCGGCTTGCCTCGGGGTTTCGAGCCGACTACGGGCAAGCCCACTATATGCTCGGCACGATTCTGGACCAGCAAGGGCGAACTGCCGAAGCCGTCGCCGAGTTCCGGTCAGCCTTGAGCGCCCAACCCGAATATCTGGAAGCCCATCGGGCGCTCGGCATGGCTTTGCGCAAGCAGGGGGACCTGGAAGGGGCCCGGCACCATCTGGAGGAAGCCCAGCGACTCACGCAGCGCAAGTCAAACCAGCAGTCGGCTCTGTTCGCCCTCTCGGTGGGCGAGCGGAAACTCCAGGAAGGAGACCTCGAGGGAGCGCTCGAACAACTCGAAAAGGCGGTCCGACTCGACCCCGAACTGGCTCGAGCCCACTACCAGCTCGGTCTGGTGCTCTCCAAAACGGGAGAAGCCGCCCGGGCGGACAAGTCCTTCCAGCGTGCTCGGGAACTGGACCCTCGACTACGACCGCCCCAGCGGTAGAACAGGTGCCCCGCGACCTCGCCCGGAGCTGGCCGCACCGACCTACGGTCGCTTCTTCAGCGCTGAATGGCCCACCAAACCGACGCCGCCCAGGAGAATCAATCCGCTGACAACTCGGGGAATCGGCAGAGTTTTCTCTTCTTTTGCCTTCATTTCCACGGGCCCAAGGTCAATCTCGTGCTCGGATGCCGTGTACGGGATTTCTCCCAGAATCAGGGCCACAGCCCCGATCAGGATCAGCACGAGCCCAAGCAGTGTCTTACCTCGCATGGTTGGTGACCCTCCTCATTGCGATTTCGGGAACGTCTTCAAGCGACTATACCCCCCAAGGATTTCAGAGTCTACGCACTCCGGGTACAGGGCCCAACCAGGAAATACGCATCCGTGCCGATTGAGTCGACACTTTCCACAGCGATGAAGCCGGTAGTCGCTTCGCGATGGGTTTCGGTGCACACGAGACGTTGAGCTCGGGCTGGCAGTTGTTACCTGCCGGCTCTCTCCAGAGGAAAAGTGGCGAGGGGTTGGAAAGTGTTCAAGCCTTCTCGGGTTGCCAGTTGACTCACGCTCCATTACTCTTGGCTGCCAACTGGCTATTGCAGCGAAGGGGGACGAACATGACTTTGGTCGAGCTCTTGGTGCTTCTGATCGTCGCGGGGATTTGCGGTGCTGTGGGCCAGGCGCTCGCGGGCTATTCGCGCGGCGGCTGCCTGGTGGCGGTGGCGCTCGGTTTCGTGGGGGCGTTGCTGGGAACCTGGTTGGCAGGTGTCTTCGGCTTACCAGCGATCTTCACGATCACTCTTGGTGGCCGCAGTTTTCCCATCGTCTGGTCCATCCTGGGCGCTGCTCTGTTCGTCGCTGTCTTGGGGGCGGTGCAGCGCCGTCGCTAGCTCGAGCGGGCAGGCTTGCGTACAGCCGTCAAGAAACGGAGGCTTCAAGATCCGAGGCGGCCCATCTCATGCCCGAGTTGCCCGACATCGTGGTCTATATCGAGGCACTGGAGCAGCGAATCCAGGGGAGGACTCTGCAAGGGATCCGTCTGGGCAGTCCCTTCTTGCTTCGCTCGGTCGACCCCCCTCTGGAAAGCGCTGCGGGGCACCGCGTGTCGAGCCTTCGGCGCTTGGGGAAGCGCATCGTCATCGTGCTGGACGACGGCCTGTTCCTCGTTCTCCATCTGATGATCGCAGGGCGGCTCCATTGGCGCGCCCCGGGCGCCGGCCTTCGCGGCAGGGGAGGGCTGGCGGCCTTCGACTTCGCGCACGGCAGCCTGGTCTTGACCGAGGCGGGCTCCAAGCGGCGTGCCTCCCTCTATCTGGTCCGAGGTGAAGCAGAGTTGACCCGGCACGACCCCGGGGGGCTCGAGGTGCTCTCCTCCAACCGGGAGGAGTTTCGCCTGCGGCTTCGGGATGCCCGCCACACACTCAAGCGGGCTCTGACCGATCCCCGTATCCTGAGCGGGATCGGAAACGCCTATTCCGACGAGATCCTGCATGCGGCGGGCCTGTCACCATTTCGGCTGTGCACGCAGTTGACCGCAGAGGAAATGGGCCGCCTCTACCAGGCCTGCCGAAAGGTGCTGACAGAGTGGACTCGCCGGGTCCGCGATCAAGCCAAGGGCGGCTTTCCGGAAAAGGTAACGGCCTTTCGCGAGGGCATGGCCGTTCACGGCCGTTTTCGAAAACCCTGTCCAGTTTGTGCCACTCCCATTCAGCGCATCGTGTACGCCGCCAACGAGGCCAACTA
>JBFKLX010000165.1:0-12681 GCA_041630155.1 Acidobacteriota bacterium
ACCGGCCAGGCCCATGAGCCACCAGTAACCGGTGACCACTGAGCTGATGAACAACATGATCTGCATGGGCAAGGGAATCGGGGCTCCGGCATTTTCGAAGATTCCGGCGAACTTGGGGATCACGAATGTCATCAGGATGATGAACGAAGCGATGGCCACGAACACCAGTATCATGGGATAGATCAGCGAAGAGATCAGATAGCTGCGCAATTCCTCGATTCGCTCCAGATACTCCCCCAACCGCTTCAGGATCTCGTCCAGCACCCCTCCGACCTCACCGGCCTTCACCATGTTGGAGTAGATCTTGGGAAATACCGTCGGGTACATGGCCATCGACTCGGCTAGCGATTTCCCTCCCTTGATCTCGGTCAGCAGGTCCTTCACCACTTCCCGCATGTACTCGTTCTCGGTCAGGTCGGCCAGGATGCTCAGCGAGCGGTCCAACGGCAACCCGGCTTCGATCAGGGCGGAGAATTCCTGTGTGAACAGGAGCAAATCGTTGTGCGAGGTCCGGCGGCGTTGCCAGGGAAGGAGAAACTCCCGAGACAGCAGGCTCCCTGTCCCCGACTCGCTGCTGACGGTGATGGGCAGCTGACCCTGCTCTTCGAGACGGGCCAGAACGGTCTGCTGGTCGGCCGCCTCGAGAGTTCCCTCCACGACCTTGCCGTCAGGGGTCACCGCCTTGTATTGATAAAAGGCCATCGAATCGTCCCGTTGCCTGTTCGTCTTTTAGACGTCCTGGGTGACGCGGATGACTTCGGAAATCGTAGTCCAGCCGCGCCGTACCTTCTCAAAGCCGTCTCGCCGCAAGGTCACCATGCCACCCTCGATGGCCGCCTTCCGCAGCTGGGTCGAGTCGGCGTTGGCGATCGTCAGCCTCCGCAAGTTCTCGTCCATCAGCATCAGCTCGAAAATGCCGAGACGCCCCAGGAATCCTGTGCTGCTGCACTCCTTGCACCCGCGCCCCTCGTAGACTCTCGGGAGCTGGTCGGGGGAAAAACCGAGTTCTTTCAAGTATTCCGGTTCCACCGACTGCTCTTCCCGGCAGGACGGGCAAATGACGCGCACCAGGCGCTGCGCCAGGACGCCCAGGATAGAAGAAGCGAGCAAATAGTCTTCGGCTCCCATGTCGACGAGCCTGGTCAGCGCACTGGGCGCATCGTTGGTATGCAAGGTGCTCAGCACCAGATGGCCCGTGAGGGCCGCCCGAATCCCGATCTCCGCCGTTTCCAGATCCCGCATCTCCCCCACCATGATCACGTCCGGGTCTTGCCGCACGATGGACCGCAAGCCGGCTGCAAAGGTCAGCCCGATCTGAGGATTGACGTGGATCTGGTTGATGCCGTTGATTTGATATTCGACGGGGTCCTCGATGGTGATGATCTTCTTGTCGGGAAGATTGATCTTGGTCAGCGCCCCATACAGGGTCGTGGTCTTGCCGCTTCCGGTCGGTCCGGTGACCAGGAGGATGCCGTACGGGCGGCGGATCAACTGCCCGAACAGATTCAGGACGCCGGGTGCGAACCCCAGCTTCTCCAGATCGTAAATCTGGGTATTGCTCTTGTCCAAGATCCGCATGACCACGCTCTCGCCGTACATGGTCGGGAGGGTGGAAACGCGCAGATCGATGTCCTTGCCGAGCACCTTCATCTTGATGCGCCCGTCTTGTGGGATCCGCCGCTCGGCGATGTTGAGCTTGGCCATGATCTTGACCCGCGAGATGATGGCTGCCTTCAAGCGGCGGGGGGGAGATTCGACGTCGTACAGGATGCCATCGATCCGGTATCGCACCTTTAGGTCCTTTTCGAAGGGCTCGATGTGGACGTCGGAGGCCCGCGACTCGATGGCCCGCGAGATGATCAGGTTCACCAGACGGATGACCGGCGCTTCGGAAGCCAGGTCTCTCAGGTGTTCAATGTCCTCGCTGTCATCGCCCAGGGCATCCAGCTCCGAGTCTTCGATACCCTCGACGATTCGGCCCAACGACGAAGCCTGGTTGCCGTAGAACTTCTCGACCCGATCCAAGATTTCGCTTTCGGCTGCCAGCACCACTCGAATATCCTGGAAATCGGTGTAGAGGCGGACTGCGTCACGGACCGAAAAATCGAGCGGGTCCCCCATTGCCAACACCAGTCTGGACCCCTCTTCGACGGCAATCGGAATGCAGCGTGCCTCGCGCATGAATTTGGGGGAGAAGGTGTTCTCCAGGAGGGGAACCTGGGGGAAGTCTTCGTGGGTCACGGAGGGCACACCCAAGTGCTCGCTCAGGTGTTTGACCATGTCGCTCTCCGAGAGTGCGCCGATGTCCACCAACAGCTTTCCGATCCGATCGGGGGACTGGCGTTGCAGGTTCAGCGCGGCGTTCAGTTCCTCTTCGGTGATCGCGCCTTTCTGAAGCAGTGCGTCGCCGAAATGCGATCGGGTTCGGAGTTGCTCGAATCGAATCATTTCCTACCCTTGACGGCCCTTCCCGGGCTCTTCCCTAGTATTGCAGGACGTGAAGCCGTTCTCGAAACTGGCTCGGGGTGATCCGGCGGATTGCCAGGAGATCGACGTCGTCCCGGCTGGCCGTCACGACCAGCACGGTCTTCCGCCGAAGCGGATCCAGTTCGTTCCGGTCCTCGATATGCGCGCTGATGGACACACGGTCGTGGGCGTTCAGTTGCTGAATGGCGACGGCATATTGGGACAGACACTCCACCAGCAGTTCGCGCACTTTCTGGAACTGCTGATCTCTGCGCTCACTGCTCCAATCGGCCGGCGACGGCGAACGCGTCCCCACGTCCATTTCGCCGAAGGGGGTGCGCACCCGGGCGCGATTGACATTGAGGTGAAACGAGACGACCAGACCGTACCCCTGAAGGTACGAGGCTTGAGGATCTCCGGTAACGGCGAAGGGATTGCTGAAGCTCTGCCGCAGCTTTTCATCCAGGATTCTCTCGAAGACTTGGGTGTCCCGCTTGAGGGTTGCGAAGTCCAGGGCGTTCTGGGCCCAAACGGCTCCGCCCAGGATCATCCAAGTCACCAACGCTACCGCGTATTTCATGTTCGGTCTCCCCCAGCCTGAAGGCCTGGCTGCATTTCGGTTCCAGGGTGTGCCCGCCGCGCGGTACGCAGCCGCGGCAGCAGCGGCCCTATCGCGTGTAGAGCGCCTGCAAGTACTGGTTGTTTTCCTCCAGCTGCACCAGGTACCGCTCCTCCAATTCGTACAGCCTTTGCGCCACGTCTCGGGCCAGCACCTGTTGACGGAGATTCAAATCGTCGGCAAAGTCCATCCATTCCTGCCCGATCAGGCGCCGTTCGCTCATCTCGTGCTGCACGATCAGGTCGTTCACCATCTCCACCAGTTCCTGCTCGGAAACCTCGACCCGATCTTCCCCCAGCAACCGGGCTTGCTGCACCAGCGTGAACAGGCCCAAAGTGATGACAACCGCAGCGGCCGCCTGGCGCAGCCAGAAGAGCGCGGGATGATTCCAGACTCGCCGGAGCGGGGCCGGGCCCAGTTCGCTGACATCCGGCAGCTCGGGCAGCGGCTCCTGGTCGAGAGTCCATTCCGAGAGCCAGTCACGCGCCTCCAGAAGGTGCTGGTACTCCGCGTCGCAGTCGGAACAGTTTTCCAGGTGCCTGAAAAAGTCGTAACAGTCACGGGGCTCGACCTGTTCGCCATACAGCACGTCCAGCGCCCGATCGCGCCATTGATCGCAATTCATGAGCTATTCTCCAAGCTGCGTCGAAGTGTCTTCAACCCGAGATACATCCGAGACTTGACCGTCGAGAGGGGGAGCTCCAGGATATCAGCGATCTCGTGAAACTTGAGTCCTTGAAACTCCTTCATCAGGATCACTTCCCGCTGCTCGGCGGGCAGAAGCCCGAAGGCGCTCTGCAGAGCCTCACGCCGTTCCAGGGCGGCCAGGGCCGTCTCCGGAGTCTGATGATCGATCTCCACCGCACCCGCCGCCGGCTGTTCCGGCCAGGGCAGCTTCACGAAACGCGACTCGCGGCGATGGCGCATCCGGCACTCATTGAGGGCAATCTTGTGGACCCAGGACGAGAAGCACCCCACGTCGGACAAGCGGCTCAGATTGCGGAAGGCCTTGGTGAAGGTGTCCTGGGTGAGGTCTTCGGCGGCCGCGACATCGCCCACGTAGCGTCGGATGAAGCCGTAGATCCTCTTCTGCCAGCGACGCACCACTTCCCCGAAGCAGGCAGTATCCCCTTGGCGAGCCAGTTCCAGCAAGTGCTCGTCGGTCATCTCGCTCCGTCTCCTCGTTGGTGAAAGATGCACCATCTCCAGAGAAAGTCTAATCCAAAACAGATTTGCGGTGCGGTGAGAGGGATCCCCGGCGTGGGTGTGGAGCACCGGGGCTCAGTCGGCTTCCTGGAAGAATCTCAGGGGGTCCAGGGGGCTGCCATTGAGCCGGACTTCGTAATGCACGTGAGGTCCCGTGGCGCGGCCGGTCTGGCCTACGTAGCCGATGATGTCGCCTTTCCGGACCCTTTGACCCGCGCTCACTACGAAGCGAGCGAGGTGGCCGTAGCGCGTGGCGATTCCGAAACGGTGGTCCAGGATCACGACCTTGCCATAGCCCACTTTGCGTCCCGAAAACGTGACAGTGCCGTCCGCGGTGGCCACGACTTTGTTGCCCTGCGGAGCGGAGATATCGATTCCGGGATGAAAATCGCGTTCACCCGTGAACGGGTCGGAACGCATCCCGAAACGGTCGGAGGGGTAGCCTCGCACCGGCATGACCGAGGGGGTGGCGGCCAGCAGTATGTTTCGGTCCTTGTAGTATTCCTGGAGCTTGCGCAACTCGTCGCGGAGCGTGATGCTCTTGCGATCCAGCGATTTGAAGTGGCTGGACAGCGATTTTTCGTCCAGCCGCAGCACCGCGTCGCCCGCAGCCGTCGGTCCTCCCACGCCGCCCAGTCCATCCTGGTCCAGGCCGGAAACGATCCTCAGCTTCTGGGCCGCCACCTCGATGGAGGAGATGCGGTCCGTCAGCTGTTTGGCGGAGATGCGGAAACTCTCGTTCTGCTTTCTCAACGTATCGACTTCCGCCTTCAGGTTGGCATGGTCCTGCGACCGGCTCCACATCTGATGGTAATGCAGGGCGGAAAGCACGAAGGCGACCAGCAGGACCGACACGGCGACCAGGGAAGTGACCAACAAAGACTCCGGGATCGAAAATTTCCGCGCCGGCACGTTGGAAACCCGTGCCACAATGATCGTGAAATCCCTTCTCCTCATCGAACTCCTCAGACCCTATCAAACCCGCCCGTCATGATCCTCTGGAAATTGGCGCGAAATTGAGGCAACCCTCGCCCACTTGCTCCCCCGGAAAAGCGGCGCCAGTATATGGACATCAGAGCGCGACTGTCAAGGATTTCGACCCAGTTTCGACTCCGGAAAGCAATTCTCGTGACCCGACTCACACCTCGATGGCGGATCTGCGGTCTGTTGCCCTGAAAAGTCCCCGTTCGGGGGGGCAGCATACAGGCCGATCCGGAGTGGGCCCGGCCCTGGAGGCGAGGAAAGGTGGTGGAGGCGGTGGGAATCGAACCCACGTCCGAAAACCTTCGACAGCAGAATCTACATGCTTGTCCGGTTTCGCTTTTTTCAACCCAGCGGCGATAGATACCGGCAAATGACCTCTGAGCTGCCCTCCTAACGATTTCTCCCCTGCGCTCTGGAGAGTTCGAACGCGGGGGAAGAGCCTGCTAAATGACGCCCGCTACGGCCCGCAGGCTGACCGCAGCAGACGGCCGCGTCAATTACGCAGCGAGAGCTAACTGATCGTTGGCAGTTAAATTGGTTTTGCTACTTGTTACGAGGTGGTAGCGCCTCGGCATGCATCCACTGCCTCAATTGTTTCCGTCGAATCCAGTCGCCCCCTTTCAATCCGATCATATCATGAAGACGCCAAAACGAATCTCGGGTTGCAGAACAGCCACTGCGCCGCCCCACCCGGGCGCTTCAAAAAGGGCCTTTTCCGGCGGCTTGGGAACTCCCGGCCGGCTTGCTGGCGCGGCAGCCATAGCCCAGCGTGAATTCCTTTCGGGTGTCGCATCGATCCAGGTAGTAGCAGAGCACCGGCAGCAGGCCGCCGACCAACGCCAGGACGGGCAGTTCCAGGGGAAGGAGAGCCAGCCGCTTCCAACCTTTTCGACCCGCGAAGAGGATCTTGGGAGCGAAGGTGAGACGGTTGCCCAGGTAGTGGAAGTATCCACCCATGGGCGAGACTCGGATCTGCTCGAAGCCCGCCTGCTCGAGCAGGGCCTCGAGAGCAAACCGGGTGAATCGAAAGTAGTCGGTGGGCCGCTGGTGCTCGGGCCATCCTTGCGGAGCACTCAGAAACAAGCGGCCTCCTGGTTTGAGGACCCGGTGAGTCTCGCTGAGCACGCCGGCCGGGTCCGGCACGTGCTCCAAGACCTGCGTGCAGAGGACGGCGTCGAACGCTTCGTCGGCCAAGGGCAGCCGGGCCAGGTCTCCCCGCACGTGAAGCCGTGAATAGTCCCAGCCGGAATCTCCCACCGCCGAGTCCAGGGCCACGTAACGCTGCTGGGAAAACAGCGGGCGGAAACGCCCTTCCCCGGCGCCCGCATCCAGAACCCAGGTGCCAGGCGGCATCCCGGAAGCTTCCGTCACCAGGTCCCGGATGGCGTAGTCCAGCGGATTGATGCGCCGCTTGAGAAACTCAGGCGCCCGCTGGTAGAGCCGAAGGTAGAAGCTGCTCATCTCGGGCGCATGCTATCATCATGCCCGCCGATTCAACTATGAGAGTGTCGATTGTCGTCGCCTTGCTGGCCGTTCTGAGCGGCGCCGAACTGCTGGGGCGCAACCTGCTGCTGATTACCGTCGACTCCTGCCGCGCCGATCGCTTGGGCGTCTATGGCCGCCGGCCCACCCCCACGCCGGAGATCGACGCGTGGGCGCAGCAGGGAACGGTCTTCATGCGTGCCTACTCCACCTCGGCCTGGACCGCACCGGGGGTGGTTTCGATTCTGTCGGGGCTCTATCCCCCCACGCACGGCGTCAACAATCGCGACCGGATCGGCTCCCCTCAGCTCGTGACCCTGCTGAAAATCCTGCGTGAGGCCGGCTATCAGGCGCCCCATCTGAACGGTGTCGCATTCGAACCCTACCGGGAGGCCCTGGGCTTGGCCGCCGGGACGCACGGGGAGGCCGATTCCCGGTCCGGGGAACTGCTGATCCAATGGTTGGAGAACCATGGTTCCGACCAGAAAATACCGTTCTTCCTCTGGTATCACAACACCGTCCTGAGCCAACCCTACGGCCCGCTGCGAGGACCGCTGAAGCGTTCCTGGCGGGAGCCTCAGGAGAGTCCTGCGCTCCAAGCCGCCCTCGAGGGCTCGATCGTGCCGGTCGGATCCGTGCGCTTCTCGGAGCAGGACCGAGTCCTGCTGGACCAGCTCTACGACGACTCCATGAGACAGCTCGACGCCTTCTTCGGCCGAGTCCTGGAGACTCTGAAGAAGCTGGGGCGCGACCGGGACACGCTGGTCGTCCTCACCGCCGATCACGGGACGGAACTGCTGGACCATGGGCTGGTGGGCCATGCCTCGACCTCCTTGCAGGCCAGACTCTACGAGGAGCAGGTGCGCATCCCGCTGATCCTCTCCTGGCCCGGCCGGGTGCCCGCCCGGCGGGTCGAGGGGCAACCGGTCAGCCAGATCGACCTCCTCCCCACCATCCTCAGCATGCTGGAACGAGACGTCCCGGCTCACCTCGAAGGAATCGACCTGTTGGCGCAACCGCTGCCGCCTCGCCCGCTCTACTTCGAATCCTCGATCTCAGGTGAGCACACGACCCGCGAACACGAAGAGATCTGGGTGCGGGCCGTCCTGGAAGGATCGTTCAAGTTCATCTCCACCGAAGAGCTTTACGACCTGGGAGAAGACCCCGGAGAGACTCGAAACCTGGTGGCTCAGCAACCGCAACTGGCAAGCCGGATGCGGCGACGGCTGGAAACCTGGCTGAAGGCGTCCGAGGAGAAGGGCAGGCGGCTCTTTCCCTCGGAACGCCTTCGAACCGGCATGGTGGACCACTGCCCGGTCCTCACGACTCCGGTCGCCGGTCAGACTCTCGACTACCAGCGCTACCCCGGCGCGGTGATCCTGGACTGGACGGGGGACCTGGAAACCACTTATTTGATCGAATACGACATCGGCCGGGGCTCCCGCAACATTTCCGGGATCTTCGAGGTCGAGGGCAACCACCAACTGCTGGGCCCACTGGGTCCGGAGCTGTGGCACAATCTGCGCTCCTGGAACCCATTCAAACTCCGCGTCTCTCCAAAATCCCGCCAGCCGTGCTGGGGCCCCTGGGTCACTTTCAGGTTTTGAAAGCCCACGCCCCAATGCGCCATGCCCCATGGCCCGAACTCCCAGAGTACTTCCTCACCTTCTGCTCTGCTATCATCGCGACTGCCATGTTGAAAGTGGGACTCACGGGCGGGATCGCCTGCGGTAAGAGCTACACTCTGAAAGAGTTCCAGAAGCTGGGAGTTTACGGCATCGATCTGGACCAGGTCGGGCACCTGGTGATCGAACCGGACCGTCCCGCATATCATGAAGTCGTGGAAGCCTTCGGCCGGGAAATCTTGGATTCCGAGGGGCTGATCGATCGCAAGCGCCTGGGCCGCATCGTGTTCTCCGACGAAGAGGCCCGAGAACGCCTCAACGCCATCGTTCACCCTTACATTTTCGAGGAAGAGCAGAGAAGGCTGACAGCCCTGCAGTACCCCTTGAGCAACCTGCGCCCCAAGATCGTCATGATCGACGCCGCCTTGATGGTGGAAACCGGGTACTCCAAGAACTATGACGTTCTGATCGTGGTCTACTGCAAGCTGGAAGTGCAGCTGAGGCGGTTGCTCTATCGGGACATGATCCCCGAGGACGAGGCCCTGCGCCGAATCAACAGCCAGATGCCCCTGCTCGAGAAGGTGAAATACGGGGATTACGTGATCGAGAACTCGGGGAAGCTCTCCAACACCCAGGACCAGATCCGTCACGTTTACGCCGAGCTGCTGGCTCTCGTAGACGAGGAGTGAGGGATCAGCGGGAATCCGCGACTTCCAGAGGCCGGCCGGCAGCGTCGCATTTTCGAGCGAACCAAGTGACGAGGTATGGAATGAGAGTATGCAAGGACTTGCTGGAGCTGATCGGCAATACTCCGCTGATCCGGCTCAACAAAATGAGCGCCGGGACCAAAGCGGAAATCTGGGGCAAGGCGGAACACCTGAACCCGATGGGGAGCGTCAAGGACCGCATCGGACTGGCGATCATTCAGGACGCCGAACAGAAGGGCAAACTCAAGAAGGGCGGAGTCGTAATCGAAGCCACCGGAGGCAACACGGGTCTGGCGCTTGCCATGGTGGCGGCGGCCAAGGGCTATCGCACCATCTTTACCATGCCCGACAAGATGAGCCAGGAAAAGGTCCGGTTCTTGAAATCGTTGGGGTCGCAGGTCGTGATCACTCCTTCGGCCGTTCCCCCCGATTCGCCCGATTACTACCTCAACGTGGCACGCCGCATCCATGAAGAGACGCCGAATTCGATCTACGCAAACCAGTTCTACAACCCGGTCAACCCGGAGGTCCACTATCAGACGACCGGTCGGGAGATCTGGGAGCAGACCGAAGGCAAGATCGACTACTTCGTGGCCGGCATGGGCACAGGCGGGACCATCTCCGGGGTTGGGCGTTATCTGAAAGAGCAGAATCCCGAAGTCAAAGTGATCGCAGCCGATCCCGAGGGCTCGATCATCAAAGACTACTTCTACACCAAGCGGATCATCGAAGCACGCCCCTGGAAGGTGGAGGGAATCGGCGAAGACATGATTCCCCCCAATCATCATTATCAGTACATCGACGAGGTCGTGCAGGTCACCGACAAGGAGAGCTTCCTGACGGCTCGGCGCCTGGCCCGTGAAGAAGGAATCCTGGTGGGCGGCAGCAGCGGCACCATCGTGGCGGCCGCGCTCAAGGTGGCGCGCCAGTTCAATGAGCCCAAGAAGTTAGTCGTGATCCTGTGCGACGGAGGGGACCGCTACCTCAGCAAGTTGCACTCGGACGAGTGGATGCGGGAGAACCAGTTCCTGATCGACGAACGTCCCGAACGGGCTGAGATCGACATGGTGCTCACGCGCAAGAGCACTCGGTTGCCCGCCCTGGTTCACGTGGGGCCGGCCACCCGCGTGTCGGACGCCATCGATCTGATGGACGAATACAACATCTCGCAGATCCCGGTTCTGGAGGGAAACAAGACCGTCGGCAACATCAACGAGGGAAAACTGACCCGGCGCGTCTTGGAAGACCAGGAAGTCCTGAATTGGGAAGTCTCGGCGGTGATGGAACCCGAACTGCCCGTTTTGGATGCGACCGCCCCGGTGAACCGGGCCATGGAGGTCCTGACTCGCGAGGCGTCCGCGCTGCTGGTCCGGCGGCACGGAGTGTTCGTTGGAGTGCTGACACGCCATGACCTGATCGAGTTCCTGTCGGAGCAGCGCAGCGGGCAGAGGTGAACGCCATTTCGATCCCAGCTCCCCCGCCTCGGGTGGGATTCGTCATTCCCGCCTGCAACGAAGAGTCGACCGTCGGTTCCATCGTGCAGCGGTGCGCCGGGGCCATCCCAGAGGACCTGGAGGTGCGGATCTGCGTCGTCGACAACGACTCCACGGATGCGACCGCCGCAGTGGCTGCGCAGGCGGGTGCCGAGGTCGTGCACGCCCGCCCTCGCGGTTATGGCTTGGCCTGTCAAAAAGGGATCGAACATCTCGCGGACTGGGCGGGCATCCTGCTGTTCTCGGACGCCGACGGCTCGAGTCGCCCCGAAGAATCCGAACGGCTTTTGCGGCCTCTGCTGCTGGGTAGGGCTGACCTGGTGATCGGGGTGAGGCCTTCCGATGCGCCGATGACCCTCCCCCAACGGTGGGGCACACGCCTGGCGGCCCGCTTGATCCAACTCCGCTGGGGCCAAAAAATCAGCGACATCGGGCCCTTCCGAGCAATCTCCACGAGCAGCCTCCGGCGTCTGGGCATGCGGGACCGAACCTGGGGGTGGACGGTGGAGATGCAAATCCTCGCCCTCCTGGCCGGTCTCCGTATCGAAGAAGTCCCCGTCTCCTGGGAAGCGCGCATCGCTGGACAGTCGAAGATCAGTGGAACGATCTCGGGCGTCCTGAGAGCCGGAGCGCGCATCCTCTGGACGCTGGCAAAATACGGTTTGAAGGCCCGCCCCTGACCCCAAGCCCCTCTAGCCGAAGATCCGGCGCAAGGCCCGGCCGGTGTGAGAGTGCTCGATCTGGACCAGTTCTTCGGGGGTGGCGGCGGCCACCACCCGGCCGCCGTTCTTGCCGCCTTCGGGGCCCAGGTCGATGACCCAGTCTGCGGATTTGATGACATCCAGGTTGTGCTCGATGACGATGACCGTGTTCCCTAGGTTGACCAGCTCGTGGAGGATTTCCAGCAGCTTTCGGACATCGTCGAAGTGCAGGCCCGTGGTGGGCTCGTCCAGGATGTACAGGGTGCGGCCGGTCTGGCGCTTGGACAGCTCCCGAGACAACTTGACACGCTGCGCTTCGCCTCCCGAGAGGGTCGTGGCCGGCTGGCCCAGCTTGACGTAACCCAGGCCCACGTCCAGAAGGGTCTTCAACCGGCTCTTGATCCGGGGCACGTTCTCGAGCACGGGCAGGGCGTCGGCGATACTCAGATCGAGGATGTCGGCGATGGAATGCCCCTTGAACTTGACCGACAGGGTCTCCCGGTTGTAGCGGCGCCCCCGGCAGCTCTCGCATTCGACGTACACGTCGGGCAGGAAATTCATCTCGATCTTGCGCAGGCCGTCGCCCCGGCAGACCTCGCAGCGCCCGCCTTTGACATTGAAGCTGAAGCGGCCCGGTTTGTACCCCCGCATCCTGGAGTCGGGAAGATGGGCGAACAGCTCGCGGATGGGGGTGAACAGCCCGGTGTAGGTGGCCGGGTTGGAGCGGGGAGTCCGGCCAATCGGCGACTGGTCGATTTCGATCACTTTGTCGATTTGCTCCAGGCCCCGGATCTCGTCGTGGGGGCCTGGCTGCAGCAGGGAGCGGTACAGCTTCTGGGAGAGGGCCCGGTAGAGCACTTCGTCTACCAATGACGATTTGCCCGAACCGGAAACGCCGGTGACCGAGATGAATACACCCAGCGGGAAAGCGATATCGATGTTCTGCAGATTGTTGTGCCGAACCCCCCGCAACTCGATTCTGGCGCCATTGCCGGTTCGGCGGCAGGAGTTGACATCGATTCTGCGGGCGCCCTTGAGGTACTGCCCGGTCAATGACTCCGGCGTGCCCGAGATCTCCTCGACCGTCCCTTGAGCGACGATCCGGCCACCCCGGCTCCCGCCCCCCGGTCCCAGATCGATGACGTGATCCGCGCAGCGGATGGTGTCCTCGTCGTGCTCCACGAGAACGATCGTGTTGCCCAAGTCCCGGAGATCCTCGAGAGTGGCCAGCAGCCGGTCCGTGTCGCGGGCATGCAGCCCGATCGAGGGCTCGTCCAGCACGTAGAGAATGCCCTGCAGCCGTGAGCCCACCTGGGTCGCCAGGCGGATGCGCTGGCCCTCGCCGCCCGAGAGGGTGGCGCTGGCGCGATCCAGCGTCAGGTACGGGAGCCCCACGTC
>JBFKLX010000166.1:0-12618 GCA_041630155.1 Acidobacteriota bacterium
AGGGCTCCCCTTTCGGCACCCCATCGACTTCGGTGTGGCCATCGAGGAGATGGGCAGGTGCACGGAATGTCACAACGGGGCCCTGGACTACTGAGCCGCTGCTCGTGAACGACGCCGCTCCGATGACCAATGCCCGCTGGACCCAGGATTCCCGGCGGCGTCAGCGGAAACCGGGGGCCGGCTGGCAACGCTGGCCGGCCCCTTCAGCTCGAATCCTCCGAATCGCCCTCGGGGGAAGCAGGAGACCAGCGTCCCGCCTCCCGGAGCGCCCTGCGCAAGAGGTACTCGATCTGGCCGTTCAGGCTGCGGAGTTCGTCATCGGCCCAGCGCTGCAGCGCCGCATGCATCCCGGGCTTCATCCGCAGCAGGAAGGCTTTTCTTGCAGCCATTCTACTGATAGAGCGTTCCGGTGTTGAGGATGGGCTGGGCGTTTTCGTCGCCGCAGAGCACGACCAGCAGATTGCTCACCATGGCGACGCGGCGCTCCTCGTCCAGATCCAGCACGCCCCGCTCCGAGAGCATCTGGATGGCCATCTCCACCATGCCGACCGCCCCTTCGACGATCTTCTGGCGGGCGGCGATGATGGCGGTTGCCTGCTGCCGCTGCAGCATGGCATGAGCGATTTCCTGCGCATAAGCGAGGTGGCTGATGCGGGCTTCGATCACCTCGACCCCAGCCTTCAACAGTCGTTCCTGAATCTCCCGTTTCAGCTTGTCGGCAATCTCCAGCGTGTGGCTGCGCAGAGCCACCTCCCCCTCCTCGTGCTGGTCGTAGGGATACCCGGTGGCCAGGTTGCGCAGGGCTGCCTCCGACTGGATGTGCACGAAGTCCTTGTAATCGTCCACTTCGAAGACGGCCTCGGCGGTGTCCACCACTTTCCAGACCACCACTGCGGCAATGTCGACCGGATTCCCCAGAGAGTCGTTGACCTTCAGCTTGGCGCTCTCGAAGTTGCGCACCCGCAGCGAGACACGCAAGCCGGCCAGGAGCGGATTCACCCAGCTCAGACCCTGCACCCGGATCGTGCCCACGTAGCGCCCGAACAGTTGCAGCACCTTGGCTTCGTTGGGGTGCACGATCTTGAAGCCGTTCCATCCGAGTACGAGCAGCGAGGTCGCGATGGAGGCCAGAACGATCTGCAGTGCCGACTGACTGCGGATCCCCAGCACCAGCCAGTAGACCATCAGCAAGTGCAACACCAGCAGCACCGCCACCATAGCGAATCCACCCAGCGGTTTCTTTGAGATTTCGCGGATCATTGGTTCCCTCCTATCAAAATGATATCATAATGATAATACGGCGCAAGCACAAAAATGTTCGACCGAGGGCGAGATCATTTTTGCTGTCGGGCGGCTGGCCGCCTGGCTGGGGGATTGACACCGCTGGGACCCTGACCCACCCTGGGGCGGCGAGGTGATTTATGTTTGCGAGAAGTTGGTTGCTGCTGATCGCTGTCGAGGTGTTATGCCTGATGGGAGCCGCCATCGGTTTTCAGAGTAGTCCGACCTTGGCACTGGTGGGCGGGACTCTGATCGACGGCTTCGGGGGGGCTCCGCTGCGCAACAGTGTGATTCTGATTCGCGGGGAGAGGATCGAGGCGGTCGGAACGACCGACACCCTCGAGGTTCCTGCCGGCACGGAAGTCGTCTCCACGGAAGGAATGACCGTTCTTCCGGGCCTCTGGGACATGCACGTGCATCTGATGATCAATGGCCATGCCGACTATGCGCACTGGGACCGAACCTACCCGCCCATGTTCGAGTCGGTGATCATGCCCGCCTCGGCCCGCCAGCTCCTGCTGGCAGGAGTGACCAGCGCACGCGATCTGGGGGGACCTCTGGAGGCCAGCCTGGAAGTCCGAGATCGCGTCAATCGCGGAGAGATCCCGGGCCCGACGCTCTACGTGTCCGGACCCTTCATTCAGCACCGGCCCTATCCGGGGACGGAGCTATTCCGCTGGGGCGTGGAAGACGAAGAGGACGCACGGCAGAAGGTGCGGCGGCTGGCTGAGGCAGGCGTCGACTGCATCAAGCTGATCGACCAGGACCAGATGACGCTCGAGGAGCTGCGCGCGGTGGTCGACGAGGCCCACCAGCGCCGGCTGACCGTGGTGGCGCACGCCCACCGGCCCGAGGAGATCCGGCGTGGGCTGGAGGTGGGAGTCGACTGCTTCGAACACACGGGGCTGGCCACTGCTCCCGAGTACCCTCCCGATGTGGTGGCCAAGATCCGCGAGCGCACCGCTCAGATGAATCTGGGGCCGCTCTTCTGGACGCCGACCATCGAGGGACTGTTCAATTACGAATACGTGCGCGACCATCCGGAAAAACTGGACGACTCCTCGTGGCGCGAGGGGTTGACTCCTGAGATCATCGCTGACATCCGGAGCTCCTTTGCCCATCCCGAGCGGCTCCCCTATTTTCAGATCACCCCCTTGCGGCGACCGACCTTGAAACGGAAGTTCTCACAGCTGCGCGAATCGGGGGTGGTGCTGCTGATCGGCACCGACAGCGGGATCCCCATGAAATTCCACAGCCAGTCCACCTGGAACGAACTGGACATCTGGGTGCGCGAGCTGGGAGTGTCTCCGATGGAGGCCATCCGGGCAGCCACCTACTGGCCCTCCGTGCTGATGAGAGTCGATCAGCACGTCGGCACCGTCAGTCCCGGCAAGTACGCTGACGTCATCGCCGTTCGTGGCGATTTGCTGCGCTACATCAATCTGTTGCAGGACGTCGACCTGGTCATCAAGCATGGCAAGCGCTACAAATGAGCGGGTGCGGTTCAGGGGGGGCGGCCCGATCCAACCAGCCGGACGCCCATCTTCTCCTGTCCCCTGTCCGCTTGGCGTCTGGACTTGGTGGCGGTTCCGGGAACAGCCCCGACCTTGACTTTCAGATGGATTTCCTGGTGCACTGGGGAGCGCTCCAGACCCCTGATGTGAGCGACATCACCAATCCATGGGGAAGGGTCTGATACACGAAGACCATGCAAAACTCCGCCAAGCGGCTTTCCCGGGCCCGGATCGTTCTCTTCTTCCTGATCCTGGTGAGCGCTCCGCTGCTGTCCCAGGCCCCCAGGCCTCCGGCGGACCTGCGCGTCACCGCGACCTCGGCGCAGGAGGAGTCCGTGGGCGACTTCGACTACTATCCCGGCGACTTCTCCCGAAAGGCGATTCTGGGCAACAGCCTGCCCGGGACCTGGCGCGCCTTCAAAAGGGACTCCCCCTGGAACCGGGTCATCCCTTCCTCGGCCAGAGTCCATCGCGACTCGGACCGGATCATGGCCGAGATCCGGGCGGAAACGAACCACGTCTACCTGGTGGACCGCTACTCGATGCCGATCTGGGTGGTCAACTCGGACAATGTGCCCGGGGTGAGAGTCCGCAGCGACCACATCTTTGATTTCTGGGACCAGGACTACGACGGATGGACCGACGTGGAGGTCCCGGTGACAGCGGAGATGTGGGCCGAACCTACCAACGACGGACACATCGTGATCCTGGATCCCTTCAAGCGGATGAGCTGGGAGATGTCGACGTTCGAGCGCCGCGGCGACGGGACTTTTTACTGCTCGACCTTCAATATCTGGGAACTGGACGGCAGCGGTGTCGGCGACCCGAGCCAGGGTTATCGCTGGGGCGCCCGGGGTGGAAGGGGTTCCGGCTTTCCCATCATCGCCGGATTGATCCGGCCCGAAGAACTCGAAGCGGGGGAGATCCGGCATGCGCTGGTCTTTTCCTACCGCCGCAACCGGAAAGCCGACAACGGCGGCGATATCTTCCTGTGGCCACCGGCCTGCCGCAGCGACGGCAAGTACAAGGGCTCGCAGTATCCCATCGAAGGCATGCTCTTTCAGCTGGACCCCTCACTGGACGAACGTGACTTCGACCGCTGGGGCTTGAACCGGGAGAGCCGCATCGTAGCCAGGGCGCTGCAGAAATACGGGATGTATCTGGGCGACAACGGAGGGGCGCTGGCGCTCATGCCACAGCTGCTCGGCCCGACCAAGGAAGAGCATCTACGCAAATGGGAGCGGCTGTTTCCGGGCTTCTACGACAACATCGAGCGGATCCCTTCCGACCGGTTTCGCATCGTCGAGACGGTCGGGCCCACGCTCAAGGATTGACGGCTGGGCATCGGGTCTGAGATCCGGAGTCGAATCACGGCCTGGAAGGCAGTGCCACTGGCAGCCGAAAAAAGGACTTTTTGGCGATGAGCTTGTGGATCGCGACCGCGGAAGCGCTCTTTTGGGCGATGTTCGTCCTGGTCCTCTACACCTATTTCGGTTATCCGATCCTGGTCACCGTGTGGGCAGCGATTCGCCCTCGTCCGCCCCGCTCGAGCGCCTTTGAACCGACCGTCTGCCTGATCACTCCCGCCTACAACGAAGAAGTGGTCATCGAGCGGAAGGTCCGCAATTCGCTGGCCCTGGATTACCCACGGGAGCGGCTGGAAATCGTCGTCGTCTCCGACGGTTCCAGCGACGCGACCAACCAGCTGGTGTCGAAGTTCGAAGACCGGGGGGTGCGCCTGGTCGCCAGCCCACTCCGCAAAGGCAAGTGCCAGGTGCTGAACGAGAACATCCCCCGTACGCAGGCCGAGGTGGTCGTGGTGTCCGATGCCAGCATCGACCTGCAGGCCGACTCCCTGCGTCAGCTGATGCGTCCGATGGCCGACCCGGCCGTGGGCGGGGCCTGGGGGAACAAGATCTATCGCAATCCTGGCGGCAGCGCGGCCGGCGCCGGCGAGAGCCTCTACCTGCGCTACGAGAAATTCCTGAAGACCCGGGAGACGCTGATCGGCAGCATCGTCTCGGGTGAGGGGTCGATGCTGGCGTTTCGCCGGGAGCTGTTTCAACCGATCCCGCTGGACGTGGTCGACGACTTCGCCATCTCGGTCGACGTGGTGGCGGCCGGAAAGCGCTTCGTCTTCGAGCCTTCCGCGCTGAGCTTCGAAGACACGGCACCCACCAACGTCCAGGAGTGGGGGCGCAAGATCCGGATCATCGAGGGAGGTTTGCGGGCGTTCTTCCACGTCCTGCCGCTGGCCAACCCCTTCCGGACCGGGTTTTACGCGGTCTCGCTGGTGACCCGCCAGTTGCTGCGCCGGGCGGTGGCGCCACTCTATGTAGGGATGGCCCTGCTGCTCCCCTTTCTGGCGACCCAGGGACCGGTCTACCAGGTACTGCTGGCGGCCGCCTCCGCGCTTCTGCTGCTGGCCGCGGTGGGGGGCCTGGTGCGAGGCCGCTGGCGGCAGTTGCCCCTCTTTTTCGTCCCTTACTACTTTCTGATGGTGAACCTGGCGGCCCTGGTGGCCATTGTCCGCTGGATGGCCGGCCGCAGGACCGTCACCTGGGATCCCACCCATCGGGCTTGAACACCATTGCCAGGTCCCTCGCCTTTGGGAGGAGGCTCGCTCCCGCCAGCCCCCGTTGCGATTCGGAAGAAAAGCTCGGCCACCTTCAGACAGGATCCCAGGGCGTCCAGCGAGGCAGGAAGCGCGGCACGTTCTGTCGGTAGCGGCGGTAGGGCGCGCCGAACCGCTTCTCCAGACTGCCTTCCTCCCAGAGGGGCAAGTAGACCAGATTGACCAGCAGGAAGAGCGTGGCCCAGCCCAACAGCCCCCCGGAGAGCATCAACCCAGCCTCACCGAAGAGGATGAACACGACCGCGGAAATCATGGGATTGCGGACGTAACGATAAGGACCGCTGACCACCAGGTGGACGGGGGGGGCCCAGGGGGCCAGGGTTCCCCTCCCTTCCCGGGCGAAATGTCGCAGGCAGGTCACGAACAGGCAGAGGCCCAGCAACAGGAGGAGCAAGCCCAGGGCCATGGCCAGTCCGCCCGGCCAGCCCGGCGAGTGCAGCCGCAAGAGCCAGCCCCGCCGCCAGATCCCCAACGGGACCAGGACCATCACCGTGAACGGCAAAGCCAGAATCGCCACTACGTGTCGCATCCCATTCGTCCGGGCCCGCCTTCGGGCCGGTTCACCCCTGGCCTGAGCCCTAGGTCCGATGCCCGATGCCCGACGCCCGGGGCCCCACGCCGTTCCGTCACGGCTGCGGAAGGGCGAACGCCAGGTAGGTGTCGCCCGAGGGTGTGCCCATTTTCCCGCCCCCCGCGGCAATGACCACGAACTGCCGGCCGCCGATCTGGTAGGTCGCCGGCGTGGCATATCCTCCGGCTGGAAGCTCGGCCTCCCAGAGGACCTGGCCGGATTCTTTGTCGAAGGCGCGGAATTTCTCGTCCTTGGTGGCGGCGATGAAGATCAGCCCCCCGGCGGTCACGACCGGGCCACCGTAGTTTTCGGCGCCAGTCACCGGCATCCCCTGCCGGCTCAGCTCTTCCAGTTCACCCAGCGGAACCTGCCAGAGAATCTCTCCCTGGTTCAGATCAATCGCATTGAGGGTGCCCCAGGGAGGCTCGACCGCGGGATACCCTTCGGGATCGAGAAAACGCACCCAGCCGGTATGGATGAAGGGCACGGGCGGCGGGCTGGACTCGCGGCTGGAATCAGGCAACCGGAGATTCTGGGTGGGCTCTTCGAACAGGTAAGCCAGCAGAGCATCCAGTTCGGCAGGTGAAACCTGGGTGGCCGGCATGGCGCCCTTTCCTTCCAGGACGATCTGTCGGAGCGACTCCTTCCCGAATTTTCTTTCCGGGTCGATCAGGGGAGGGTAATTGAGTCGGGAATCTCCCTGGCGATCGGCGCCGTGGCAAGGCGCGCACCGCGAGGAGTACAATTGTGCTCCGGCCGAGGCCCACTGGCTTCCGGCGCCAGCCGGAATCATGGTCAGAATCCAGGCCATTTCATTGGAATTGACGTAGAGGATCTGGCTCTCGGGGTCGAAAGCGGCGCCGCCCCATTCCCCTCCTCCGTCGAATCCCGGAAAGATGATCACGCCTTGCAGGCTGGGGGGGACGAACTGCCCTCCCGACTGGACCCGCTCGAAACGCCGGCGGACCGATTCGAACGCTTCCGGTGTGCGTTGCGTCAGGTCTTCCAGGCGGAGCTGCTGGCGGGCGAAGGGCGGGGGTCTCGATGGAAAGGGCTGAGTGGGCGCCGCCTGTTCACCCGGCAGAGAGGAGCCGGGCACGGTGCGTTCCTCGACGGGAAACAGGGGTTCACCTGTCTCCCGATCCAGCAGGTACAGCAGGCCCGACTTGGTGATTTGCGCTACGGCGTCGATGGTTCGCCCTTCTCTCTGCACCGTGACCAGGTTTGGGGGCGCGGGCAGATCCCGGTCCCAGAGGTCGTGCCGGACGGCCTGAAAATGCCATCGCCGCCGTCCCGTGGCGGCGTCCAGCGCCAGCACGCAGTTGGCGAACAGGTTGTCCCCGTGGCGGTTGCCACCGTAGAAATCGTAGGCTGCCGAACCGGTGCCGGCAAACACCAGGCCACGCTCGTGGTCGACCGTCAAGCCGCTCCAGGCATTGGCGCCTCCGACCGTCTCGAAGGCATTTTCGGGCCAGGTGTCGTGACCGAACTCTCCCGGCTGCGGGATGGTGTGGAAGATCCAGCGGATGTCGCCGCTGCGAATGTCATAGGCCCGGATGTGACCCGGTGCCGCGTCGCTGCCTTCCGACACTCGGGTACCCAGGATCAGCAGGTCCTGGTAGACGGCCCCGGGCGAGGTGGAGATCACGAACAGCCGTTGCGGGTCGCGGCCCAGACCCTCCCGCAAGTCGACCCATCCGCCCTGCCCGAATTCGACTGCCGGCCGGCCCGTAACCGCGTCCAGGGAGTAGAGACGGAAGCCGGCCGTGAACAGAATGCGGCGGTCGCGGCCCGACTCCCAGTAAGCCACGCCCCGGTTGACGTGCAGCGCGGAGGCTTCCTCGCTCTCGCCGGCCGAGGCGAAGGGATCGAACGTCCAGCGAGGTTCACCGGCGGCCCCATCCAGGGCAACGACCTTCAGTCCCGGAGAGGTGCCGTAGAGCACGCCGTCGACGATGATCGGATTGCACTGGATCTGCGACGTGTTGTCGCCACGGTGATCTCCACTGCGGAAGGTCCAGGCCACCTGCAGGCGGTGCACGTTGGATCGATTGATCTGATCCAGCCCCGAATAGTGGGTGCCGGCGCTGTCTCCGTGATAGACCTGCCAAACCGTGTAGTCGCCGCCTCCAGCCGAGGGACCCGGCCCTCCTCCACAGCTGGCCAGTGGGAGGGCCAGCAGCCCGGCCAGCCAGACACCGATTCGAGTCGAAGTCACCATGACCCTCGCATCATATGCGGGGCAGCCTCGAGATGAAAGGCATCAGGCAAGCGCAACGACCGTCACTGTTCTTCGAAGAACTGGCGGGCCGGCTCGCGCAGCGCGGGCCGGAAACTGTTCTTCAGAACGATCCGGTAGTGGTCGGCGGCCGGCTGGAGGTCCCCCCGCTGCTGATAGAGCCGCGCCAGCAGGAGGTGCGAGCGCATCCGGTACTCCCAGTCGTCCTGCTGCCCGGCCGCCAGCGCCCGTTCCAGGATGGGGATCGCCTCGTCGCGCCGCCCGGCCTGGCTCAGCGCCTGAGCGAGGCCCCATTGAAACACGATGACGCCTGGAGCCAGCTCAACCGCCTTCTGAATGTGCCCGAACGCCTGGGCGGGGCCTTCCTGATCACCCGAGGCCATGGCCTGCCGGGCCTTGCCGGCCTCCTGCCAGGCCTGTTTCAGCGTCTCTTCCCAGGGGCGTATTGCGGGTGAGGCCTGCAACGCCACGATCTGGTTCTCAGCGGGAAGCCCTTCGCGGATGAAGGTCACCTTATCGCTGTTCAGGCGCCGGGCGTCACCTCGCTCCAGGAACGGGTCGATCGGCCCCAGATCTTGCAGTTCGGGCGCCAGAGGGAGCCGGTAGTGCATGGGAACGACCACGACCGGTGCGAATGCTTTCAAGATCTGCTCGATCTGATCCGCTTTCAGAATGTGGAAGGTTGAATCGATGGGAAGCAGCACGATGTCGAGTCTTCCCAGTTGCGCCTTCAGAGCGTCGGTCAGCGGGCCGTTGTCTCCCCAATGGGCGATGCGCAGGCCCCCCACCTCCAGCAGCCAGACGACATTGCTGCGATCGAAGTCGGCCCCGTACGGTTCGGCGTGCGCGCCTTCTAAGCCAGTGATGCGCACGTCGCCGGCGGCATAGCTGCCGGGCCTCCGAAAGACGGGAGCGGAGGGGTCGAGGTAGTAAGCTGCATCGTGGTCGTAGTGGGGATGGCTGATGAGCACCGCATCGGCCTGGACGCCTTCCGGAAAGTGATATCCCAGCCAGCGGTCCCCGTTGAACGGATCGATCACGACCCGGACTCCCGCCGGCGAGCGGACCAGAAAGCAGGCGTGACCCAGGTACTCCAGCTCGGCCTGGGCCAAGCCGACCGGAACCCCAAACAGCAACAGCCCCAGGGTCACGAGCGGGCCGCGCCAACCGAGCAGACGAAGCGGATTCCAGATGAAGGGAAACGTCATGCCTCTAGTCTAAACCAGCGCGCCCCGGCAAAGCACCAGAACGTCCCGAAGCGAGAGGACCGTACCGAGTGGTCTCCGCTCCGATGGCGCCCCAGCCGAGCCGATTCCATCACAGACTCGGACTGCCTGATTCGGGTTCTTTGCTGACCGTGTTGTTGCGCTGGTGGCGAAATCGCGAGATGGCGGGGTAGACGTGAAGACGCGCTCGATTGACCGAACCCAGGGGACGGTGTTCCGGAAGTGTTCTCCAGGGACTGAACGAGAGATTCTCGGCGAACTGCATCTGGGCGGGTGAATCGAATTCCTGACGCAGGATCTTGATCGTCGCCACCCTCCGGTAGGGAGAGAGTTCGGGACTCCACGGCACCATCGGGTTCTCAATGGGCATCCGCACCGGATCCGTCTGGAATTGCACCATGAAATCGAAAAACCGCTCCTGGCGGCCAAGGTCTTCGCGAAGCCGTTCTCGTAAGAAATTATTGGCCGGTCTGCCGGGCATCCGGCTGCTCGGCTGCTGGCGCGGTGCGATGTGATACTGAACGGCCTTCTCTCCAAAGGCGTAGGCTGTTTGGCTGTAGTAGGGAATCTCCAGCAGGTTGGCGGTTCTGCGATTGCCTTTCAGGATGCTCAGGGCAACCCGCGGATGGGTGACGAAAAACCAGAGGAGGCTCAATCCGCCTTTGTAGATCGCGACCTCCAAGTCGCAGAACGTGGCGAGATTCGGGGACAGGAAAGTCTGGGAGCTCATCATGATGAAGTCCAGCGTCTGGGCGTCCGGCTCGCTCTGCCAGAGCCGCGGCCCGGGCACGGACATCAACTTGATCGACATGGCCCGTACGTCTCTCTTCTTGTCCGCTCGTGGCCGCGGGCTGAGATTGGAAAACCGAATCCAGGCGGGATAGGCGACCGGCTCTTTGAACAAACCGACCCGCAAGTCATCCGGCAGGTCCGCATCGACAGAGAACTCGGCTCGTACCGCTGCGTGCCCTTTGGCGTGCGTGTCCCGGTAGGTGGTGCCGGTGATGTAGTCCTTTTCGATCAGCAATTCGAGCAGCGGGATGAGCTTCTCCACGAGCTCCTCTTCACCGTCCTCCGGGTATTCCTTGTGAAGTTCCGGCTGGGCAGACAATGTCCTCCTCCCCCGCGTTCGAAGCCGTGGCTCCCCTTCGAGATCCGTCAGCACCGCGGACTGGCGGTTTGCCGTCGCAACTTCTTTCGGATCGACTCGGGCCGGGCTCGTCGGACTCTTCGGGCCAAGCCCAGCTTGTTCAAAATCCAAATCACGTACCAGGCCACATCGACCTGATACCAGCGTAACCCCTGCCGCGCCGAGGTTGGGAATGTGTGGTGGTTGTTGTGCCAGCCTTCGCCGAAGATGAGCAACGCAACCAGGAAGTTGTTGACGGACTCGTCGGCCGTCTTGGTCTTGAAGGGTTTGGCCCCGAAGGTGTGACAGACCGAGTTGATGAGCCCGAAGGCGTGCAACAAGGCGACTCGATTCAGGATCCCGATCCACACCAGGAAACAGAGAGCGTTGTAACTGTCGAAGCCTGGCGCCGGGCCGATCAGACCGCCCAACAGGTAGGAGCTGATCAGCAGGCAGACGTAGGTCGCGTAGTCGCAGAGTTCGCTATCGAGGGCCAGATAAAACCTGTCGCCCAGCAACTCGGGAGCCAGCTTCCGGTAGACGTCACGATCCCAAACGTCGCTGCGTCGTTTTTGGGTCCAACCGAAATGGACGTGCCAGAAGCCCTCCTTGGGTGTGTGCGGGTCTTTTCCGGGAACGTCAGTGAACTTGTGGTGCAGCCGGTGCATGGCTACCCAGAAGATGGGCCCTCTCTGAATGGCCAGATATCCGCAGAAAGCGATGAGATGTTCCAACCAGAGTGCAACTTGAAAGGCGCGGTGAGCGAAGAGCCGATGGTAGCCGAGCGTCAAACCCAGTCCGGTGATGGTGTAGAAGATCGAGAAGGCGAGGATGGACGACTTCGAATAGTAGACGAACGGCAGGATGAGAGCCAAGACACTGGACCCCAGGTTCACGATCGTGAAGGGGAGGTCGTGTTTGGCCAGGTCTCGTTCTGAAGTCACTGTCCCTTCCTCCTGGGGACTCGCTTTTCGGCTGGCCGGAGTAGTGCTCACCGGATCAAACTCCAATCCTTGTTCCAGGCGCGAAACACGTCGCGCACGTAGAGGCGCCCGCGGCGGCGCGCCAGTCCCTTGTTTTCCAGAATCGACTTCAGGATGAATCGGTAGGCGGTGAGGGGACTCCAGTCGAACAGCAGCTTGCGGATGTGGCGGGGGGCCCGAAACCGGTACCAGAAGTACATGCGCGTCATGCCCCAGACGGTGAAGGCGGGGGTAGTGCGCACACGCGAGTCGTTCCAGCGAAAATAGGACGGGAAATAGTCCAGCGACTCGAAGAGCGAGCGGATCTCCCGGGCCGCCACAGCGGGCTCGCACTGGCCGTCGCGGACCTGGTCCATCTTGGCCAGGGCCTCCTCGAAGACCTGTCGCCATTCTGGGATGCGAGAACCCAGCACCCCGGTGTAGGGATCCTGCTCCGAGTCCTTCAGGGCGTCGCGGCTGCCCGTCTCCAGGTAGCGGAGGTAGAGATTGGCGTTGAGGGCCGTACCGATCAGCAACGCCACGACCCAGACACGAAACCAGGCGTCCCAGAGCTCGACGTCGCGAAAGGACACGAAGGCGCTGCCCACCACTTCGTCGTAGTGAGCCAGGCTGGCCCTGAAGAAGCGGTCGACCGGCTCGAAGTTCTGCTCGGAGAAATCCCCCGTCTCAAACGCCTGGAGCAGCCGATTGGCCAGCAGATCGACAGTTCCTGCCGTGAGGTTCAGACCCGAGGAAAAGAGCGGGTCGATGAATCCGGCGGCGTGGGCCAGCAGGCAGAAACGCGGACCCGTGATCTTGCGGGAATGGTACTGCATGCGCGGGGTGGACACCCAGTTGCGCACCGCCCTGGCGCCCTCGAACTGGCGACGCATCTGCGGGAACCGGTTCACGAACTCGTAGAATTCCTCTTCTGCATCGCATCCTCGCTCTGGATAGAGCTCTCGATTCAGGACCAGTCCGACGCTGCACAGAGGATTGACGGCATCCACATGATTGTTGAAGGGGATGATCCAAAACCACCCTCCCTCGAAGACGTGGTG